>NZ_BCNF01000068.1 GCF_001485495.1 Gordonia desulfuricans NBRC 100010 | reverse complement strand
CCTCGATGTTTCGTCGTGGGTCGCCCGGTGTTTGAGGGGGCCCGGAGTGGTGGTCTGAGGACCGAATTCCGGGTGTGGGCCGTGTGGTGTTGTCCGAGGCGTCGGTGTGCGTCGGGTTTCACGGCCCCGAGGTGTGACGTCCTTTCTGGATCGAAGGTTGGTCGGTCTGGTGGTCAGGCCGGCGCTGGAAGTGCTGCAAGCCTTGCTATCCCGTCGAGTAGCAGATCGACGTGCGGAGCGTGGGTGGCCATCTTCATGCGGGTTCGCCGGGCGTGGCGGCTGATCTTGGCTGCGATCGAGAACACGCGGTGGCGCAGTCGCTTGGGTTCCCACCGGCGAGCAGGATGATCGGTGAACGCGAGCATCTGCGTCCATGCAATCAACTCGCAGGCGAGCATCACGATCGCGCACCAGATCCGGTTCTGATCGAAGCCGTGCAGCGGAAGATTCGTCAGGCCACAGTCTTTGGCGGGACGGACCCGGTCCTCACATCGAGCCCGCCGCCGGTGACGCAGCTCCAGATCAGCGAGTTGGCCACGGACGGTGTTGGTGGCGAACGCGGTCAGCCGCAACCCATCACGGTCGGTGAACCGCAATTGCGCACCCGGGTGCGGCCTCTCTTTCCGGACGATCACGCGCATCCCCTGCGGCCAGCCTGATAGGTCGATCAGCCCGGTCAACTCGGCTACCCACGCTCCGTCGCGTTGCACGCCGTCGGCATCATAGGCCGGGGTCCACGCCTCGGGACTGATCCGGTCAGTCACGGCCGCGGTGGTCTCGGTCAGCCCGAATCCCACCGAATAGGCCAGGTGCCGGCGGGTGAGATAGCCGAGGAACTCGTGGGTGCCGCCGGCGGAGTCGGTGCGCACCAGCACCGACTCGCCGACCCGATACCCCTGCACCGTCGGTAGCTGCTCGAGTGCGGCGGCGGTGACCGTGATGTGATCGGCGGCGGTGTTGGCGCCGGCGTTGCCGGGCCGCAATTGGATCGCCAGGGGTTCGCCAGTGCCCTCGCTACCGTGATCGACAAACGCACATAGCGGGTGGAAACCGAACCCGCGCTTGTAGGTTGGTGCCGCATCCTGTTTCTCCGAGTGCGCGGTCACCAAGGTTGCGTCGAGATCGACGATCAGCGGATCGCCAGTATCGGCGTCATGATCGGGGGCGGTGGTGCCGGCTGCTGACCAGCACCCTGCCCGGGCAGCAGCGCGGGCGGAGTTGATGGCCGTCAATGCCGCTGGGGCGTCGGCGGCCAACGCCGAGATCAGTCGTGACACCGTGGGGTCGGAGGCGACCTGACCGAATACCGCGGGGTTGGCGCGCAGTTGGTTGATGTCGGCCAGACAATCACCGCCGATCGCGACCGCCACAGCCAGATCCGTGATGATCTTGCCTGGATCGTGGGTCGCCAGGGGTTTACGCCACGGCGTCAACGCGTCCGATAAATCGGTGGTCAGGCCCGTTTTCTCGGCTGTCCGCAACAACACCGTGGCGCCGGCCTGCGACACCACCCCGGTTCCGGTGCCATCTGCAGACAGCACGGGGTAGGGCGACGTAGACTTACTCACCTGAATGGTGCTCCTCGATCTGGTCCGATTGATGACTTCGCAATCTCAATCATCCCAGGTCAGGGCACCATTCCTCACTCACGACACGAAATCAGCGTGAAAGCACGAGGCTAGCTCGGGTCCGCTCCTAGATGAGGTTGTATGCCTATGATCAAGCGACTTTGCCGAGTCACCCGCCTACGAGTCAACGGCGGCCACCATCGACTCTTGCTCGCAACCGTGAGCATCACAACCGCTATCGGACTGGCCGGCGGGATCAGCCCAGCTTTCGCGGTCGACCCAACAGTCGCGCGAACATCGGCCGGATGCTCGTTCGCGTCCACGTCCGATCACACCAACAACGTGCAGACATGCAAGGTCTGGTCCGAGTCGATGCAGAGCTATGTGACCGTCAAGGTCCGCCCATCCGATCAACCCACCGGCGAACAAGAACAAGCCGTCTACTTCCTCGGCGGGATCAACGATCCCAGCGGCAGTGCCGGAAGTTCGCTATACAGCGCGCAATACAACCTGGTGATGATCAACGGGTCGACGAGTACCTGGTCCTCAGATTGGCAGTCACCCCCACTTGACTCCGACGGAAACCCTCTCACCACCTCCAGCGGAGAAGCCTACGATCCGCAGTGGGAAACCTTCATTGGCGAAGAACTCCCCGACTACCTGAACGAGAACTTCGCGATCGACCAGGCAGGTAATGCGATCGTCGGCCTGTCCATCTCCGGCGGACAGGCCGTGAACCTCGCCCTGAAGTACCCCGATCTGTTCAAGGTCGCATTGTCGACGTCGGGCTACTACCAGACAAACAATCCGATCGGATGGATTCTCATCCCGTTCATCTTGTCGTCACGTCAGGGCATTTCGAACGGTCTGGACGGAATGTGGGGCAACCCGTTCAGCGCCGGCAACACCTGGGCGTCCAACGACGTGTTCGGCCGGATCTGGCAGACCAAGCCGAACGGTCAGACCATCATCGTCTCTACCGGCAATGGGCTGATCGCCTCCCAGGCCGAGTGGGACGAACTCATGGCCCTTGGTGGTATCGGCGAGGCGGTGATGGGCAGCGTCCTCGAGTTCGTGTCCTTCGTGTCCGCAGTCATCTTGAACGCTCAAGCCGCCATCCTCGGCCTGCCGATCGACTTCATCTACACCAACGGAGCGCACACCTGGCAACGTTGGGGACGAACCGATGAAGAAGAAGCAAAGAAGGTTCAGGATGCACTCAAGAAGTACCAAGTGCCGACAACCACCACGAATTCAGGCTCAGCCATTGCAGCTTCGCTCGTCGCCAATGACCCCACTGTTCTCAGCTCTCTCACAGAGGTTCCGACAACTGACGATACGACGGCACCGGACGAGCCTGACACAATCGCGGCCACCACGGCCGATTCACCTACTTCGGACGAAGCACTGGCTCCAGATCCGGACGCGGTACCGGAGTCAGATACCGCTGGTGAAACATCCGAGGTCGATGCCTCCGCCACATCCGATAGCCCTGTCACACCAGACGTGCCGGTTGCCCAGGATGCACCAGAACCCAATGCAGGATCGCTTGCCCCGGTGGTCGGCCCAGACGCGAACCCCGCTCCCCCCGAGCCCGTGGATGAAGCTGCGTCGGACAGCGACGCTCCGTAGCCCACAGCGTTCCGCTGAACACACACCCATCCGATCGGTTCATGCATTTCCCGGGCGTCGCGCCAGTTCCTGTCACCCGGCTGCTTCCAGAACCACTACTGTCAACACGTGGGCGGCGTGATCAAGCGAGTGCGAGTGGAATGGCTCGTCTGGACCGCTTGCCGCCATTGGCCCACATCCATCGAGACGTCCGACGATGCAGCACGGTTGCGCCATACGGCCCGGATCCTCGCGGGCGCGAATTTGCTACTCGAAGATCGAGACAAGCACAAGGTCGCGGTGCTGTCCCATCTTGGCGGCGCGCTCGAGGAGCTCTCGCCGCTCGAGCCGTCGCGACCCCACCTGCTGGTAGCGACTCGACTGCATACCAGGGCGCTGACGCTCGCCTCGCAAGGCAGCGCAGACCGGGCCACGTGTGCGTCCAATCTGCTCACCGCGCTGCTCAGGCTGCACGAAACGACCGGGTCGTCGCAGGTTCTGCACGAGGCAACAATCGTCGCCAAAGAGGTCCAATCGGAGATGGACGGACGCACCAAGGATGAGCGTGACCTCCCCGGGCTCGCGGCGTTGACGTCCTTGGCCCTGCATCGGCGGCACCGGCAGGACCCCACCGAACTCCGATCTCTGGTGCACGACTACCGCACTACCCTCGGTGTAGATCGCTCGTCCGGGGATATCGTAAGTTCCCGCCATCACGCCAACCTGGGTTCGGCCTACCTTCAACTCCACCGTCTGTCCGGCGATTCGCAGGACGTGGATGACGCCATCACCGAGTTCCGCACTGCGCGAAGCATTGCCGAGCGTCTTGGGACGGGCGTGGGCGAGGCACAGAGTGCACTCGCGTCGGGATTGGCGGTGCGCTACGACCTCGCCGGAGAGTCTCTGGACGACATCGTGGAAAGCGTTAACCTCCATGAGAAATCGTTCACCGATCCCACGTTCGACCGTCACGAACTCAACCGACGCCGCAATGCGTTCGCGATTGCCCTGGTCCGCCTGTCACGACGCACCCGGCATCGAGCAGACCTCGACCGAGCCGTGGACCTCTTCGAACAGATCCCCGATCCGGACCCTCACGTCACGGTGAACCTCGCCCACGCACTGATCGAACGCGCCGATCGTTTCGAGACCGACGACGCCACGCAGGCCGCGACCATCCTCGACGAGATGATCGAAACCTGCGCACGAGAAGATGATCCGCTCACGCACGCCTTCACTGTGGCAGCGCTTGCGACCGCACTGTTCGAGACCGCAACCACCGAGGCAGACATCGACGATGCAGCCGCCCGAACCCGTTCGGCGATAGCCTTGATCGGCACCGACCATCCCGACCGTGCCCGTATGTTCTACGAGCTCGGCTGTGGACTGTTTGACGACGATGCGCCCCCGTCGCGGAGACTACTTGCACGCAAGGCCTTTCAGTCTGCGATGCAAGAGGGTGTCGGTCCTGACTTCTGGCGTATCAATGCAGCAGCCATGGCCGCGCATGCCTCGGCCTCACTCGGCGACTGGAACACCGCTGCTGCCGACTATCAACAGGCACTCACGCTCACCGTCGCTTCGACACGTCCCTGGCGTCCTCCTCGCGACAACCACTCGTCGATCTCGGAAGCCGACACGCTCTTGGAAGATGCCGCTGCGGCAGCCTTGAACGCCGGTGATCCTCGCGGCGCGCTCGCGGCAATCGAGCACGCACGAATCATCGTGCTCGACAACGCAACCGGGCTCGGAAGAACAGACGCTCTGCGCCATGCCGCACCCGACCATTGGGCCCGGGCCGAGCAACTACGCCAGATGCTCATGGCTCTCGATTGGACCGCCACCGACGATGCTGTTCTCCACAGACTGGTGCGGACCCACCGGCGAGGCGGCCGATGACAGCGTCCCGGTATGACCCGATTCTCCGCGACATCGCGGCTGCGGTGAGCGCCTCGGCCGATGAGCACGACGATGCCGTCCTCGATCCCAACCTTCTCGCCAGATCATCCCGATTACATGTGGACACACCATCGTTGACACCGCATGAGCGGGCGTTATTGGGTAGCTACCACCTCCTGCGGTACATGCGCCTCCCGGAAGGACCAGACGAAGCCGCCCTCACTGCGTGCAGTGAGTGGTACCAGAGTGTGCTGCCCGACCATCCCGAACTCGTTCCCCCACAGTTCCTTCAACCAGAGGAGGTGGATCCGAATACCGATATCGATCGGTTTTCTGCCCGCACCAAGAACACCGAGGGAGTCGAGTTCGCGTCGGCGGCCAGCACCCTGTGCGGGATGCTCGACGACCGATTCGAGGTGTCACAGGATGTCCGCGATCTTCACCTCGCGATCCACCACGGAACCGCCGCCTACCTCACACCAGCTCTGCCGGCCCGGGTGCTTGCGCCGGTAGCCGCCAATCTTGCCATCGCTCACCTACATCTCGCCGAGCACACCGGCAGTGACGATCATCTCGACCGTGCGGTCACGCTCTTGCGCGAGGCAGCCGACCTCGCCCCCACTGCAGATCATCATGGAAATCTCGCCTCGGCGCTGTACACCCGATTCGAAAACCAGGAGCAGCCCTCCGATCTTGAGGCAGCACTGGAATATTCAGCCAAGGCCGTCACCCCACCCGCTCACGCACAGGCCGGCTGGTTGTCGCTGCGCGGCGCCATCCTGTGCACCGCCTATCTCCGCAGCCGCGTGCCGCGCCCCGAGCTTCTCACCGAAGCCGAGGCCGCTGGCCGACGTGCGGTGGTTGCCACCGCCCCCGACAGCCCGCACTACGCCGGTCGTGCAACCAACCTCGCGATCACCCTGGCCACACGGTTCGGCTCGGTCGGCTCCGTCGAGCTCCTTGCCGAAGCAGAACAGTTCGCCCGCGACGCAGTCGACGACACTCCGGCCCGACTCGCCAACCTGGCATCGATCCTGCGAGCGCATGGCGTGGCGCGCGGTGACCAGGATCGGATCGAGGAGGCGTTTCGGATCGCGCTGCGCGCTGCAACAGCGGTCCCGATCGATCATCTCGACCGTCCCGATTTGCTGAGCGAGGCCGCCAACAGCGCCATGACCTGGTTCGACTGGTCGGGCGACCTGCCCGCCCTGACGACCGGCGTGACGCTCGGGCGATGGGCATGTGACGCCCTCGACGATTCCACACCCCATCGGTACGGGTCGGCACTGACCAATCACGCGATGCACCTGCTCACCTATGCCGAGGCCACCGACGATGCCGGGCAGTTGTCCGAAGCGTTGCGCTACGCCGAACTCGCGTGCCGGCACCTCCCGGATGATCCCAACGTGTTGTCGAATGTGGCGCTGCTGTCGCGACTGCTCGCAGACACAGCCTCCGATCCCGAGCGGCGGTCGGCAAGCGTCGGATACGCCGAGCGTGCGCTGGCGGCTGCCCACAGATCGCACATCGACGAGGCACCGTTCCTCGCCAACCTCGCCCAGTGCCTGTGGACTGACACTCACGGCGAGCGGGCCCGCAGCATCGCCGAGAAGGCGGTGGCGGTAACCGATCCCGGCCGTTCGGAGTATCAGGCGTTCGTGGCCATCCTTGCCCGGATCGCCGACAGCGAAGGCGATGATGCCGAAACCCGATGGCGGACGGTGGCGGATGCGGAGTCGACCCCCATTCCGTTGCGCGCCGAGGCTCGACTACAGGTCGCTGCCCACGCGGCACAGCGCGGCGACTGGAACACATCGACAGCGGCATACTCGGCAGCGATAGCTGACACTGCCGAGCTGGCCTGGCACGGGATCGATCCGCTGAGTCGACTCCTCCGACTCACTGACCACGCCGACACCGCCGCCGACGGCGCGGCCGCGGCGCTCCACCACGACGACGCCCCGGCGGCGCTCGTGATGCTCGAGCGCGGCAGATCATTGGTGCTCGGGTCCGATCTCGACACACGAGGCGACGTGCATCGGCTGCGTCGGGCGCATCCGGGAATGGCGAGACGGCTGGTATCGCTGGCCGCCGCACGCCGGGATCTGTGAGCTATCCGGTTGCCGGGCACACGCCCAGGACCTGGATCTGTTTGGCGCCGTCGAGATTCACGGTCACCGTGGTGCCACCGGCGTCGAGGGCCACCGTTCCGTCGTCGGTGGCCTGGACCTCACCGCACCACGCGACACCGGTTCGATCCACGATCCGCAGGACCGGATCCTGCGGCGCGGGCCCGTACCAGGTGACACCCACCGCCGCGATCAGCATCGTCACACCGACACCGGCGGTGATCAACCCCCAACGCAGCCCCCGAAGGCGCGCCACGGCCTCGGTGTGATCAGAGAGTGCGACGGCGTTCTGTCCGGGCGGCGAATCCTGTGGTGTGGCTACCGGTTCGAGCGCACCGTAGGCGGACCGGAAGAGAAGGCCGACCGATACCATCCCGGCCACCAAAGCAGCTGCGAGGAGGACCCCGACCACGATCGAGGCGGCGCATGTCAGATCGCTGATGTCCGACGGTCCGGTGACGAGTCCGAAGCCGAGTAGCGCGATGACCGCCGCCCCGATGCCCTTGGACCACGACGACGCCGCCGACCGCACCGCGGTGAGCTCACCCTCGCCGGCGCTTCGCAACGCGTGCGCATCCGCACGTACTGCGTCGGCGTCCAATTCAGCGATGCTGACACTGTGGAAGGCAACGCCGGTCTCGGAGATCTCGTACCGCAGTGACCACCATGCTCCACAACCGGACTCTCCCTCTGGGTGTCCAGGATGGTCGGTCCTACAGCCGCAGACCATCGCGACCCCTGTGTCTGCCGTGCCACCACCGGGGGCCACGTTGCGGTAGACCGTGTCGGTGAGAGATGTCTGCATCGGATGGCCGCAGCGGGGGCAGCTGCCCGTCGCGGTGACGCCGTCCGCGCTCGGATTCGCGATGCCCGTGAAGTTCCGGGCTGCGGTCACCGACCATCCGCGAGGATCTCCGCCGGTGTGGATGTACTCGAGTTCGGTCATCGTCTGCTCCCCTACGGGCCGAGGTGGATCAACGACGCCCAAGTGTAGGGGTCGTCGGGTTTGGCAGATCGCAAGGCGCGGACGATCCTGCTGACTGCCGCTCCGGTGTGCGCGGTGACGAGCCCATCCGCGGTGACAAGATCTCGGTAGAGATCCGCGAAGACGGTGCGGGCCACGTCGTCGCGCAGTTCCCACAATGCACCGACCACGTGTCGGAATCCGCTGTAGTGCAGCGCCGTTGCCAGCGTGATCGACTCGTTGAAGAGTTCTGATCCACCGGCTGCGGTGTCGCAGGCCGCCAGACCGGCAAGTTCGCGGCTTGCGACCGTCCGTGCGAGTTCGAACACCCGCAGCATGCCGTCGTTCAGGATGAACCCACCGTCACCAGGGGCGGACAGATTCTGGATCGCATGGCAGTCGAAGTGGACGCTGGTGCACTCGGCGAGCACACGATGCGCCTCGGCGACGGTGGCAGACCCTGACGATACGAGCAGATCCGGGCCGACGAGCTCACGGAGGGGACCGGCAACACCGACGAGGTGATCGGCATCCCCCAGAGTCGAGATGATCCCGAACCGCGATCGCGTCGGGTTGCCGGTTGGCTGTGCACCACGTGCGGCGATCAGTGACCGAAGGCTCGGTGCATACGACGAGGCGACCCGGTCGACGAGCCATCCCGATGACGGCGATCCGGCGGCGTGGATCGGAAGCACCGCGAGCGGTCCCGTGGGGCTCCACCACACGCGCGAGGTCCTGTCCACCAGGTACTTCCCCAGAGGCTCGACGAGCACGTCCCACAGCCACGCGAGAGTGGCCGCGAGGTCCTCGTTCAGCTTGATCCGAGCCTGGTACTGCGCCTCGGTCGCGTCGCGGACACCACGCGCAGCAGCAGGTGAGCGCGATGTGTTGAATTCCCTTCGCGCAGAATCAATGCCATTCAGCGTCGTGGTATGCCATACAAGATTCTCGAAATGGCGGGCAGTGCGCCGCTGCGCATCCTCGAGAGTCATGTCGGCAAGTGGTACGACGTCGATGGTGCCGTCGGCGACCACCAACGCGTCACATCGCCACCGGCTCACGTTCACGACGATCACCGGCCCGTTGTCACCCGCAGTCAGCAGATCGTCGACATCAGGCGGTTCGAAGAACGTCTCGAAGCCGTCGAGCGACCGGATCTCGTCGACCAGCTCATCCCACTGCCGAGCGAGCACCCGGCGACGATCGGAGTACGACTCGTCGATGGTCATCGGATGAGACTAAGCGATCCTGGGGTGGCGGTGATAGGGCTTGCGGCCCTCCATCCCGGCGCCGCCGCGGTGGGTGGCGGTGTCGCCGGCATCTCGGTGCCATCCGGTGCACGAAAGACGAACTGCCGCATACCGAGCGCCTCGATACTGAACTCGCCACGATGCAACGCACGATGACATGGTGATCTGGGTCAGCGTCGGCCGTCTCCGCTTCCGCCCGAAGTTCAGAACCGCACCGCTACCACCGAATCCACGAGCCGAGAATTGCCGACCCGAGATCGGCAGTGACAGTCCCGACCGCCTGCGCTGCGGCCAGCGCAGTCTCGCCCGGATGGTCCTGCGCGTACGCGAGGGTGTCGTCGGCAGAATCCCAGTCGGTGTACATCGCCTGCTCGGCCACGTAGCTCCACGTCGTGACTGCGGCGCCACCCAGGAACGCCGGCACCCCGATGAACCTACCGACCGCCGTACCGGACTTGACCAGCGTCGACCCCGCGTTCATCATCAGGTCACCGCCTGCCTGTAGGCCTTGCCAGAATGCCCCGGCAACATTGCCGTCGGCGAGGTTCAGTCCGATCGCGATGGCATCGACTGCGTTGCCGATCTTTCCCCATCCGAAGATCGCGGCAAGGTTACCTACGCCATTGATCATGTCGTTGAAGGCGCTGCCGCGCAGAATGGCGTTGACCTGCTGCATCGGACCGTCACCGGCGGAGAATCCGAAATCACGGATCGGCGACCGCTTCGGTTCCACGCCGACTTCATCGATGATCGACTCGGAATCGGCACCTGCCGACACACCGGTGTAGTAGGTGAAGGTCACCGACTCTCCGGGAGCAAGATCGCCAACCTGGAACACGATGCCGATCGCGTCGTCGGATTTGGTCGTGTATCCGGATCCCTGACTCCCCGAGGCATACTCATACGGGTTGTAGTTCCTGAAGCCACCCGTGTAGACCTCGGCGCGCCCGTCGGTGGAGTAGTAGTACATCACTGCCGGATGGCCGGTAGCCGTCGCGTAGCCGTCCCCGGGCAAACTGCTTGCGCTCACCATCGAGAACCGGTCGGTCGCGTACTGCCCGCCAATGGTGTTGATCGTGGAGTTGCTGCCGCCCGCGGCCCGGGTGTTGTCCGGATCGATCGAGCGCATGTAGGTCACATCGGTCAGGGTCTGATCTGACGTATTGGTGATGGTGACCGTGGTCTTGACTGCGGTGTCATCGGGTTCGAACGAGTGCGTCTGCGTCACCTGCAGTACGCCGTCGACCACACTCACGGTCTGGGCGCTCAGCGTGGTGTCGGTCGAGAGATCGGTGGTGGTGGACCCGGTCAACCACGCATTCCCCTCGTTGCCGTTCAACGCGCTGAAGCCACCATAGCGACTTCCGTTGTAGCCCACCGACCATCGTTCCTCCGGCGTATCGGGTACGGCGAAGTCGAGCACATTCCCGTCGCCGGTCCCGAATCCGTCGAGGTCGGCCACCAACCCGATCGAGGAGCCGGGACCATAGAAACCGGTGGGCCGCCCGGAACTGCCGAACGATCCCAATGCACTGACACCCAGCTCGAGATAGGTTCCACCCAGGAACACCGCACCGTTGGAGCCGGTGTGCCGTGGTCGGGATGTGGTTGTTGTGGCGACCGGGGTTGCGAGCAGAGTCGGTGTCACCGGTGCAGGCAACGGGACATCGGTGCTCTCCGACGTCGCACTGATCCAGCCCGTTCCGAGCACAGAGGACAGTCCACTGATCGCCGGAACCCGGTAGGAACCACCATTGTTCCACGCGAACCCATTTGCCTCCCAAGGTGTCACCTCCAGCGCTCGACCGGTCTCGGCACCCGGCCCATGTACGGTGTCGCTGGGCAGGGTCGCTGACGCGGGAACTGAACCATCGGCGTCGTCGACCGCGGGTTCGGGTGTGCCCGCAACCTCAGCCGGCTCGGCGGCCGTCGCGTCAGCGGTGGGCGGGTTGGCGGGAATCTCCATCTGCGGAGCCTCAGGCTCGGCGACAAGCTCGGGCACGTCATCCGAGACAGCAGTAGGAGCCGAGTCATCCGTCGCGGCCTCTGTGGTCGTAGCATCCTCCGCAGGCACGTCCACCGGCTCCACCGGCTCCACCGGCGCAGTCTCGCCGTCGCCTTCGACGGCACCGCCCGGGGTATCCGAGGTGGCGTTCCCGGCGGACTCACTTCCGGTACTGTCGACGGCCTCCTCCACCGACGTTGACGACTCCGAGGCAGTGTCGTCCGCGGCGTGCGCATCGCCGGCGCCAACGAACGCCGCAGCCCCGATCCCCAGGGCGAGTGCACCAGATCCCAGCCAGGCCCTTGGCTCGATGCGCCTACGCACACCAACCCCCGATCGCAGTACTGCGCAATCTACTTGCGGGGCAACACAACGTCGAGTGTCAATCATGAAGAATCCTGCCCGATAGACGACCTGAGAAGATGCGAGAATCGCTCCGATACGAGAGCGTGGTGCCAATACTCCCGGCGCATCAGGCAAACCTCAATCGTCTGAAGGTATGAATCAGTCTGCGGTACTGGCACATTCGGCCCGAAGCGATTCCCCCATTCGCAGGACCATCAAGCATACGAACGGCCGATACCGACCTGCGATCTTGCTCCGTACCATTTTCCGCGTCGCCCAGTCGCCGATCATCAGGAGTGGTCATGAACAGGAGACCGTGTACCACCGCCACCACCGGCATTCGTCAACCGCTCCAGTAGGAGCCACTCACAAGTGTGCAGATTCGACGAGCATCAATGTGCACTTCGATGAGCCCGGACCGAGTTTGGTCAGCTGCGGCCCGCGCCATCAGAGTGCTCAGTTGGCTCCACCCACCCAGTCGATGAAGCTGTCGACCCCGGCCGCAACGTAGTCCCGCGTCACCGTGCGCAACACCCCACCGCCCACCGGGACGAGGCCGATGGCATCGGACACGAGGTCTCCCACCTCGTCGACCTGGTCCTTGCGGTCACCCCGCCGCACCGCATCGATCAGCTGGGTGGTGTCCACCACCAGGCTGACCGCATTCATCCCCGTGCCCCACAAGGGAATCCATCCCGTGTAGAGGTTCATCAGTTCCCAGTTCTCCTCGTAGTCGATCTCGTTTCGCGAGTTGTAGGACGACTCGGTCGGAGGAGTACTCGGAATGGCGATCGGGCCCAGCTGCACCTGCGGGAACTGCGGAAGCGCCGGGAAGCTGATCCCGTTGAGCCCCGGGATCGACCACGTCGACCCCGGATTGCTGGGCTCGGTCGGTGTGGTCGGGTCGGTGACCGTCATCCAGTCGGGCGACGGCTCCTCCAGTTCCAACGAATCCACCGGCACCGACACCACACCGAAAACACCCGAACTGTCATCGGCTGCGCCGGTGAGCACGAGGTCGGTTCCGTTGGTGGCGATCGCAGTGACCGTTTGCATCGGCTCGATCTCCGCCCGGCCGATCACCGACCCGGTTGCCGTGTCGACGACGTAGACATAGGAACGCAGGTCGCCGTCGGTGGTGTGCTGCACGAGATAGATCCGCGACCGGTCCGGGCTCATCACGTACGCATCGAGATTGGGTGACGGCAGCGTCGTGGTCGCGACCTGGGCGCCGGTGGCGGTGTCGATGGTGGTCAGGGACCCGTAGCTCCATTGGAAGTAGGTGGACCCATCCGCGCTCAGCCCCAACGGATCACCGGCTCCGCCGGAGAGCGGCTCGACCGCACCGGTCGACAGATCGATCCGCCACCCGGATCCCGTGTAGGCGTAGCGCCCGTCGGGGCTCAGCACCACATCGAGGTGCGTCGATCCACCCGGTTCGGCGAAGGTCGTCACCTCACCGGACGCGGTATCGATGACGCTGAGTACCGGCGCCTGCGCCACACCCCGATTCCAGTAGTCGACGACGACAATGGTGGAGCCGTCGTCGCTGACGGTCACTCCCCGGCTGTCGGAGGTGATCGGCACCCAACCGATCACCTCACCGGTGGCGGTATCGACGGTGTAGAGGCGGCCGTCCATCCCCACGTTCTCCCCGTCGTCTTCGATGGTCGCCACATAGAGCCTGTCACCGGACGGGCTCAGGGCCACACCAAAGGGATAACTGGCATCCGGCCCCAGCGCCCAGACGTGATCAGCACCGGTGGCGAGGTCGATCGCGTGGACCACGGCCACACCCGTGTCGTTGTATTCCGACATGTACACCATGTAGACGGTGGACCCGTCGGGACTGACCGCGATATTTCTGTCCTCGACTTGGTATCCGATGGTGACGATCTCATTGCTCCGAGATGCCGACTCGGAGAGCCGGGTCGCGCCCGCACCGATCCCGATTGTCGTCAGCGCGAGCATGGCCTCGACCGGGGTGGGTGGTCGGCCACCGGTTGCGTTCTGCGTGGGCTCTGCGGCGCGCAGCGTCGTGGCCTGCCCCGACACCGAGGCCAGGCTCTCGATCTCTTGGTCGGTACGCCACTCCACCAACTGCTGGGGCGGTTCAGAATCGTCCGACGCGAGCCCGGCCGGTGAGGGAGGTTCATCCTGGCGGCTGGTCGATGGCTCGGGCTCGTCATGATCGTCGGGTCGCGAATTCGCTGCCTGAGAATCGACGGCTGGTTCGTCAGCAGACGCGGTCACCGAAGTTGGGGATGTGAACTGCCGAGGGGGCTGCGAACCGCCGGTCGCGGTGGGGATTCCCCACCTGGGTGCCGCCTCGGGCACCTCGGACACCTGCCCGGCCTGCTCGTCGCCGGGCTGCTCATCCGATCCCGGCTCAAGGGTCGACGACTCGCTGGGTGTCTCAGGGCTGGAACTCGGCGCGCTCGGACCGGTGGCGGCCTCGGGTGTCGTGGGCTCGGTCGCCGGCACCGACGAGTCTCCGTCACCCGTTTCCTGGGTGATGGGTTCGGATTCTGGGTCCGGGATCGTCTCCACCACAGCCGAATTACCGTCGGCCATCGCAATGCCCGGGGCGCCGATGGTCATCAGGGTCGCCGCGAACCCCATCGAGAGTGCCAGGCGCCGGGTGGCCCCGACCTTCTTCATCGCATGCCGTGCCACAGTCACCCTCCAGGTCGAGACCAGCGGACAGAAATCTAGCACCGCACCACCGCGAGTCCCCGATTCGAGGCGTGCAGGCACACGAATTCATACGAACGGGTGAACCCAAGGGCTGCACGTATGGGAAGCCGCCGTGACAGTCACCCCCACTTACTCGTCTCGCCTTCTGCCCCTTCTTCGAAGACGAGTTGCTTCCCGATACTCCCGCCACTCGTCGGATGCGCTTGTGAGAACTCGAACACGACGAGGGCACCATCGGACTTCCGGTGCCCCATCCGACAGGTCAGCTCACCGAGGTCCATTTCCGGCGTCGGGGCAGCCCCGTCGTCGTCCCAAGTGTCGGCCGCGACGGTCGAGGTGGACTGCGTCTTGAGCGTCAGTCCGCCGCTGACCAGCCAGCGCTCGGTGGCACGACTCTCGTCCCACGCGTGGGCGCTCATGTTGCTGAAATCTGTGGAGATCACCGTCCTCCCGAAGGACAGCACCTCGATGTTGTCCTGCACCGTCTCAATGCACTTGGCCACGAGCCGTTCCTCCAGCGTGGCGGGCTCGGACGCGCACGCGGAGACCAGACCACACATCAGTGCCACCACACCGGTTCTCTGCCATCGCAACGTCGACTTCATGGCACAGATGCTATGTCCCGCTGTAGCGGGTACCCCCGTGTCGCTGGGCAATTCGTCTACCCGCGCTACAGCACGGCAACGCTCGCCGCACATGGTTGTCGGCGAATACTCAAGTGTCCAGGTGCAGCCCGGATCTGGACGATCTGCCCATCGCTGACGGTCACGTATCCGGGCCCGAACGGCGTGTTGCCGCCATGGGCTTCGTCCAGGGCAACCCCCTTGCAGTCACGGTCAGGGCCACGACCAGAACAGGTTTCGCGATTCTCGCCGCCGCCGATGCTGCTGCGATGCGCCACTCCACGCGGACGGCGGCCGGCCCTCAGACGCAACCGTGCGTCGCAAGCACCCAACGAGGACAACAATCGGCGAATCGACCTTACTCATCGCCGCCGCAATCCTCTGCCCCGACCGGTCCGCAGACCGTCTGCGCGCGGCTCGCAATGCCCAGTTGGCGTAGATGACATCTACGCATGCACGAGGTCGATTCGTCCACCACCGCGCGGTGACATGGCGCCGGGAGGTGTCGCCGGGTTCGGCCGCCATCCTGGTGGTGCTACGGCCGGCGGTGTCGCCGACATCTCGGTTCCATCCGATTCACGAAAAGCGAACGGCTGCATACCGAGTCCTTCGAGCCTCGTCGGAGATCGACTCGATATCCGTTGATGATTTGAGCATGACCCGCAGCCCCAGTTGTCGAACCGATGGGCGAAAGCGGAGCAGCAGGCGCCGACATCAACGTTCCGCCGAACACCGCGGGTTGGATGGCCACCGCAATACGCGCCGCCAACGACAAGCCCGGCAGTCATCTCGGGGCATCTCACTTGTGGAGCACTGCGATGAGGAGGCGATCTGCATGTGCGCCCAGGAAAGTCGCGCCACACGAGATTGGTCAGTTCCGGGGACCACAATCCATACGAACGGCCGATACCGACCTGTGATCTCGATCCGTAGCGTTTCCGTCGTTGCCCGTTCGCCGACGACAAGGAACACCGTGAACAAGAAGCTGAGTACCGTTGTAGCCGCCGCGACGTTGAGTGCCGGCGTGCTACTCGCATCGGTCGGTGTCGGCGACGCACACGCGTGGGTTCACTCCGTGGGTCACGCTGGCTCCGGGCAGATCGTGGCCGGAAAAATTGTGATCTCGTACCACAATTCACTGACTCGCGACATTCATTGCGCATACACCATCGGCACCGCTGAGACGTCGTCGGCACTGCACCAGGCAGCCGACAAGGTGAACAGCGCATTCCAGAAACTCGACGCCGACGACGAGGACGGCTATCGGCAAGACTTCACGGCCGGCTGGGGCCTGATCGCCGAACAGCACGTCAGCGGGAAGCTCCTCCATCTCGGCGACGTGAGCGTGTCTCCCACCGTCATCACCCCCGGCAAGACCGAGACCGTGACCTTCACACCTGAAGGACCCATCGCCGCCCAGTATGCAGGCCTCGTCCAATGTCAGGAACTCGACACCGCCAACGGCAATCCGGCTCCTTCTGACCGAACCACCCGGGTCAAGTACGACCAGGACCTGGGAGCATTCGATATCACCGCAGCCCCATCCGGTGGGGGCAACGGCGACACCTCAGGAGCCTGGGGCAGTCTCGAGGATCTGCTGCCCTGATCGGCGGCCCTGGAACCCATGAACGTAAACCCCTATCGACATTGGTCGCCGACGACGATCATGACGGTGGTCGCCACAGTTCTGATCCCACTTGCCAACGTGATCGGTGCCGGGTCCGCCGTCGGTGAGCCGACCACCACGGCGACACTCGTCGAGAGGGTTACGCTGACGCCCCAGCAGGAGACTCTGGTGGTGCACTCGCCGGCGATGGGAAAGTCGGTTCCGCTCACGGTGCTTCGCCCCACGGGTAGTGCACCGGCACCCACGTTGTATCTACTCAACGGCGCCGGCGGCGGTGAGGACAGCGCCAGTTGGGGCAGTCGCACCGACTACACGGAGTTCTTCGCCGACAAGCATGTCAACGTGATCACTCCCCTGCTCGGTGCATTCTCGTACTACACCGACTGGCAACGCGACGATCCCACCATCGGCCGGCACAAGTGGGAAACGTTTCTCACCCGGGAACTGCCACCACTGCTCGACCGCGAACTGCACACGACGGGTGCCAATGCCGTCGCCGGTATCTCGATGGCCGGTACCTCGGTACTCAATCTCGCCACGCATGCCCCTGGCCTGTACCGGGCAGTGGCCTCCTACAGTGGCTGCGCACGAACCAGTGATCCGTTGGGGCAGGCCTATATTCGTGCAGTCGTGCAGGAGCGCGGTGGCGCCGACCTGACCAACATGTGGGGCCCGCTGAACGGCCCCGGATGGCGTGACCACGACCCCTACCTCAACGCCGCGACGCTGCGCGGCCTCAGCATCTATCTCTCATCCAGTTCCGGTCTGCCCGGCCGCGACGAGTCGCTGCCTGCCGATGCCACCGCCGACGACACCCTGCACATGGCCGATCAGGTCATACTCGGCGGCGGGATCGAAGCCGCGATGAACGTGTGCACCCGACAGATGGCAGATCGGTTGCATCAGTTGAACATCCCCGCAACCGTCCACGTCAATGACACCGGAACCCACTCGTGGGGCTACTGGGAACGCGAACTCGAAGCATCGTGGCCGCAGTTGCAGGCAGCCCTGACCCGCTGACCGACTCACCGCCCGGTGAGTCACCCCCCAAGGAGAAATGATGAAGCGCACCACACTCGCCGTATCCCTCGCCGCTGCGGCAGCATCGGTTACCCTGGCCACCGTCGGCGTCGGCACTGCCGAAGCCGCCTGGACGGTGGAGCCCGGCAAGTTCACCCACACCCAGTCACTGGTCGACGGCACCCTCACCCTGGCCATCACGAACACCACCACGATTCCGTCCGGTTGTGCTGTCTCGGTGTACAAGGCCAGTGATGCCGCGGCCGTGGCCGAGATGGCAACCGCCATGAACAACTACTATGGCGGGACAGGAACCACCACCGCCATCACCGCCGCGCGGGCCAAAATCAGCCAGGCCCAGTTCGTCGACCTCACCGCCGAGGACACCACACCCGCCGGTGGCACCGAGACATACACGTGGAACTCCAAGCGCGCCGATTCCAGTTACACCGTTCTCCAGAATTGCGCTGCGAACGACCAAGCCGGCACCGTCGTCTGGGGCGTCTCGTCGTACGTGGTGAACGGAACCGGCGTGTCATCCGGTATCGGAACCGGCAGCCTTGATTCGCTTCTGCCCTGATCGGCAATTGCACGCCTCGACGAACATCCGCAGAACACTCCGATGTAACGCAGATCACGACATCACCGACAAACCGGATGAGCCCTTGTCGCCGCACCTCGGAGGAGTCCGCCCATGCTCACCACCCGTCGGCTCGTAACCGGAGCGACCGTAGCCGCCGCCGCGGCCGCGATCGCCGTCCCCACCGCAGGTACCGCGCACGCCGCACCGGCCACCGTGTACCAGATCCCGGCCTCGGCGCTGGCGGTCAGCGGCCTGGTGGTCCCCGGACCTTACTTCGCCTCGGTCACCGCGCAGACCACCGGCAAGGCCGGCGAACTGCGCGTCTCTGCCCCCGCCTCGCCGTCGATCTGCTCGAGTTCGGCGGCCGGCGCCCTGGTCCGGATCGGGTATGTCGGTCTGACGACCGGACGCTCCGGTGGGGTCACCGTGAAACCCTGCCCGTACTTCCTCGATCCGGCGCCGACCTCTGCGGTCATCCATCCCGGCGGCGGTCAGGCGCTGCTGTCGATCCAGGTGACCGGATCGGCGGCCTACCCGAATGCCGGACAGCCGTCGCTTCCCGGCGTCGCGACGGTCGGTGTGCCGTGACGCACTGACCCGATCACCCCGTCAGACTCGCATACACGAGCAGGTTGTCGTCGGTGGATCCGCCGGCCGCGTCGAGCCGGCATGTCACCAAGATCAGACGTCCCGGAACCGACTGCCACACTTCGTCATACCGCTCGAGCTCGCTCTTGCTGTAGACGGCGGTGGCATCCACCCGATAGATCCGCGATCCGGCGGTGGTGTCGACGCGGATCTGTGCGCCGGGGCGCACCCCGCGCAGCCGGCCGAACACTCCGCCACCGCCGTCGAGAGTGTGCCCGGCGATGAAGACGGTGTCGCGGGAGCCGGGTCGTCCCCGCTCGGTCCACCACCAGGCGTCGTCATCGGTCGGTGGGTCCACCTCACCCGAGGTGCCGATGATCGGCCGGACGGCGGCGTCGATGCCGACGGCAGGAACCCCGACGTGCACCGGATCCCCCTGTGTCGCGGTGATCGGTGATGCGTCGGCCGGACTCCCCGCCACCACCGTTCCGGTTGGCATTCCGTCTGTGGATGTGCCTGACGCGCAGGCGATCATCACCAGCAGCGCGCCGATCACGACGGTGGTGGCCGCGATCATCGACGACAGTGATCTCGTGGTCATGACGTTCTCCTCGCCGAGTCGCGGATTCAGTTCCGACGCCGGCGAGAAGCCGCGTATGCCGCACCCGCGCCCACCAAGACCACTGCGCCACCGGCGAATACGGCCACCGGCAGTTCGTGTCCGCCGCCGGTGTCGAAGCGGACCCGACCGGCCTTCCCGGTGGTCTCGGGCGCCCGGGTGACGGGCACGATGACAGCGGGTGCGGTGGCCGTGGGCACCGACCGGCCTGGCGCTCCCTGAGCCGGTGGCTGCCCGACGTTCGGGTTGGTGCCGGTGCCCCCGTTGCCGGAGTTCCCACTGCCGGAGTTCCCACTGCCGGTCCCCCCATTGCCGCCCGTCCCGGTGCCGGTGCCGGTGTTGCCGGTGCCGGAGTCGCCGGTGGTACCTCCACCGTCCGAGTCATCAGTGACCGCACCGCCGTCGGCAGGGCCGTCATCGGGGTCGTCGGCCACGGGACCATCGGGATCGTCCTGATCGGTATCGCCGCCCGTTCCGTTCCCGCCGGGCTGCGGGCATCCGAAGCTCGGGCACTCGACCCGCAGATCCGGGAGGTTCGGTGTCGCCAGTCCGGGGTCGACCGGGGCGACGAGTGTTCCGTGATCGTCGATCCGTACGTCCGGCTGCAGGTGGCCCTCGGCCGTGGCGATCCCGGCGCCTCCGCCGATCAGGGCGGCGGTGGCAGCCACACCGAGGAAGACACGGCCGGTGGTGGTCAGGGTGATGGTCATCGGAGACTCCTCGTTCTGCGGTCGGCTGGTTCGGCCGTCAGAGGTGGGAGTCGGCACCCCGGCGGGATGCAACAACTTTCTCCGGAGAAGTTTTCTCGATCAGTTGACCACCGGCGGCTGGTTCCCGGAAACACCCGGTGGTGACACCAGCGAACCGCACACCGCGCACTGGACGCGTGGGTCGAAGGCGGGTCCCCCTCCCTCGGGTATCCGACCGGGGCCGGGCTCCTGCTCGTCGGGCACCACTGGCGCGGGGCCGGGGACGGCAGGCGCCACCTCGGGAGGCACCGACACCGGCGGCCGAGACACCGGAGGCTGGGGCGCAGGCTGGGACACCGGCGGCGGGGACGCGGACTGCGCCGACACCGGTGGAGGTGACGTGACCGGCTGCGATCCGGCCGGCCCGGCATCCGGTCGCGACGAGTCGTGTCCCGCCGACGCCGAGGACCCGGTGTTGTGCGGTGTGGCCCCCGGCGCCGACGTGTGCGGCTCCCCCACGGTCGCGGTGGCCGGCGCGTCGATATCCACCGCGGGTACGGGGGGGCTGGGGGGATCACCGGGGACGGTGAGCAACAACAGTGCCGATCCCACCACCACGACGAGCAGCGCCGCGACACCGGACAGGATCATCCACCGACGACGCGGCGGGTCGGCAACCGGGTAGGTCCACGCCGCGCGGCCGGCAACGGTTGTCGGTGCCCGGCGGGTTCGCTCGTGCCGTGGATCGTTGCCGCTCATCGTGACCGGCGACGGCGCGATCCGGGAATCGAGCACATCCGGCATCGGGGCGTCAGGGGTGGCCGCCTGCGCCGGTCCCGGATGCCGGACGGCCGCGACGAGTTGCGGTTCGGCGTCGGAGACGGTGCGCACCCGCAGACCCACCGGAACCGCCAGCAGCGGAAGCGCGATCAGGATGGCCGCCGGCTGGAAGCGTCGGCGGCGCTCACCGAGGCACACCGGACAGTCGTCGATGTGCTTGCTGATCCGCTTGCGCCACAACGGTGTCCACTGCCCATCCCAGGGCGATAGGATGTCGGTGAGTTCGTCACAGCCCACTCCGCCCGCCTGCGCTACGAGCAGCGCACCCAGGCTGCGTTCCAGCGATCGGCGGGCTCGAGAGGTCAACGCCGTCACGTGGGTCGGCTTTGCCCCGAGAACCGCGGCGATCTCGGCATTGTCGAGGTCGTGGCGCAGACTCAGCTCCACGATCTCGCGGTCCTTGGGTGAGAGCCCACCGAGCGCATCGCGTACCAGTTCCCGGATCTCGTCGCGGCGCAGTCCGGCATCGGCATCCGAATCGACCCCGGTGTCATGCCACTCCTGGAATGCCACTTCGCGTCTGGACCCACGAAGACTGCGCAGACACTCCGACCGGACGATCGCATACAGCCAGGGACGCAACCGGTCCGGGTCCCGGAGCTGGTGGATGCGCGCGGCGGCCACGACGAAGCTGTCGTGCGTCACGTCGGCGGCACGTTCACGGCTGCGCACCATCGAATAGGCAAAGGTGTGCAGCGCCGATGCATAACGGTCGTAGACCACACCGAGCGCTTCCGAGTCGCCGTCGAGCAGCGCCGCGACGATCTCGGCATCCGATGGTGGCCTCCGGCCCGATTCCCAGGCTGAGGACATCGCAAACCTCCAGGTCAAGCGGTTCCGATGCTACGGATGCCGATCGGCCCGGAGAAGCGTGTGTCCGGTTTCTCCCGGTTCTGTGTCCGCCGTTCGGTAGAGGCCGCGCGATCTCGGGGTGGGGACGGAAGTGGTTGCGGGAGTGGTCGTCTCACCGGGTTTCGATGGTCGTGGAGATCGCCGGTCGCATCAGCTCGAACATACGAAAGATACAGTCGCTCAACGGCATTCCGGTCTGCGCAAGCCACAGTTCGTGCGCCCCACGTGAGGCCGCGATCCCGGCGTAGGCGATCGCCACCACCGGCGCCGACGACGGCTCGATCCGCAGGCAGGTGGCGACGAACTCGGCGATCGTCGCCCGCCACTGCGCATAGATCACCGTCGCCTGCGCCTGCACCGCCGGCTCACGCAGGATGAGTTCGGCACGGTGGCGCGCCCACGTCTCCTGCGCATCGCCGTGGTCGAGGGAGGCCGCGAAGCCGTCGGCGATCACCCGCCAGGCATCGACACCCCCAGCGGCGACACCCCCAGTGGCGGCGTCCCCGGCGGCGGCGTCCAGCACCGTCCGGAAGACTGCGATCTCGGCGTCGGACTCGACCCACACCACGTCGGCCTTGGCGGGGAAGTACCGGAAGAAGGTGCGTGAGCTGACCCCGGCCGCACGCGCGATGTCGGCCACCGTGGTCTGCTCGAAGCCGTCGCGCAGAAACAGTTCCTGAGCACATGCGGCGAGCGCATGCGCGTTGGTCAACGCCGGACGGCCGCCCCTGTCCCCCTGATCGACAGGGTCACCCCCATCGACCTCACCCTCACCCGAACCCATCGGGCCATCATCACCCACTCGTGCCCCCACACGCACCTCCGGCGGCACTTCACGCAAGGGGTGGCGGTTTTGTCACAGTGTGACATATGGTGTGGATCACATTCATATGGCGAACCGGCCATAGGTCATAGCGGTACGTCGCCGGCACACGATAGGAGCGGATCCATGAGAACCAAAGCAGCGTTGCTTCGGGAAGCACCGGGCACCTGGTCGGTCGAAGAGGTCGAACTCGACGAGCCGAAGACCGGGGAGGTGCTCGTCGAGATGGTGGCCACCGGCCTGTGCCACAGCGACGATCACGTCTCCCACGGCGACATCAGCGCCGCACACCTGCCGACCATCGGCGGCCGCGAGGGGGCGGGCATCGTCCGCAAGCTGGGCCCCGGCGTCACCGATTTCGAGGTCGGCGATCACGTCCTGACCTCGTTCATCCCGTCGTGCGGCAAATGTCGTTGGTGCGCATCGGGGATGCAAAACCTGTGCGACAACGGCGCATTGATCATGATCGGTCACCAACTCGACGGCACGTTCCGCATCCACAGCGACGACGGCCTCGACGTCGCGACCATGGGGCTGCTCGGCACCTTCCCCGAATGGCAGGTCTACGACCAGCTCTCACTGATCAAGATCGCCAAGGACGTCCCGCTGGAGATCGCATGTCTGGTCGCGTGCGGGGTGCAGACGGGCTTCGGATCGGCGACCACCGCCGACAACGTGCAACGCGGTGACGTGGTGCTCGTCGCCGGCGTCGGCGGTGTCGGGATGAACGCCGTCCAGGGTGCACGCGAGAGCGGCGCCGCCCACGTCATCGCGATCGATCCGGTTGCCGACAAGCAGAAGTGGGCGCTCGACTTCGGCGCCGACGAGTCGTTCGGTTCCTTTGCCGACTCCGCCGAGCGTGTCGCCCACCTGACCAACGGGCAGGGTGCCGACGTGGTGATCCTGACCGCCGGTCTGGTCACCAACGAACTCGTCGGTGAAGGGCTTGCCGCGACACGCAAGGCGGGCACCCTGGTGGTCACCGGGATCAGCCCGGAGAACGAGGCCGGACCCATCCCGGGATTCAACGCCAACAACCTGGCCATGATGCAGAAACGTATCCAGGGCGCGCTGTACGGCATGAAGTCCCCTCGCGAGGCCATGCCGATGCTGCTCGACATGTACCGTGCAGGCAAGCTCAAGCTCGATGAACTGGTCACCAAGACATACAGTTTGGACCAGATCAACGACGCCTACGACGACATGCGCGCCGGACGAAACATCCGCGGCGTCATCCACTCCGCTGATCCGGCCACACGGTCCGGTCATGACGACGGCGCCGACCCCGCGGGGTCGGCGCCGTCGTCATGTGTGACCCGACTGGATCGAGGGGCTACTGGGCGGGACTCACGGCCCCACCCGAGAGCACCCGGTAGGCGTAGGTCGAGGCGATCAGCGTGACCGGCCCGGAGACGAGCAGACCCACCAGGCACAGCAGGGCGCCGACGATGTTCAGCAGGACCACCACGACCGCGAGCAGCAGCAGCGAGCCGACGTTCTTGCTCGTCAGATCGAAGCTGGCCTTGAGCGCATCACCCGGCGCCAGGTTGCGGTCGATCACGAAAGCGATGGTGTACCAGAGCAAGAACGTGGCGATCAGGCCCGGGATCACCAGCAGGAAGTAGCCGACCGTGGTGATCAGCCACACCAGGATCGCGGCGATGAACACCGCGGTGAGGTTGTTCCACTTGACGAAGTCGCCGAGCGCGGGCTTGCGGCCGTCGAGCTCGTCGAGGGCACCGCGGGTGAACCCGGCCTGGATCAGCACGCCCAGGATGCCCGACACCAGGCTGGAGGCGATGTTCTGGCCGAGGCTCGGCGACGACGAGAATCCGTTGATGGCAGCGGTGATCAGGCCCAGGATCAGATAAGAGATGACGGCGAACAGGATCCAGTTGAGCGCGTTGGCCTTGTACTTGTTCCAGCCGTAGCTCAGGGCCTCGCCGAGATCGAGCGTCGTCGGCGTCGGGATGCCCGTGGCCGGCGACGGATACGGCGGCGGCTGCTGGCCGGCACCGTACGACGGCGGCGGGTAGGCACCGGGCGGGGGCGGTGAGTTGTACCCGCCGGGCGGAGGTGTGGGCTGCCCGTACTGGGCTGGATCCCCGTACTGGGGCTGGTCCCCGTACTGGGGCTGGTCCCCCGGATTCTGTGGCTCCCCCGAACCGGTCGGTGGATACGTCATGACACTCCTCGCGTGGTCTGGTCCTGTTTGTCGGATTGATCTCTGCGCAGGGTCGCACGTCGAGGTTCAAACCACAACGAATGCCCGCAGAACAATCGGATACACGCTGATCATCCAGGAGACCGGGACAACCGACAGCGGTGGGTTGTCGGTCAAGCACTGTCGGAGCGGAGTTTTCGCAGAACCACCCCATCTGGGTGTGGACGTCACGACCGCCAGGGGTGAGGATGTTGAACATGGCATTTCCCCCACCGGATTTTCGCCGGGACGCCATCGTCGACGCCGCCATTCGAATCCTCGATGCCGGCGGCGTCGAGGCACTCAACATGCGACGTCTGGCCGCCGACGTCGGGCTGCGGCCGATGACGCTGTACTACCACGTCCCCAACAAGACGGTCCTGTTGTCGATGGTGATCGGCGAGATGGGTCACCGGATCGTCTGGGACACCTACACCGGGTCGCCCCGCGACCGGCTGCTGGCGCAGGCGATGGACATGTACACCAAGCTCGATGCCATCCCGTGGGTGTCGGATGTGCTGCGGACCGGGACCGTGCTGGGGATGCCGGAGTTCGAGCAGGCCGAGATCTATCTGTCTGCGGGAATGGAACTCGGCCTCGACCACGAGACCGCCTTCGGTCTGTGGCGCACGTCGTGGTTCCTGATCACCACCGAACTCCAGTGGAACATCACCGCCCGCGAACGCCGCGGCGACGAGGTGGCGATCTACACCCCCGATCCTGACGAACTCACCGACTATCCGGCGGTCCGGCAGCTGTTCGACAACTGGGACGACTACACCCACGGTTATCGGATCGAGAAGTATCTCGCGGCACTCATCGACGGGCTCGCGGCGTCCTCGGGCGGGTCGTCTACCGACGGATAGACACAGATCAGTTCGCGTATGCCGGGAACGTGGTCTCGATGACCTGCCAGATCAGCTTGGCCAACGGGGTGGCGATGACCGACGGGACACCCTGGGCCTGCAACACCGTGGCGATCAGCGGAATGGTCACCACCGACCAGTCGAAGCTCGCGAAGTAGGTCTCGAGGATCGCCTTCAGATCGTTGTAGGAGACCTCCGCCGAACCGTTCGACGACCCGAGGTCGAGCGATCCGGTCGATGAGCCGGTGCTCGAGCCCGACGAGCCCGAACCGGAGTCCGACGATCCGGTGGAACCGGCGGCGGTGCCCACCGACGGGTTGGCGGCGTCGGTGACGATCGGCTCGGCGACGTCACCGTAGGCGCTGGCGGCCAGCACCGACTGCTTGACGTTGCTCTTGTCGGCGGCGACCGGGGCGGCCGCATGCTTGGCGAGCACCCACTGGGCCGCCTGGGCGTTGCGCTTGTCGCCGACGGCGGACGCACCCTTGCTGACGTCGGTCCAGTTCACTTTCGCGGCGGCCACCTGGACCGCGCCCGGTACACTCGACGGTGCGGCGAGCGCCGGTGCGGCCACGATGGTGGTCCCGATCGCGGCGGCCAGGCCGACCCCGGCGATCCGGACTGCATAGCTGGTCTTCATCTCAATCTCCCCGAAGATTGTGGTATCCCAATGGGATTCGTCTACTCAGACGTCAGCACGTTAGCAGCGGGAAGTA
This sequence comes from Gordonia desulfuricans NBRC 100010, assembly GCF_001485495.1. GTDB lineage: Bacteria > Actinomycetota > Actinomycetes > Mycobacteriales > Mycobacteriaceae > Gordonia > Gordonia desulfuricans. The sequence goes on along the minus strand of NZ_BCNF01000068.1, from coordinate 7,437 downwards.
CCTCTCGGCAGAACTGGCCGCTGTCGGGGCCGCCACCGCTCCGGTCCGGACCACCGGCGACCGGCGCCGCGGGCGCCGGCGCACACGGCGGCGCATCGCCGCACCGGGCATGATTGTTCACGATGCGTTCACCAGATATCTTCCATGCCCTGGTCCTGCTCAACCTGCTGTTCGCCTGCGGGCTGTGGACCCTGCTGCGCCCGAGTGTGCGCGCGGCGGTCACGCTGCTCGTCGTCGCGGTGGCGTGGGTGATCTGGAACGGCCCGATCGAGGGTGCGACGCTCGTCACGTTCACCAGGACCAACGGCCTGACCGAGTCGGATCTGCTGTCGGTGGGGGCGGCCGGAATCTCACTGTGGACTTTCGCGCGGGTGCGACGGCAGCAGCCCATACAGGACCTCAGTTAGGTTTGCCTAACCAACACCATGTAGGGTTTGTCCGAAATCGAGGTGCCCGAACGACCTGAGGTGACATTGCCATGACCCTGTCGAGTGAGACGACCGCGCCGGTCGCCCTCCGATCCCGCTCCGCCCGCCGTCGTCGGCGATCGGTGGCCGCAGCGGTCGTGGCCGCAGCGATCGGACTCGGCAGCGGAATCGGGCCGGCGTTCGCGGTGGATCCCACCGTCGAGCGCACCTCGGCGAGCTGCTACTTCACCAGTGACACCGATCGCGCCCAGAACGTGCAGACCTGCTACGTCTGGTCGGAGTCCATGCAGACCACCGTGACGGTCAAGGTCCGGCCGTCCGATCAGCAGGCCGGACAGCCCGAGCAGGCCGTCTACTTCCTGGGCCAGCTCAGCGATCCGATCGCCAACGGTCGCGGCGACCTCTACGACACGGGCTACACCCTGGTGTCGATCCCCGATTCGGCCACCACGTGGTCGGCGAACTGGGAGTCCACGCCGGTCGACAACAACGGCAACCCGCTGAGCAACTACGAAGGCAACGGCGACTTCAACCCGCAGTGGGAAACCTTTGTGGGTGAAGAACTCCCGGTGTTCCTGAACCAGAACTTCGATGTCGACACCTCCGGCAACGCGATCTCCGGACTGTCCATCTCGGGCGGGCAGGCGATCAACCTGGCACTGAAGTACCCCGAGGTGTTCTCGGTGGCGGTGTCACGCTCGGGGTACTACCACACCGACAACATCTTCGGGTACTTCGCGGTGCCGTTCATCCTGTCCAGCCGTCAGGGCGTCGGCAACGGATTCGACGGCATGTGGGGCAACCCGCTGCTGCCCGGTAACTCATGGGCCGCCAACGACGTCGCCGCCCAGATCATGCAGGCCAAGGCCAACGGCCAGACCATCATCGTCTCCACCGGCAACGGTCTGCCGGCCTCGCAGGCCGAATGGGACGAGATGATGGCCCAGGGCGGCATCCTGCACGTCGCGATCGGCGTGGGACTCGAGGTGATCTCCTTCGCGTCGACGGTGCTACTCAACATCCAGGCCGAGATCTTCGACCTCCCGGTGCAGTTCATCTACACCGACGGCGCACACACCTGGAACCGGTGGATCCGCACCGACGAGGAAGAGGTCGACAAGCTCGAGGACGCACTGAGTGGCTATGTGACCTCGCCGACCACCACCACCGCCACCAACGTGGCCCGCGTGAGCGCTGCCGCGGAGTCCACCGCGGTCGAGTCCTCCACTGTCGCAACACCGGTCGTCGCGACCCCCGAAGCCGAGACACCTGACACCGAGACGCCGGCCGCGGGGTCGACCGATACCGAGACACCCGAGACCGAGACCACCGGGACCGAGACACCCGAGACCGAGACCACCGAGACCGAGTCACCCGCCGCGGAGACCGAGCCGGCCACCGGTGAAGAGGCCGACACCGAAGGCGATTCTTCGGCAGCCGAGTCGGGCACCGCAGACGACGCCACCGAGACACCGGTCGTCGACGAGGCCGCCGGGCAGAAGTCTGCCGACCGCGATTCCACAGATATGTCGGATACCGAATGATGTTGCGGCACATGCATTGTCGTGAGGTCGGACGCCTTTTCCGGTTCATCCGTTTCTGCTAGATTCGCAGTTGTGTTCGCCACTCTCACGACCGCACTCCGGCCGCTGCTCGCCGCCGGAATCGCCGCCGCCGCACTCACCTACGTCAACACCCCCGACGCCGAGGCCCTCGACCTCGGGTCGTCGTCGTCGACTGCGGGCTGCACCACCACCGCAGCCTCCACCCACGGATGGGGAACCGCCGAGCACTACGACGGCTTCTCGTCGTTGTCGAACTGGAGCGCCTACGACGGCGCCGGTCACGACGGCAACGGCCGCCGGAGCCCGTCGGCGGTCTCCATTTCCGATGGGGCGCTGACCATCACGTCCACCATCGACGGCACGTCCGGTGGGGTGACCCCCAAGTGGGGTGGACGCAAGTACGGCCGGTGGGAGATCTGCTCACGGGCCACCGTCGCCTCCCCCACCTGGCATGCGGTCGCACTGCTGTGGCCCGACGCCGAGGACTGGCCGGTCGGCGGCGAGGTGGACTTCATGGAGATCGCCGACGCCACCCGCAGCACCGTGCAGTACAACCTGCACTACGGCGCGGCCAACAACGTCGAATCCCACACCACCTGGGGCGACGCCACCAACTGGCATGCCTGGGCCGTCGAATGGACCCCGCAGTACATCGCGGTGTACCGCGACGGTGTGCAGTGGGCGCGGAGCACCGACGTGAACCGGCTGCCACCGCGGTCGATGCACCTGGCGCTGCAGCTCGACAACTTCGGCGGACTCACCTTCCCCACCGGGCAGATGTTCGTCGATTGGGTTGCGGAGTACGGGATCTAGCGCAACCGACCGATCGCAGGGGGGGAACACTCACAAACGGAAACGGACCCTGCAGAGGCACCGATGTGCCTCTGCAGGGTCCGTTTCCGTTTGCCGACCGCCGACGCGAGCGTCAGACCGGAAGGTGGTGGCTATGCGGTCACCGACTCCTTCTCGGTGGCACCCGCCCGGCGGGCCTTGGCGGCCAGTCGCGCCGGTGCGGTCTCGGGAAGGGCGAGCAGACACAGCAGCGAGATGGTCAGCATGACGGCCAGGTAGTAGCCGATGTTGGCGGCGTCACCGGTACCGGCGATGATCCGGTTGGCGATCAGCGGCGAGATACCGCCACCGAGCACGGCACCCACGTGGAAGGCGATGCCCATACCGGTCTGCCGCTGCTCCCGCGGGAACAGTTCGGTGAAGTAGGTGTACATCGGGCCGAACAGGAAGCCGGTGCAGAAGAATCCGATGACCAGCGCGGTGACCACGGCGGCCACGGTGCCGGTCTGGGCCAGCCGGAAGATGAACAATGCCGCGACCACCGACGATGCGGCGCCGGCGATCATCACCGGACGTCGTCCGATGCGGTCGGACAGGAGCGCACCGATGACGTTGGCGACACCGTGCATCACCAGCGCGGCGATACTGCCGTACACGATCGCGGTACGCGGGAGATCCAGTCCGTCAGGGGCTTTGGCGGTGGCGTAGGAGAGCATGAAGATCGACAGGGCGAAGGTGGTGGAGTTCAGGCCGACGTTGACACCTGCGGCCAGCGCCAGCCGACGCCAGTTGGTGCGGATGACGGTGAGTGCGGGAACCCGCTTGCGCAGCTCTTCCTCGCCGTGCTCGGCGACCATCGCCTTGAACACCGGGCTCTCGGCAACGCCCTTACGAATCCAGATGCCCAGCACCAGGACCAGACCGCCGACCAGGAACGGCAGACGCCAGGCCCAGTCGTCGACCATGGTCGCCGGCATCAGCAGGACCAGCGCGAACGCGATGTTGGCGAGGATGGTGCCCACGGGGCTGCCCAGTGCGGTGAAGACGCCGTACTGGGCGCGCTTCCCGTCGGGGGCGTGCTCGATGGCGAGCACCGCCGAACCGCCGGTCTCACCACCACGACAGAGCCCGTGCACCATGCGGCACAGGACAAGCAGCAGCGGTGCCGCCACCCCGATCTGCGCGTAGGTCGGCAGCAGACCGATCAGGACGGTGGCCGCACCCATTCCGATGAAGGTCAGGGTGAGGGCCTTCTTGCGACCGTAGGTGTCACCGACCCACCCGAACAGGATAGCGCCGATCGGCGCCATCAGGAATCCGATGCCGAAGGTGGCCAGACCCATGAAGGTGCTGAACCAGGCGTCGTTGGTCTTGAAGAAGGTGTCGCTGAAGACCAGCGCGGTGGCGGTGCCGTAGATCGCGAAATCGTAGAACTCGAGGGATGTTCCGACGCCGCTGGCGAAGGCCAGGCGCCTGAAGCTGGACTTCGGTGCCGCACTCGCGGGAACCCCTGTGGACACCGGGCTGTGTTCTGACACTGACTGTTTCCTCTGATCTTCACAAGTGATGCCGCGGCGTCGTTGCCGTCGACTTCATGTCGTGTCCATCGTTACGCAACCCGGGGCACTTCACTGTGCGAGTCGGCGGAAACATAACTTTCCCGTACCCCGCGTACAGGGATTCCTAGCAGCCATCCGTGTGCCGGCAGGGGGATCCGGGAGTCGGTGTCGGTGGCGCCCAGAACGACGGGAGTGCCCGTACCAACGGTACGGGCACTCCCGGGGTCGTGCAGGGCGAGAACCGTCACAGGAATCCGGGGATCACCGGCTCCTGACCGAGCAGTACCGATCCCGCACCGTCGTACATCGCCTGGCCGAGGGTGGCGTGCAACTGCGGGACGATCGCATCCTGCCGGAGCAGCTGCATGGGATGGCCGTTGTTGATGATCGCCGCCCCCGACACCGCACACAGGCGTCCCACCACGTCGGCGGCGGTATCGGCGATGTTGGCCGCCGACAACCGCATCCGGGCGATCTGCTCGTCGCTCGCCGGATCACCGGCGACGACGGTCTGCCACACCTCGTCGGCCACATCGAGGTAGAACGAACGCGCGGAGTTCAGCGCCACATACGCTTTCGCGAACTCTGTGCGGTAGTACGCACGTGCGGCGAGCGGCGGCGCGCCGGTGACACCGGTGCGCGATCCGGCCGCACGCACCTGGTCGAGTGCCGCCTGGGCCACACCGAGGCCCACCGCGGCGTGGGCCTGCGCCTGGTAGGCGATCAGCGGGTACCGGTAGAGCGGATCGTCGATGAATGTCTCACCGCCGCCGCGCACAAAGGTCCATTCCTGTGGCACCTCGACGTTCTCGACGATCACGTCGAACGATCCCGACGCGGCCATCCCGGTGACGTCCCAGTCGTCGACGAAGGTGACCTGATCGGGTCGCAGGACCGCCGCACGCGGCTTGCCACCGGCGCTCTCATCGCGCAGGCCGACGCCGACGTAGTCGGCACCCATACAGCCGCTGGCGTACTTCCAGCGACCTTTGATCACATAGCGACCGTCTCGCAGCGGAGCCGGCTGCATCGGGAAAAGACCTCCGGCCCAGACGATGTCGGGGCCGTCCCGGTAGATCTCGGCCTGGGTGTCGAGCGGGAGTGCACCCAGATAGGTCAACGACGACGCGAACGCGATGATCCATCCGGTCGACCCGTCGACCCGGGCCACCCGCTCGATCAGCTGCAGGAACTGCGCCGGCGGGATCGGTTCACCACCGAAGCGGATCGGTGCGGCCGCCCGGAACACGCCGAGCGGGATGAACTTCTCCACGAAATCACGCGGCACATAGTGCTGGGCGTGGAACTCCGAGCGGCGTTGCGCCAGTTCGGCGAGCACCGAATCCCAGGTGACGGTGGATGGTTCGAGTGTCGCGGTCATGGGTTGGATCTCCTGCTCGTCGTGGCTGTACCACTGCGAGGCTACGAACTCACCCGGCGCGGTGTCGATCAGCAAAGTCGGCCTTTCGCGTAGGTGATTTCCTAACCACGCCTAGTCGTTTTGCGGACTGCGTGGTGCGCGGGGCCGATCTAGGCTGACTCCATGACCGACGTGGTGCCGTGTGCTGCGCTGACCGCAGACGACCATCTCGCACTGCTCGAGGCCGGCGACACCTGCATCCTGCTGCACGATGCGGAGTCGTTGCAGATCGTGTGGGCGAACCCGGCCGCGTGCCGGATGCTGGAGGTGGAACTGGCCGAGCTGCTCCAGTTGCGGGCCAACCACATCAGCAAACCGGCCCGCGAATACGACAGGGTGGTGGCCCGCGCCCTGCTCAACCAGGCCCTGGACAGAGGCGCCGCGCGGGTGGAGTGGCATCTACGGTCCAAGTCCGGCCGGGTCTTCCGGTGCGATGCCTTCGCCACCCGGGTCGAGTTGTCCCAGGGCCCCGCGGTGATGGTCCAGTACCGCGACATCGAGCGCGAGCTGTCCACCGAGCGCGCCGAGCGGCTCACCGAGACCCATGTCGGGATGCTCACCCAGCACACGTCGACCATCGCGCTGACCGTCGCCCAGGACGGCTCGATCCAGGCGGCCACCGACACCGCACTGGGCTATCTGTTCCCCGACCGCACCACGGTCTCCCCCATCGGGCGAACCCTCATGTCGTGCACCCAGATCCGGGTCAACGGTCAACCGTCGACCTGGTCGGAGGTGGTGGCGGCGACCAGTCCGCTGCATCCGTTGCAGCTGCTCATCGACCGCGACGGCACCCCGATCTGGCTGGAGGGCAGCGTCGAACGGCTTCCCGAGCTCGCCGCACAGCGGTATCTGATCATCCTGCACGACATCACCGACCGCATCCGCGAGGAGGAGGTGCGAGAGCTCGCGCTGCACCAGGAGAACTACCTGGCGCGCTACAACGCCATGGGCGACATGGCGATGGCCATCGCCCACGAACTCGGCCAACCACTCGCCGCCGCCGACAACTTCATCACCGGAGTCCGCGGATTCTCCCGCTCCCTCGCCGGCACCGAACGCCTCGACGCCGACACCTGCAGTGACATCGACAGCGGCCTCGAGCTGGCGAGCAAACAGATCGCCCGCGCCGCCACCATCGTGAACACCGTGCGGGCCTACGTCGGACACCTCGAACACGTCGAGCAGGTCGTCGACCTCAACGACGTGGTGCGGGAGTGCCTGCCGTTCATGCAGTTACGGTCGGGGCCCACCGGCGTCCCGATCGAGGTGCGGCTCTCCGAGCAGCCCGTGTGGGTGCGGTGCGAACGGGTCCTGGTGGGCCAGGTGATGCTCAACCTGTGCTTCAACGCCGTCGACGAGATGGTCGCGTGCGGTGACACCGCCACACCCGTGGTGATCACGACGTCGAATACCGGCGGGGAGGGCATCTTCACCGTCGACGACCAGGGTCGGGGCCTCAACCGCGACCCGTTCCACGAATCGTTCACCGAGAAGGCACACGGGAGCGGAATCGGATTGGCGTTGAGCTATCGGATCATCACGCGCCAGCACGGCACCATCTGGAACCGACCACGCGCCGGGGGCGGCACGGTGTTCGGGTTCGGGTTGCCGTCCCAGTAGGCGCGGCCCCGGCTCTGGCGATCACGTCGGACGTGGCTGCGAACACTGTT
>NZ_BCNF01000067.1 GCF_001485495.1 Gordonia desulfuricans NBRC 100010 | reverse complement strand
CCATCCATGGCGGCCACCTCAGACGTGGCTGCGAACACCGTTGACTCGCCGGGCCTCGACCACCCATGACGACCACCTCAGACCTGGTTGCGAACACCGTTGCCTCACGGGGCCTCGACCACCCATGACGACCGCGTCAGACCTGGTTGCGAACACCGCCGACTCGCTGGTCTCGACCACCCGCGATTACCACGGGTCGCTCACAATGCGACGCGATGCACCAGGACGTCGTGCACCAGCGTCGACAGGCTGTCCGATTCGGTCTTGGACTTGATCCGGACCCGATGGACGTCAACGGTTTTCACCGTGGTACCCAGATCGCGGGCGATCATCCGGCTCGACAGTCCGCCGACCACCAGCCGCAGCACGTCCCGCTCGCGGGGCGTGAGTCGACCGACCCGCTCCTCCACCAGACGACGTTCGGCACGTTGGACGAAGAGCTGGTTGGCCTTCGCCAGGTGCATCTGCACCACCTCGAGCATTCGCTGTGAGCCATAAGGCTTCTCGAGGAAGTCGACGGCCCCGGCGCGGATCGCGCGCACCGACATGGCGATGTCACCGTGTGCAGAGCAGAAGATCACCGGCGCCGGGTAGTCGCGCTCGTTGAGGATCTCCTGCAACTGGAATCCGCTGATCCCTGGCATGCGGACGTCGACCACCACCACACCGGGTTCCTCCGGATCGAACTCGTCGAGGAACGCCGACGCGTCCGGGTAGGTCAGTGCGGTGATGCCGACGGTTCGGAGCAGAAAGGTCACCGATTGCCGTAGGTCGTCGTCGTCGTCGACGACGTGCACCACCGGCAATGCCACGGCGGTCACGGCTTCAGCAGGACCGACGAGCTCGGGTAGGCGTCGGCGAACTTGTCGGGCAGCGGTGCGACGAAGACGTTCTCGGTGCGGGTCCGGGAGATGAGCCATCGCCCGTCGACCTTGCGGAAGGCGTTGTTGAGGCGGCTCGACCGCAGCAGGCCGGTGCCGTCGGAGAACAGCCACGGCTGCATGTGAATCCACTGGGCCTCGGCGGTGTCGCCGTCGACGTGGATCTGCTCGCTGGTCAGGTAGTGGGCGTTGAGCAGCAGCGCCGGGTCCTGCTTCTCGCCCCAGAACCGCTGGAAGTGCTCACGCAGTGCCTGCTTGCCCTCGAGCCGGCCGAACTGGTCGGTGTAGTACTCGCCGACACCTTCCCAGATCGCGTCCTCGGTGTAGAGCGCGAGGATCAGCTCGATGCGGTCGGCGTCGTCGGTGATGCCGTACTCGGGGCACGGGGTGTCGCAGAGGAACATGTAGCGGGCCTGCAGGCGCCGGATGTCGGCTTCGGCCTCGAGCACCTCGACTCGTGCGGCGAGTTCCTCGATGGTCGGCGTCGTCATGGCTTCTCCTCTGCGGTACGTGCGGCCCGAGGTGGCCGTGGACTGGTCGGCCGCCGGGATAGCTCCACGCTAGGGCGGTGCCGGTGACGACGAAATACGAGAAACCCTTATCGGCAGGTAGGGATGGTGGCAGGTCTGCGCGGCTCACCGATCAGGCAGGTCGCGGGATGGCGGCCGAGCTGCCCTGTCCGATCCATCGGGGGACGTCGCGGCCGACGGCCGGTGGTGCCTGGATCTCGATGCGTTGTTCACGCAGCGCGGTGTGCCAGTCGGTGTCGCCGCGCCACACCTCGGTCAGCGTGCGCAGGTCGGTGACCACGGTGGCGTCCAACTCGTAGCCGGGGTCGAAGTCGCACACCTGCGCACGCCCCTCGTCGACGACGAGCCACCACATACCCGCCTTGCCGAGGATGTCGGGGAAGCGGAACGCGATCATGGTGCGCCGCCGCGGCCACTGTTCGATCGGGATGGTGCGGTGCATGTCCCACATGAGCAGGTGGGGGTCGAGATCGGCGTCGCCGAGCTCGCCGATCCATCGGGTGCCCCACGTTCCGAGGGCGTCGACCACGTCGGACAGCTCCCGTCCCATCCCGGTGAGGGTGTAGGTCACGCGACCGCCCATCTCGGTCCGGCAGATCACCCCGGCCCGCTCCAATCCGCGGAGCCGTTTGGTCAGCAGAGCCGGCGACATCTTGGGGACACCGCGCCGCAGATCGTTGAAATGTCTACTGCCCAAAAGGAGTTCGCGGACGATCAGGATCGTCCAGCGTTCGTCGAGCAGTTCCATCGCCTTGGCGACCGGGCAGAACTGTCCATATGAGGTCATACGACCACCTCCGTCGATGCGTCTCAGTACACACCCGACTCGGCGGTAGGACCAGTACAGATTCTGTACCGCCACCACTACATATCATGGTCTGGCAACCCGAGGGCCGGCGAACGGATGCTGAAGGGGTCCCAACGATCATCGATCTCAGAAGGTGACCACCATGTCCACACCATCCACCGCCGCATTCGACACCGGGGTGAAGGCACGCCATCGCGCACTGTGGGTGTCCGGCGACTATCCGGCGGTCGCCGACGTCATCGCCGCACTCGGCGAACGGCTGGTCGAGGCCACCGCCATCGGTTCCGGGGACCGGGTGCTCGACGTGGCGGCCGGTGCCGGCAACGTCGCGGTACCCGCGGCCCGCACCGGTGCACACGTCGTGGCGAGCGACCTGACCCCCGAACTCCTCGAGACCGGCCGCACGCGTCACCCCGATCTCGGGATCATCTGGCGCACCGCCGATGCCGAGGACCTCCCGTTCGACGACGACTCGTTCGACGTGGTGACCTCCTGCGTGGGAGTGATGTTCACCCCGGACCATCTGCGCAGTGCGCGCGAACTGGTGCGCGTGTCACGCCCCGGCGGACGGATCGGACTGATCAACTGGACGCCTGCCGGCTTCATCGGCCGACTCTTCGCGGTGATGAAGCCCTACGCTCCACCTCTTCCTCCCGGCACGCAGCCCGGCATCCGATGGGGCGATCCCGATTACATCGCAACACTTTTCGGCGACAAGGCGGATCTGGAGAGCCACGCCGAGTCCCTGACGGTGTCGGCGTTCGCCGATGGCGCGGCATTCCGCGACTTCTTCAAGGCCGCCTACGGGCCCACCGTCACGGCCTACCGCAGGATCGCCGACGACGCCGAGCAGGTGGCCGCACTCGATGCCGCGATGGCCGGTCTCGCCGACGAGGCCATCGTCGACGGCACCATGGAATGGGAGTATCTGATCACCACGGCCACAGCTCGATGATCGCCGAACAGGCTGTGGCCGTGGTGATCACAGGATGTCAGGCGTTGTCGCAGTAGATCTGGGCCAGGCGGGCACTCGCCTTGCGCTCGTTGGCGAAGGCCTCGACGGTCCCGCCGCCGGGCAGGGTCACAGTGCAGATCTCCTGGAGGTCGAGGTCATCGAACTCGGCCTGCGTGATCTCCGACCCCTGGCCGCACACACTGCCGGTGGGAACACCGGTGACCATCACGTAGTAGGTGGCGCTGTACACCGGATTGATTGCACACCAACGGATCTGATCCCCCTGGGCGGCCAGCTGAAGGGTCGGCATGGAGGTGGAGAGGCTGCTGTCATCTGCGGCGGGCTGGCTACACGCTGTCGCCCCGAGGAGCAGACCTGCCCCCAGAACGCCTGCGACGATGCCCCGATTCATCATCATGGGCGAACTATAAGAGGACTTCCAGAATCGGTTCCAGATCAGTAGCAATCCATATGATCCAAATCACATCCGGAATCCGGAACAGGACCTCTCACCGGATCCGGACCGGAGTCTCACCGCCCACACAGGATTCGCATCACCGCAGGTCACAGCCCTGCCAGAAGAGTTTGTGCGGCCCCGGCGCGCGTCACCGGAAAGTGCTCGTCGAACCGCCTGTAAACGGGCATACGCGGCGGGTAAGGTCAAGGTCGAGAGATCGCCATTAGGAAGGGTAACAAATGTTCGACGAATTCCTGTGGACCGCAATCCAGTCCAACGACGTCGTTTTCGCCGCACTGCAGTACGTCTTCAGCGGTGTGAAGTAGAACGCGATCGACACCGCCCCGGCCCTTCGTCCCGAAGGACCGGGGCGTTTGTCATCTCCGCGTCGAACACCCCGTCACCCCGTCACCGTAAGCCTTCCGGCGCACCACAAGACAAGGGCGGCCGGGTGCTGGGCACCCGGCCGCCGTCGACACAGACGTCTCCGCGTCGGGTTCGGCCGCCCCTAGCGGGCCGACACCTCATCGGTGGCCGAGGAGCCGGTGGGCAGGGACAGCTCACCGGAGGCCGGGGCGTTGTCGTCACCGGACGTCGGTGCGCCGACCTGCGGCGGACGCCGGCGGATGATGGCGACAACGACCGCGATCGCACCGAGCAGCCCGACGATCAGCGGAATCCACAGACGAATCCAGGCGAGCTTGGCGGCGTTGTCGGTCAGCTCGGCGGCTGCGCTCGCGACACTGGCGTCCGAGGTGTGCACGTCGGTGACCTGCATCGGGATGGTGAAGATCGGCTTGTCGGGATCACCGATCGCGGCGCCCATCGAGATCTTCTGGTCCACCACCAGGAACGACCCGAACTGCTTGTCGGCGGTCATCGTCGCCACGGTGTGGGCGACGATCGTGACCGGGACGGTGGCGCCGAGGCCGTCGAGTGCCGATGCCGGAACCCCCATCAGGGTGAGCGCCTGGGTCGGGATGACCGAACCGTCCGTGCCGAACTTCTTGCCCAGCGCAGCCTTCATGGTGGTCGCGGTCTTCTCGTCCGCGAGGGCGCCGGAGGCGTCGTAGGTGTAGCGCACCACGCTGCGGCCCTCCACGTCACCGGTCTCGGCGAACGTCAACGGCACGGCGCGGCCCAGGTAGTGGTCGTAATAGCTCTGACCGTCGTGAGACGGGTTCGGCGGGACACCGATCACCGCACCGCCGTGCTGGTCGATCACCGCGACGTTGTCGAAGGCCGGCTCCTGGGTGAAGTCGCTGCGGTTGATCGCATACTTCTGCGCGGACCCGCCGATCGGCTGCGCACCCTCGCTACGAGGCGTGGCGTAGACCGCCGACGACGACGTGATCAAGGCGGAGTTGCCCTGCACCGCATCGGCTTTCATCGTTCGCTGCACTTCGACGGGTCTTTCGGCGAGCTTTCCGGTGGCATCCGGCGTCGCCATCGTGCCGACGAAGACACTCCCCTTCTCCAGGCCGGCGGGCATACGCGACAACAGTGGCGTGATCACGGTACTGAGCAGGACCGCTCCGATGACGAGGATCACTCCGAGAACGAGGAGGACAAGCGATGACCGTCGAATGTGCATGTGTGACAGTTCCCTTCGTGGGCACGTGAATGCGAGTGCATGTACCGCAAGGTGATAGGACGCGCAGGACCACCGACGCCGTGACGCAACGCCGGGCCCGACCACGAGATGGCAACAACCGTTGCCGCACAACACTGGTCGACGCGCGTGCGACGCGTGAGGTCTGCGTGAGAAGCCGAGCGACAGAGGTGTCGTCGGTGACGGCACGGCCGCGGGACGTCAGATGCCCGCGGGGGCCGGTTCAGATGAGGGGGATCGATGGGCAGCGTGAGTGGAGAATTGCGAGAGCCTCCTGGGGTGGTGCGCCGTGCCGAAGGTCACGACCGCGGGCTTCTACCGGACAATGTTGTCCGGTATAGGATCGAAGTGTGACCCAGGACACGTCAAAAGTCAACAGGGGGCCCGCCGCCGGCGCCGAGAACCGCGCGCGGCTGCTCGCCGCGGCGCGAATCGTGTTCGCCGAACGCGGCTACGCTGCACCGTTGTCCGCCGTCGCCAAGGAGGCCGGCGTCGGCCAGGCCGTGCTGTATCGACACTTCCCCACCAAGCTCGACCTGGCCTATGCAGTGTTCAACGAACACTGGGACGACTACGAGCGGATCGCCGCGAACCCCGGACCCGACGCGTTCCCCCAGATGTGGTCACTGATCATCGAGCACACCATCAACAACGTCGCGTTCATCGAGATGGTCGCCGAGTCCCAGCGGAACAAGACCGGCACGAACACCTGGAAGCGGTTACGTGACGTACTCGAGGGCGCGTTGAAGGTCTCGCAGGCGGCGGGCACGGTGGACCCCGGCCTGACGGTGCGCGACGTCATGCTGGCCCACCGCATGGTCTACGGGATCGTGGCGACGGCGGTCGACCATTCCCGCCTGCGCGCCGATGTGATCCGGGCTCTAGCGGTCGCGGGCCTGATGCCCGACCTCGAGCCGAACAAGGCCGACTAGCGCCGAACAGGGCCGAACAGGTGAGCCGCTCCTAGGTGACAGGCCTCAGGTGGCGAACAGGCGCGGCGCGTACTGCTCGTGCCGCATCCCCCACACCTCGAGATCGATCGCATTGCCGGTCATCCCCGACAGCGGGGTCGCCAGCACCACCTCCACCGAGTCCACCAGCTCCGGCGTGGCCTCGACCAGGGCCCGCTGCGCACTCATCGCCCCGAGTCTGCCCAGCCTGACCGACACGCTCAGCGCCGACGACAACCCGGACCGCAGCGTCCCCAGCACGGCGGTGGGCTGATCGATCCCCATCGCCGCCTGCAGTACTGCCTCGACCACCGCGATGTTGCCCGGGGTGCTCTCGGCGCGGACGGCATCGATGTACTGATCCACACCGATCTCCTGTGCACCGATTTTCTTTGCACCACTGGTCAATCCGACGCGGCGTGCGGTGTCGGCCAGCCTGCGACCGGGATCCACCGAGGCGGTACGGGCATTCGCCGAGGTCTTGTACGCCGACAGCAGCCGGTCGAGTTCGATCAGTCGTGCGGTGTCACCCGCGGCCCAGGCGTGTGCTCCGACGACGGCGTCGAGCGGTGCCAGCGATGCCAGGACGTAGTCGAGTGTCATGGCGATGATCGCTTGCGGACCGGCGTCGGGATGGGCGCGCAGCCAGCTCTCCATACCACTGCTGTGCACCATGCGGCCGGCCGGAAAGGCACTGTCGTGCAGGGTCATCCACAACGCCTGTGCGGACAGGGATTCAGTGCGCGTGGTCATCGTGATGCGGCTGGGGGTGGGCGCCGTCATGGGAGTGGGAGTCGTCATGGGAGTGGTCATGGGAGTGCGCGTGATCGTGGGAGTGGCTGTGGTGATCGGCCGACGTGTTGGACCAGCCGTGGCGGGCGAGCGCGGCGGGTTCGACCCGTCCGGTGATCTCCAGGGACGCCACGATCTCCTCGGCGGCACCCACACTGGTCATCAGGGGTGTGGCGACGCGGTCTGCGGTGACATCGAGCGGGGCGTGCTGATTGCCGAGAAGGTAGCCGAGCAGCAGCATCCGGCGGGCGCCGTCGCTTCCCCCGTTGTCGGCGAAGTCGACGACGACCGCCGGCTCGGCGGTGCGCCGGACCACCACCACGAGGCGCCCGTCATCGAACAGCACGGCACCGTCGGCGAGGAAGGAACCGCGCGGCAGCCGGATACGCACCGAGTGTCCGGCATCGCTGCGGACGAGCTGCCGGTGTTTGCGGGCATCACCCCACCCGATGTCGACGTGGACGACACTGCGGCCGGCGAACTGCCGGTCGTCGATGTGCCCGAGGAGCCCCTCGACGTCGATCACGGTGTCGGCGGAGAACAGGTCGGTCATGGTCATTCCTCTCGGAGCAGGCGTTTCGGCGGCGGATTCATGTCCAGTAGGACCCGGCGGTGGGTGGCGACGAGATCGGCGAGCAGGCGACGCAGCGGAGGGGCGGTGTCGGCCAGCACCCGCACGATGACGCCGATCGACTCCGGCAGCACGCTGACCCCGCTCACCAACGGACACCGCAGGAGCTGCTCGTGGATCTCGTCGTGCAGAGCGGTCACGTCGTGGCGCGGGGCGACGATCAGCCCGGTGGCCAGATAGTTCGCACCGATCAGCCGCTCCGGCGGACGGCGTTCGGCCGCGCCGACCCGGATCGCGTCGCAGGTGGCCATAACCCCGTCCACGCGCACCGTGGTGCGTGTGCTGACCGTGCGATACCGATACCGCTCGCCGTGGCCGATCCGGCCCGACGCGATCATCTCCCAGCCGACGAACACCCCCGTACCGTCCACCGCGACCTCGGTGTCCTGGGCGAATCGAGCATCGGCATGCGGGATGATCTCGCGCGGAACATATTCCAGGATGCCGCCGTCACGCACGGTGAACCGTTGGGCATGTGTGGCGCCGGAGCCGACGTCGCCGTCGAACACCTGGGTGGCCGACTGCGACGTCATCAACAGATGACCGCCGGAGCCGACGGTGACCTCGGTGCGCAACGTGTCGTCGGCGAAGATCCCGCCGGACGGACTCTGCACGCACAGGTAAGCCGAGCGCGGATCGGCGTCGGCGTACAGCGGTGCGGTGACCCGCTGCGGGTAGGCCTGCAGCAGGTGGGTGACGCGGGTCCGGCCGCGCCGGTCGGCGACGACGTCCACCTCCAGGGTCCCCTGCCGGGTCACACCGTGACCGCGTCGGTGCCGGCCGGGATCGGGGCAGACGAGTTCGGGGCAGACGAGTTCGGGGCAGACGAGTTCGGGGCGATCGGGATCATGGCACCCGAGATGATCTGATCCACAACGGCATCCACACCCACCTGGTTTCGGAGGTCGGTGAACAGGGTGGGTTTGACGGGGCGGGCCACCGCACAGTCCGAACGCATCAGGTCGAGATCGGCCCCGACCATCGGGGCGAGGTCGATCTTGTTGACCACCAGCAGATCTGCCTGCAGCAGTCCGATCCCCTGCTTGCGCGGGATGTCGTCACCGGCCGCGGTGTCGATCACGAACACCCAGAAGTCCACCAGGTCACTGCTGAAGGTGGCGGCCAGGTTGTCACCACCGGATTCGATGAGCACCACGTCGAGACCCGGGTAGCGGGCGGCGAGCCGGTCGACTGCAGCCAGGTTCACCGACGGGTCCTCCCGGATCGCGGTGTGCGGACACGCGCCGGTCTCCACCGCGATCACGCGTTCGGGGTCGATCAGTCCGCTGCGCCGAACGCGTTGTGCGTCCTCGTCGGTGACGAGATCGTTGGTGATCACGGCGATGTCGATACCGCGGTCGCGCATCAACGGGACCAGCGACTCGACCAGCCGGGTCTTGCCGGAGCCGACCGGGCCGCCGATACCGATGCGAATGGGGTCTGCAGTCATGATCTCTCCTACTTCAGGGTGTAGCGGCGGCCGAGCGGGACACTGGTCATCGGGGTACTGGTGCACAGTTGGCCGTCGACGATCACCCGATAGGTGTCGGGATCGATCGTGATCTCCGGCAGGTGCGCGTTGTGGAGGAAGTCCGCCTTGGACAGCCGGCGTGCCCCGGTGCAGCCGATCAGCGGCGTGGCCAGTCCCAGCCGCTCGCCGAGGCCGCCCTCCACCGCGGCGCGGGCGGCGAAGGTCACCGACACGTCGGCCGGGGTGCGGCCGTAGGCAGCCCACTGCGGCCGGTACTTCAACGGTTCACACGTCATCAGCGAGGCATTGGACTCCCCCATCACCGACCACGCCGGGAAGCCGCCCTTGAACACCACCTCGGGGCGGATCCCGAAGAACTTCGGCTCCCAGAGCACGATGTCGGCCAGCTTGCCGGGTTCCAGCGAACCCACCTCGTGATCGATACCGAACATGATGGCCGGATTGATGGTCAGCTTGGCGATGTAGCGCAGGATGCGCTGGTTGTCGGCGCCGGTGCCCACATCGTCGGGCAGCGCACCGCGCGTGGCCCGCATGTGTGAGGCCAACTGCCATGTGCGGGCGATGGTCTCACCGATCCGGCCCATTCCCTGGGAATCCGATCCCATCGCCGAGATGGCACCCAGATCGTGCAGGACGTCCTCGGCGGCGATGGTCTCGCGGCGGATGCGCGACTCGGCGAAGGCCACGTCCTCGGGAATCCGCGGGTTGAGATGGTGGCACACCATCACCATGTCGAGGTGCTCGTCGAAGGTGTTGAGCGTGTACGGGTTGGTCGGATTGGTCGACGACGGAAGACAATTGGGCTCGCCCACCACCTGCATGATGTCGGGGGCGTGACCGCCACCGGCGCCCTCGGCGTGGTAGGTGTGGATCGCCCGGCCGGCGATGGCACGCATCGTGTCCTCGTAGAACCCGGCCTCGTTGAGGGTGTCGCTGTGGATCTGCACCTGCAGGTCGAGTTCGTCACCGGCGTCGAGGGAGGCCCGGATCGCCGCCGGGGTAGCACCCCAGTCCTCGTGGATCTTGTAGCCGATCGCACCGGCCAGACCCTGCTCGATCAGCGGTGCGGTGGATGCCGCACTGCCGTTGGCCAGGAAGCCGAAGTTCATCGGGAAGGCTTCTGCCGCATGCAGCATCCGGGCCAGGTTGGTGGGTCCGGAACTGGTGATGCCGACGGTGACCGGGCCGAGACCGCCACCGATCATTGTGGTGATCCCGCTGGAGATCGCCTCCTCCACCAGTCCGGCGCTGTCGAAGTGCACGTGCACGTCGATCGCTCCGGCGGTGGCGATCATGCCCTCGCCGGAACGGATGTCGGTACCGGCACCGATGACCAGCTCGGGGTCGACGCCGTCCTGGGTGGCCGGGTTGCCGGCCTTACCCACCCCGGCGATCCGGCCGTCCTTGATCCCGATGTCGGCCTTACGGATTCCGAGGACCGCGTCGATGATCACCAAGTTGGTGATCACGAAGTCCAGCGCGCCGTCGGCGTTGGTGACGGCATTGTCGACGGCCATCCCCTCCCGCATCGTCTTGCCGCCGCCGAACACCGACTCGTCCCCGTAGACGGTGGCGTCGGCGTCGATGCGGGCCAGCAACTCGGTGTCGGCCAGGCGAATCCGGTCGCCGGTGGTGGGACCGAAGAGTTCGGCGTAGTGCTTACGCGTCAGGCGCTGTGCCATCGGCTTCTCCTAACGTGTCGTCGCTCGCCCCGGTGCGGTCGAGAAAGCCGTTCGCGTGCAGCCGTTCCATCACCTCGGGCCCGGGGGCGCCGACGGTGCCGGCGTTGGTCATGTCGTTGAGTCCGGTGATGGTCCGGGTACCGCCGAATGTGACCAGTTCGACGTCGTGGTCGGCGCCCGGTTCGAATCGGATCGCCGTGCCCGACGGGATGTCCAGCCGCATCCCGAAGGCGGCACGACGGTCGAAGCGCAACGCGCGGTTGGCCTCGAAGAAGTGGAAGTGCGAGCCCACCTGCACCGGCCGGTCACCGGTGTTGGTGACGGTGACCGAGCAGGTCGTACGCCCCGCGTTGATCACGATGTCCTCGTCGTCGAACAGGATCTCGCCGGGGGTGTGCTGATCTCCGGCGCGATCGGCGACGACGGTGCCCGTACCTGGGCGGATCGGGTCGTGCACGGTGACGAGTTTCTGTCCGTCGTCGAAGAATCCCTCGACCTGTACCGAGCCGATGAGGTCGGGTACGCCGGGCAGCACGTCGTCGTCGGTGAGCAGCGAGGCGCCCAGTGCTGCGGCCTCGGCCACCGACGCACCGCTACGGGCGGCCTCGGCGACCTCGTCGGCGATCAGCGCCCGCGCCTCCGGATAGGTCAGGGCCAGACCACGATTGCGCCGGCGTCGCGCGAGTTCTGCCGCCAGGAACAGCAGCAGGCGGTCTTCGTCCTTGGGGGTCAGATGCACGTGATACTCCTCGGGTCAGATGGCCATGGCGTCGCGGACGGCGGCGGACGCCGCGGTTCCGCCGGTTCCGGACGAGACCACCGAGCCCGACTGCATGACGTAGTAGCGCTCGGCCGAACTCAACGCGAAACCCACGTGCTGCTCGACGAGCAGCGCGGCGAGCCGGTTGCCCGAGGTGAGTTGACCGATGGCCGCCTCGATCTCGGCGACCACATTGGGCTGGATGCCCTCGGTGGGTTCGTCCAGGATCAGCAGTCGGGGGTCGGTGAGCAATGCCCGCGCGATGGCCAGTTGCTGGCGCTGCCCACCGGAGAGCAGTCCCGCACGGCGCGACATGATCTGGGTCAGTGCCGGGAACAGGTCGACGACCTCGTCGATGGCCGACTTGGGGCGGCGGTGACTCTCGGCCACGACGGTCAGGTTCTCGGCCGTGGTGAGCCCGCCGAACGACACCTGTCCCTGCGGGACATAGGCGATACCCCGGCGGATCCGCAGGTGCGGTCGCATCGTGGTGATGTCCTCACCGTCGAACTCGATGCGCCCGGAATGGGTCTTCACCAGTCCCAGGCAGGCCTTGAGCAGGGTGGTCTTACCGGCACCGTTGTGCCCCATCACCGCCGTCACCGAGTTCTCGCGAACGGTGAGATCGACGTCGGTCACGATCACGGTGCGGCCGTAGCCGGCGCTGACAGCTTTGAGATTCAACATGTTTCAGTCCTCTGTCCCGACATTCGAGGTGCCGAGGTAGACCTCTTGCACGCGGGGATCGTTCTGGACCTCGGCGACCGACCCCTCCGAGAGCACCTTTCCTGCGGCCATGACGGTGACCGAGGTGGCGTAGTTGCGCATGAACTCCATGTCGTGCTCGACCACCACCACGGTGCGTTCACCGCCGAGCCGGCGCAGCAGTTCGCCGGTCTCGACCCGCTCCTCGTGGTTCATCCCGGCGACCGGCTCGTCGAGGAGCAGCACCTTGGCGTCCTGCACCAGCAGCATCCCGATCTCCAGCCATTTCTTCTGACCGTGCGCGAGAATCCCTGCGGGACGGTCCCGATGGTGGGTGAGGCCGGTGGTCTCCAGTGCCTGCTCGACGATCTCGGGAATGCCGTGCCGTGCTCGCAGGCGATTCCAGAAGCTGCGGCCCGCTCCCCCGGCGATGTCGAGATTCTGTGTCACCGTGAGGTTGTCGAAGACACTCGGTGTCTGGAAGGTGCGGCCCACCCCGGCACGGTTGATCTGGTGCGGTTTGAGTCCGAGCAGTTGCGTCCCGGACTTGGTGATGTCGCCGGTGGCGGGCACCAGCCCGGTGATGGCGTCGATCAGGGTGGTCTTGCCCGCCCCGTTGGGGCCGATCAGGAATCGGAGGTCACCCTGGAAGAGGGTGAGGTCGACGCCGTCGATGGCGCGGAAGCCGCCGAAGTCGACCACCAGGTCTCGGATCTCGAGATACTGCGATTCCATGCCGGCGTTACCGCCCGGCCGCGGGACCGAGTTGGGTTCGTGGGTGTGCGCTGTGGTCATCGGGCCGGCTCCTCGAGAGTGCTGGAATCGGTGGTGGCAGAACCCTGTACCGACTCGATATCGGTGGTGCCCTTGTCGTTCTGGCCACCGCCGGTGCGGCGTCGGATCAGGGCGGCGATCCCGGCGATACCGGCCGGGAAGAAGCCGATCACCGCGATGAACAGCAGGCCCTGCAGGTAGGTCCACGCCTGGGGGAACGAATCCGACAGGTACGACTGTGCCCAGGCGACGCCCACGGCGCCGAGCAGCGGCCCGACCAGCGTGGTGCGTCCGCCGATGGCGACGCCGATCAGGAAGGCGATCGACGGGACCACGCCCACATCGGTCGGCGAGATGATCCCGACGATGGGGACGAACATCGCCCCGGCCACCGAGGCGAACAGCGCCGACACCATGAACGCGACCACCTTGGCGTTCGCGGGATCGTAGCCCAGGAACCGGACCCGCTCCTCCTGGTCGCGGATGGCCACCAGGAGCTCACCCCAACGGCTGCGCATCAGCTGGCGGACCGCGGCGAGGGCCAGCAGGACGAGGGCGGCGATGATGAAGAACAGCATCCGGCGGTTCACCGGATCGGCCAGGTCGTATCCGAAGAACGAGTTGAACCGGTTGATCCCGTTGCTTCCGCCCAGCGACTGTTCGCCCACGAGGTAGACCGCGAAGGCTGCGGCGAGCGCCTGGCTGATGATGGCGAAGTAGGCGCCCTTCACCCGGCGTCGGAACATCATCAGGCCCAGCAGTCCGGCCACCGCGGTGGGGATCACGATGATCGCCAGGATGGTGAACAGGCCCGATTCGAACGGTGTCCAGAACCAGGGCACGGAGGCGGCCCCGGCGAAGCGCAGGAAGTCGGGGACGTCGCTACCGGCAAGTGAGGCGTCGGCGAGTTTGAGGTGCATCGCCATCATGTAGGCGCCGAGACCGAAGAACACGCCCTGTCCCAGGGTGAGCATTCCGCCTCTGCCCCAGGCCAACCCGATACCGATGGCGACCAGGCCGAAGCACAGGAACTTGGCGAGCAGACCGAGGTTGTAGTCGGAGAGGGCGAGCGGGGCGACGACGAACAGCAGGAGCGCACCGAGACCGAAGCCGGCCAGTGTCCGTACGGGTTGTGTGCCAAGGTTTCTCATGCGAGGCTCCTGGTCTTGACGGTGAACAGGCCCTGCGGACGTGCCTGCAGGAAGGCGATGACGACGAGGAAGACGAGGACCTTGGCCGTCGATGCGGTGGTGCCGAACTCGATGAACGAGTTGAGCAGACCCAGCGCGAACGCGGCCACGACCGCACCCTTGATCTGGCCGAGTCCACCGATCACCACCACCAGGAAGGCGTCGACGATATAGCTCTGGCCCATCGTCGAACTGGTGGGTCCGATCAGGGTGAGGGCCACACCGGCGAGTCCGGCGAGTCCCGATCCGATCATGAAGGTACTCAGATCTGTTCGGCGCGAGGAGATGCCGGAGGTCTGCGCCAGCTGCCGGTTGTCGATCACCGCACGGATACGACGCCCCAGCGGGGTGGTCTGCATGGCGGCGATGACCGCGATGACGGCGACGATCGCGAGTGCCAGGATGAACAGTCGGGCCTTGGGGATCGCGGCGCCGAGCACCGAGATCTCACCGATCAGCCACGACGGTGGCGGGGTGCTCACCGCGGGTGCCCCGAAGATCTGGCGGGCCAGCTGCTGCATCACCAGTCCCACACCGAAGGTCACCAGCAGGGTGTCGAGCGGGCGGTCGTACATCCGGCGGATCAGCAGGATCTCCAGCAGGCCACCGATCAGCGCGCCCACCGCGGCACCCGCGAGCAGGGAGACGAACAGCGACAGCCCCGTCGACGACATCCCACTGGAGATCACGTAGGCGGTGTAGGCGCCGGCCATCATGATCTCACCGTGGGCCATATTGATGACGCCCATCTGACCGAAGGTCAGGGACAGGCCCAGTGCGGCGAGCAACAGGATGGACCCGAGGCTGAGACCGATGAACAGTTGTCCGATCAGAGTATCCATGGCGTGGTCCTTGGTGACGTGAGAAGCCCAGCGAGACAGTGGGTTCGGCAGGTGTGGGTTCGAGAAGGGCGATGGTGTCGCATCACTGGTCTCCGATTCCGGTGGCCCAGGTGTAGGTGCCCAGGAACGGGTCGGGTTCGATCGGGGCGGGCGACTGCCACACCTGCTCGATGAGGCCGGAGTCGGCGACGCGTCCGATGCGTGCGGTCTTGGTGACGTGGTGGTTGTCGCCGTCGACGGTGACGAGCCCTTCGGGGGCGTCGTAGCTGACGCCGTCGGCGTTCGCGGTCACCGCGTCGGGGGTGAAGGCACCGGCCTTCTCCACCATCGCCTTCCACAGATGCACTGCGGTGTAGGCCGACTCCATGGGGTCGGAGGTGACCCGCGACGCACCGAACCGCTTCTTGAAGTCCGCCACGAAGGTGTTGTTGATCGGGGTGTCGAGGGATTGGTAGTAGTTCCAGGACGAGAGCTGCCCGACGATGGACGCGGCGCCGATGCTCTTGACCTCTTCCTCGCCGACACACATCGACATCACCGGCATGCTCTCGGCGGTCAGTCCGACGTTGTTGTACTCGCGGAAGAACGAGACCAGCGAATCACCGACGACCACGTTGAACACCGCGTCGGCACCCGAGCCACGGATCTTGTTGAGGATGGTCGCGAAATCGGTGGTGCCGAGCGGGGCATAGTCCTCCCCCTTGATCTCGATCCCATGTGCCTCTGCATATTTCCGGACGATCGCATTGGAGGTGCGCGGGAACACGTAGTCGCTGCCGACCAGGTACAACGAGCGCACACCCTGCTCGCGCAGGTAGTCCAGCGCCGGGATGATCTGCTGGTTGGTGGTCGCACCGGTGTAGTAGATGTTGGGCGAGCTCTCGAGGCCCTCGTACTGCTGGCCGTAGTACAGGAGTGCTCCGGTGTTCTCGAAGACCGGCAGCATCGCCTTGCGGCTGGCCGAGGTGTAGCCGCCGAAAACCGCTGCGACACAGTCGCTGCTGACCAGTTTCTGGGCTTTCTGCGCGAAGATCGTCGGATCGGATGCGCCGTCTTCGGAGATCTGGCGCAACTGCTTGCCGAGCACCCCTCCGTCGGCGTTGATCTCGGAGACGGCCATCGTGATCGCGTCGTGGATCACGGTCTCGCTGGCCGCCAGCCCACCGGTGAGTGAGTTGATCGATCCGATCGCGATCTCCGAACCGCTTGTGTCGAGACAGTTCACGCGTCCGAGGCTGCTCTCGCTGTCGGTGGCCTTGCGGCCACAGCCCGAGAGCATCAGGCCGGTGATCACCGCGAGGATCGTCACGGCGAACAACGTCCGCCGTCGGGGTCCGGCGCCACGTGGAAGAGGCGGATACATCGGGGTTCTCCTGACTCAGGAACGTCCGCCGGCGATCCGGGGACGGTGAGGGTGTGGGGCGTACAGCGCTGTACGAACTGCATCGAATGTATGAATTCGGCAGTGGCACAGGCATCGGGTGAACTCCCCATCTTCACCGGCCGTCGTGTTACATCGAGGTTTCACGCCTCGGGTCGTCGCAGGTGGGGGCATCGCGAAACACGGGCGAAATGCGTGTACGCCACACTGAGTGTCCACTTTCCGACGGACCGAGGACGGGAGCACCATGCAGACCCTGGGCATCGGCGCATACCACGAGGTCATGCGCAGTTCGGCCGATCTGAACACCCGTGCCGACGAGTTGCTGATGGCGCTGGGTGAGCGGGTCAGGTCGTCGGCGAGCGCGATCTGCCTGTGGGATCCACTGGCCGGGCGGCACATCACCCTCGCCAATCACCACTATCCGAATGCGGTGATGGCCCACTTCAACAGCTGGTTTGTCGACAACGACCCGTTGTTCAAGCAGATGGAGCGGGTGTCGTCGGGGGCTTTGCGGTGGCGCGACTTCCCGGACTATCGGCGATCGCATTCGGTGACCAATGTGTTCACCCCGGCCGGCTTCGACGAGGGGTTGTCGGTGCGTCTGGTGACCGCGGCCGGCGTCTATGCGGGCACCTTGCATGTGAACTCCGATGATCGGCGCTATCCCCGCGACAGTGACGTCGACGAGATCAATCGGCTGCGGTTCGGGGTGGCCTCGCTGCTCGACGTGACGACACGGCCGACGCTGGTCGCCGACTTCCTGGCCCCTGGTCAGCCCGCCTGGCTGGTCGACGCCGACGGTCGCTGCCGTGCGCTCCGCGACGATCACCTACCACTCGATCTGATCGATCCGACGCTGCTGGCGGTGATCAAGAACGTCGTCGGCGTGGACCGGCGTTTCCGGTGGTGCGACGACACCGGCACCTGGTATCTGGTGCGGTTGATCCCGGCCACCCCGCGGCACAACGTCGCGCTGCCCACCGGCCTGGTGATGGTGACGCCCGAACCGCTGCCGTTCGGGCTCACCACCCGCGAGCTCGAGGTCACCACGTTCGTCGCCCGGGGCCTGACCACCCAGAGGATCGCCGAAACGCTGACGATCAGCGCGAAGACCGTCGGGCATCACATCGAACACATCCTCGGCAAGACCGGTGTCGACAATCGGGTGGCACTCGCCGCACTGGCCAGCCAGCACGGACTGATCGCGGGACACCTCCTCGGCGACGGTTGAGGGCTGCCACCCCCTACGATTGCAGGCGTGATGCCCCGACCCGCTGCCGACGGATTCGTCGGCCGGTCGCGGCGTGATGTCCTGCGTTTGACCGGTCTCGGTGCGCTCGCACTCACGGCGACGGCCTGCGTGTCGACAGCCTGCGCGTCGACGGCGGAGCAACCGGCTGCACCGAGCACTCCCCCGCCCGCGGGACAACGGTGGGGCGCCTTCATCCCGTCGGTGGTGCCGTCGGATTCCGGGCGGTCACCGATCACCCAGCTCACTGCCCTCGCCGGTTCTGCGCCCGCCTACCTGCACCGGTTCTGTGCGATCGGCGACGCCGTACCCACCGCCGATCTCGATGCCATCGCCGCGGCCGGCGCCACCCCACTGCTGACCTTGGAGCCGTGGCGACCCGACAGTGGTCTGGTGCAGCCGGAGTTCGCGTTGTCGAGGATCGCCGCGGGCGCATTCGACACCGAGCTGACCCGCTGGGGTCGGGGCCTCGCCGAGTGGGGAAAGCCGGTGTTGCTGCGCTTCGCCCAGGAGATGAACGGGACCTGGTATCCGTGGGCTGTCGGGGTCAACGGCACCACCGCCGCCGACTATCGTGCCACGTTCGGCCGGGTGCGGTCGGTGATCACCGCACAGGGCGCCGCTCAGGTGCGGTTCGTCTGGGCGCCGAATGCGATCACCCTCGGCACCAACCCGTTTGCCGACGCATTTCCCGGCGCCGACCAGGTCGATGTACTCGGCGTGGACGGCTACAACTGGGGGGAGGCACCCGGCCATCACTGGCAGGCGGCCGGCGACCTGTTCACACCGAGCCTGGAAGCATTGCGCAGCCTCGACGGCGAGCATCCCATCCTGATCACCGAGGTCGCCTCCGCCGACGGCCCGACCCCCGATCAGAAGGCCGCATGGATCCGCGACTTCTTCGGCATCGTCCACTCCCAGCCTCGTGTCGAGGGTTTCGTCTGGTTCCAGACCGACAAGGAGCGCGACTGGCGGTTCAACTCGTCGTCGGCGAGCCTCGAAGCATTCCGAGCAGGTGTCGCCGCCCTGCGGTGAACTGCCACCATCCCTTTGATCCAATACTATTGCCCTGCTGTACATCTGGTCACAACTGGAGGTGAGCACCACCCAGCTTCGGCGACAGATGTTTCGACACAGTCTTGCTCAATCACCCAGTACTGCACGGTGGTTGAGCCGACGAGGAGCGTAGCGACGAGACGAGTCGAAACCTCAGACAGCCGAAGTCGCCAACGCGACCACCTCGGAGGTGGTCACCTCCCAGCGCATGCTGCGGAGATTTCGACTCGGGTCCTCGCGG
>NZ_BCNF01000066.1 GCF_001485495.1 Gordonia desulfuricans NBRC 100010 | reverse complement strand
CGCTGGGTGGTGACCACCTCGACCTCCGTGGTGGTCGCGTTGGCGGCTTCGGCTGTCTGAGGTTTCGACACGGAGGTCACCACCGGGCCCGGGCTACCGGAAGGCGGCGGCTCCGGCGACGAGGTCGGTGCGGGCGTCGGCGATCAGCGCGTCCCGGTCCTCGGGGAGGATGAAGCCTGCGGTGATGGCGGTGTCGGCGGCGCTCGTGTAACTCGCCAGGTATTCCCGCTCGTCGGCGTAGAGGTCGACGAGGATCGACGGCGGCAGGGGACTGGTGCTGCCGAACAGGACGCAGATCCGGGGCACATCGGCATCCACCACACCACTGAGGACCTGGGTCGGGACGTCGACGCACGGTGTGCGCACCCCGTCGAGGACATTGCCGACCGCGTCGACCTCGAACCGCGGATGGCCATAGGCATCGGTGACCAACAGCGGTGGGGCGACCGGGGGTTCGGCGGTCCCGACCACCCAGTCGCGTAGGTGCCGTAGCGCGGCCCGCAGCACGAACCGCTGCTGACCGCGGTTGACCGGTGTCGGGCAGCCGAGCATCGACTCGTACTCGCCGATCTGATGCAGGTCGGCGTGCGCGGTTCCGGCGATCTCCCACACCCGGAGACGATCCGAATCGTCCTGGCGTGCAAGGACATACTGGAAGTTGGTGAGCACATCGGTCTCGGTCTGCACCACGAACACCGGGACGGTGATGGTGGGGGAGATCGGCACCGGCTCCCCGCGGTAGGCATCGGTGATGTCGGCTGGACCACCCACCGGCCCCAGCGGTAGGGTGCCCATCGACCGGCTGTGGATGAGCACCCCGTCGAAGACCTGATGATGGTCGACGAAGAGATTGGTGTAGGTGGTCAACGCCATCGCCGACTGCGATTCGCCGACAGCGATCAGGTGCCGGATCGACAATCCGGCGAGCGGATGGGCGGGGAAGTCGTTGCCGGCGAGCGCCGCCCCGATCTGCCCGAAGATGTCCCAGCAGAACGCATCACCAGGATGATGCAGTGTGCCGTATCGTTCCGGTTCCTTCGCGGCCAGACCCCGCGGACCGCCGAGCGCATCACCCATACCCACCGAACCGGCACCACCCTCGATCCCGGTGAACTGCGCCGACACCCCCACCCAGGCATAGCCCGAGCGGACGAGTTCGTCTGCCAGATAGGAGTATTCGGGTGCTGCATCGGTCCCGGAGGACACGTTGAACCACTCGACGACGACGAATCCGTTGAAGTCATCGGCCCGCTCGGGTCTGCGGACCAGGATGCGAGTCGTGTACGGGGCGGTACCCGCCTCGACGAGCCCGCCGTGGGCATCGGCGAGGAATCGTCGGGCGGTACCGCCTGCGGCGTACTCGGTTTCGGAATAGCCCGCATCGGCAAGATCGGGGGTCTTCGCGGCTCCGAGGATGTTGTGTCCCTTCCCGCCGTGCAGGACGGTGAAGGTGACGACTGCGCTCATGTCCCGAGTGTAGGTCACGACGACTGCTGTGCCCCGTCGCTCTGCGCGGCCTTCTTCGCCTGCTCCTTGCGGTGTTTGGCGATGACATTGCCGAACATGAAGTGCATCTTGGTGCCCAGCGGCCAGCCCACGTAATAGCAGAGGAACAGGCTGATCTCCTCGAGCTGCTCGGGGGTGAGTTCACCGTTGCCCAGGGCGGATCCCGCCTGGATCTCGGCGACGTCGATCTGCCCGGCCTGTGCGAGCGCGCCGAGCAGGATCAGTCGCCGATCCCGGATGGACAGGCCCTCGCGACTCCACACCTCGCCGAAGACCTGGTCGGCGGTGTGCGCGAAATAGTCACCCGGGCCGTCGGCCATCTCCCAGCCGTAGACCTCGGCCATCTTGGCCAGGCCCTTGCGGCGCTGGGCGGTGGGTTCGGTGGGCTCGGTACCCGATGCGTCGGTGCTCACTGGTCTTCTCCTTCGGTGTGGGGGACGCCGAGTGCGGCGGCGAGATCGCGACGGGCCAGTTCGGCGAGCGGCAGGTCGACGCCGAGGTGCGCGCCGAGTTCGAGGGCCAGGGTCAGGTCCTTCTCGCCGAGCGTGCGCACCGGTGTGAAGATGCCGTACCAGAAGTCGTCCTCGGCGATCGGGGCGGTGGTGTCGCGGAGCATGATCGACCCAGCTCCTCCGGTGATCGCGTCGGTGTGGCGCACCACCTTGCCCAGTTTGGTGATGTCGATCCCGGCGGCCTCGGCCAGCCGTGCGGCCTCGGCGGTGGCGGTGAACGAGACGAAGTGCAGCAGATTGCGGGCCAGCTTCATCCGGGTGCCCGCACCCACCTCGTCACCGGCGTGCACCAGCATGTCCGAGGTGAGCGCGAACGGCTCCTTGATCCGCTCGTAGGCCTCGCGCGGTCCGCCGACCATGACCGCCAGTCGGCCCTCGGCGGCCCCGCCCGCACCACCGGAAATGGGCGCATCGAGCAGGGTGACACCTTGGGCCGCACAGGTTTCGGCCAGCTCGACGGCGGTCTCCGGAGAGATGGTGGAGTGCACCGTGATGATGGTGCCCTCCCGTGCCGCCGACAACAGGCCGCCGTCACCGGCCACGACGGTGCGCACCTGCTCGTCGTTGAGCACGCAGATCCCGATGATGTCTGCGGAGGCCGCGAGCTCGGCGAGCGAGCCGGCCCGCGTCGCCCCCTTCTCGACGACCTTGGCGATCGCGTCGTCGGACAGGTCGAAGACACTCAGGCCGCCATGCCATGTGGCGAGGCTGCCGGCCATCGGACCGCCGATGTTGCCCAGGCCGACATACCCGAGACGGAGGGTGGGGGCGCTCACGGCCGGTACACCTGCCCGCCGTCGACGTTGAAGATCTGGCCGGTGATCCAGCTCGCCTCGTCCGACAGCAGGAACTTGCACATGCCGACATGATCCTCGGCGGTGCCGAACCGCTTGAGCGGCAAGGCCTTGACCATCTCGGCGACCATCTCCTTGGGGGTGGTGGTGCGGGTGGCCTCGGTGTCGGTGGGGCCGGGGGCGATGGCGTTGACCCGGATGTTGTTGCCGCCCAGCTCGTTCGCCAGCTGGAAGGTCAGGTTGTTGATACCGGCCTTGGCGAGTCCGTAGAAACCGCTGTAGACGTAGGCGGCGGTGGAGGACTGGTTGACGATCGCGCCGCCGTGGGTCATGTGCGGGTACACCGCGCGGGTCACGTTGAGCGCGCCGTCGAGGTTGACGCTCATGAACTTCTTGTAGTAGTCCCACGGCACGGTGATCAGGAAGTCGAGCTTCATGCCACCGTAGATCGCCGCATTGTTCACCAGACCGTGGATGGTGCCGTAGCGCTCGACGGTGGCGGCGGCGAGATTCTGTGCGGAGTCGGGATCGGCGACGTCGGCGTGCACGTACAGGCCACCGATGTCGGCGGCGACCTTCTCGCCGGCCTCGTCGTTGAGATCGGCGACGACGACGTTGGCGCCCTCTTCGGCGAGTCCGCGGGCGTAGCCCTCGCCGATGCCGCCGGCGGCGCCGGTGACGATGATGGTCCTGCCGTCGAAACGTCCTGTGCTCATGGGGTTCTCCTCAATGGTGGCTGGGTGGGTTGTGCGTGGGTGGATCGGGAACGGGTGCCGGTCAGGCTGGGCGGGCGACGGCCTTGATCTCGAGGTACTCCTCGAAGCCGGCGACGCCCATCTCGCGGCCGATGCCGGAGGCCTTGTAGCCGCCGAACGGGACGTCGGCGGAATACCAGATACCGCCGTTGACGGCCATGGTCCCGGTGCGAACACCGTTGACCACGTGGTCGATCCGGTCCTCGTCGGTACCCCAGACGGCACCGGACAGGCCGTAGGGGGAGTCGTTGGCGATCCGGATGGCGTCGTCGTCATCGTCGAACGGCAGGATCACCAGCACCGGACCGAAGATCTCCTCCTGGGCGACGCGGGCGGAGTTGTCGAGGCCGGAGATCAGGGTGGGCTCGACGAAGAAGCCCTTCTCCTTGCCGGCCGGACGACCGCCGCCGATCTCGATGGTGCCGCCCTCCTCGCGGGCGAGGGCGATGTAGGACTCGACGCGTTCGCGCTGGCGGGCGGAGATCAGCGGCCCGCAGATGGTGCCCGGATCGGTCGGGTCACCGGCGACCAGACCGGCCAGGCTGTCGCGGGTGATCGCGGTGGCCTCGTCGAGCTTGCTGCGCGGGACGAGCAGGCGGGTGGTGATCGCACAGCCCTGCCCGGCATGGGTGACCACGGCGAAGGCGGCCATCGAGCAGGCGGCGGCGAGGTCGGCGTCGTCGAGGACGATGAATGCCGACTTTCCGCCCAGTTCGAGGAACACCTTCTTCAGCGACTCGGCGGCGCCGGCCATCACCTTCTTGCCGGTCGCGGTGGACCCGGTGAACGAGACGATGTCGACGCGCGGATCGGAACCGAGCTGGGCGCCGAGGGCGTGGTCGCTGGAGGTGACGATGTTGATCACGCCGAGCGGGAAGTCGGTCTCCTCGGCGATCACCTTGCCGACCAGCGCGGCACACCACGGGGTGTCGGGGGCGGGTTTGAGGACCACGGTGCAACCGGCGGCCAGCGCCGGTCCGATCTTGGCGAAATTGATCTGGTGGGGGAAGTTCCACGGTGTGATGGCGCCGACGACGCCGACCGCCTCGGCGCGCAGCTCGCGCCGGTTCTTCAGGCCCATCGGCTTGGCCTCGCCGAGATCGGTTGTCCACGCGTAGTTGTCGGCGAGATCGGCGAAGTAGCCGAGGTCGGTGATCGGCCCCTCGAGCTGGGGTCCGTGGGTGAGGAACACCGGGCAGCCTACCTCGGCGACGGTGAGGTCGCGCAGCTCGTCGGCGTGGGCGAGCAGGGCGTCGCGCAACTGGCGCAGGCAGCGTGCACGCAGGGCGTGGTCACGCGACCAGTCGGTGGTGTCGAAGGCACGGCGGGCCGCGGCGATCGCGGCGTCCATGTCGTCGGAGGTGGCGTCGGCGGCATGGCCGATCGTCTCCTCGGTGGCTGGATCGACGATGGCGAAGGCGCCCCCGCTGCCGGGGACCAGCTTTCCGTCGATGAGTAGATCCGATGCGGATTCGGGTCGGAGAGACATGAACTGGAACTCCATCTGGACAGGTGTCTGGACTCGAGTTCGAACCTAGTGTAGCGTCGGTCACATGTCCAGCCCCGTATCGCAGGAATCGACCCGACGACGCCTCTCGGCACAGCAGGCGGAAACCGTCGCCCGCCTCACCGACGCCGCCGTCGAAGTGCTCAACGAGGAGGGCTTCGACGGCCTCACCGTGCGTGCGGTCGCCAAGCTCGCGGGGGTGGCACCGGCGACTGCCTACACCTACTTCTCGTCGAAGAGTCACCTCGTGGCCGAGGTGTTCTGGCGGCGGCTGGCCGACGGGGTCGCCGATCCGGACACGGCGCTGCCGCCGAGCGAACGCGTCGCGCAGGTACTGCGTGACGTGTCGATGGTGGTTGCCGGCCAGGGGCAGCTCGGCGGTGCGGTGACCGTCGCACTGCTGGGCACCGACCCCGACGTCGAACACCTGCGCCTGCGGATCGGCGGGTTCATCCGCCGCCGCCTCGCCGAGGCCCTCGAGGTGGACCCGGAGAACCCCGGGCCCGTCGTCGAAGCCCTCGAAATGCTCTATGCCGGAGCGCTCGTGCACGCCGGCATGGGGCACCTCAGCTACGAACAGACCTCCGAGCGACTCGTCGCCGCAGCCCACCTACTCATGGAGAACCAGTCCTAGATCATGGAGCGATTCCGATGACCGACACCGTCACCCAGGCAGGCATGGAGCAACGGATCCCGTTCGATCCGTACGCCTATGACTTCCACGAGGACCCCTATCCCACCTATGCCCGACTCCGGAGCGAGGCGCCGGTCTACTACAACGGCGCGATGGACTTCTGGGCACTCGCCCGGCATGCCGACGTACGCAGCGCCTTTCGCGATTCGGTGAACCTGTCCAACGCGTGGGGAGTCTCGTTGGACCCGTCGTCGTACAGCCCCGACGCGCACAAGTCCATGTCGTTCCTGGCGATGGACGACCCCAAGCACATGCGGATCCGCAAGCTCGTCTCCAAGGGCTTCACCCCGCGCCGCGTCAACGACCTGTCCGAGCGGATCACCACGCTGACCCGCCGGC
Organism: Gordonia desulfuricans NBRC 100010; assembly: GCF_001485495.1. GTDB lineage: Bacteria > Actinomycetota > Actinomycetes > Mycobacteriales > Mycobacteriaceae > Gordonia > Gordonia desulfuricans. The sequence continues at coordinate 47,089 of NZ_BCNF01000066.1, read as the reverse complement.
ACTGGGATGCGTGCCTGGAGAAGGGCGAGTTCGACTACATCGCCGACTTCGCCGGCCTGCTCCCGATGGATGTGGTCTCCGAACTGCTGGGCGTCCCCGAGGCCGACCGTGCATTCCTGCGTCGGCAGTCGGATCTGTTGCTGCACCGCGAAGAAGGGGTGCTCGACATCCCCGAGGCCGCGATCTACGCCTACCTCGAACTGCACAAGTACTACAGCGCCCTGATCGCCGACCGCCGCAAGAATCCCGGCGAAGACCTCGTCTCCGCGCTGATCGACGCCGAGATCGACGACGAGAACGGCGACAAGACCAGTCTCAGCGAGGACGAGATCGTCGGCTTCATGGTGCTGATGGTGGTGGCGGGCAACGAGACCACCACCAAACTCCTGGCCAATGCGCTCTATTGGGGCTGGCGCAATCCGGATGAGCTCGCCAAGGTGATCGCCGATCCCGACGCCGTGCCCGAATGGACCGAAGAGACTCTGCGCTACGACAATTCGACGCAGATGGTGCTGCGCCGGGTGGCCAACGACGTCACCTACGGTGATCATCTGATCCCGGCCGGACAGCGCGTGCTGCTGCTGGTGGGATCGGCCAACCGCGACGCCGACGTCTTCGACGAGCCCGATGACTACCGGATCGGCCGCAACTGCGGGCAGGCCCTGATGAGCTTCGGGATGGGCACCCACTTCTGTCTCGGTGCCCACCTCGCCCGCCTCGAGGCCAACATCGGTCTGGCCGAGGTGGCGCGCACCGTCAGCGCCGTCGACATCGACATCGAGCGCGCCGTGCGCGTGCACTCGGTCAACGTGCGCGGCTTCGCCGAACTGCCGGTGCGGATCACCCGCCGGAACGGAGGACACTGACATGGGTTTCGTCCCACATCCCGACCGTCGTCCGGTGCTGGTCGCCGGCGCCTCCTCCGGAATCGGTGCGGCCACCGCCGAATGGCTTGCCGGACAGGGGTATCCGGTGGCGCTGGCGGCACGCCGGGTGGAGCGGCTGCAGGCACTCGCCGAGAAGATCGTCGCCGACGGCGGGGAGGCCGTCGCGGTTCCCCTGGACGTGACCGACGAGGCCTCGGTGATCGACTGTGTCGCCAAGGCGCAGGCGGCCGTCGGTGACCTGGAGATCGTCGTCGCCGGTGCCGGCGACCTCGCCGTCGGCCTGTCCTACCAGACCAGCCCCGAGGCCTTCGCCGACCAGATCAACATCCACCTCAACGGCGCCTACCGGGTGTATCGGGCGGTGATCGGCGGCATGATCGACCGTGGCCGAGGCGATTTCGTCTTCATCGGCTCCGATGTGGCGATCCGGCCGCGGCCCTGGTCGTCGGCCTACGTCGCCGCCAAGTCGGGGATCGACGGCCTGGTCGCGACCATCCAACTCGAACTCGAGGGCACCGGGGTGCGCGCCGGCGTGGTGCGACCCGGACAGACCCTCACCGGCATGGGGATGGACCTCGACCCCGAGGTCACCGAGAACATGCTCAACGACTGGATCAAGCACGGACTGGCCCGCCACGGCAATTTCCTTGCCCCCGAACACATCGCGCAAGCGGTGGCCGCCATGGTCACCATGCCCCGCGGCGCACACATGCGTTCGGTGGAGGTCGAGGCAGAGGGTGCGGTCCCCAAGAACAAGCTCGCTGCGAAAGGACAAGACCGATGACCACACTGACCACTCCCAAACGCGTCTCCGGCGGCGAGGGAGAACACGGCCACCTCGATGAACTCGCCACCGACCCGATCGCGCTGTTCTGGCGCATCCGTTCCGAGTGCGGCGACGTCGGACAGTTCCAGCTCGCCGACCGCGAGGTGGTGCTGGTGTCCGGGGCCACCGCCAACGAAGAGTTCTTCCGGGCCCCGGAAGAAGATCTCGACCAGGCCGCCGCCTATCCGTTCATGACCCCGGTCTTCGGTGAGGGCGTCGTCTTCGACACCAGCCCCGAGGAACGCTCCAAGGCGATCCACAACGCGGCGCTCAAGGGGCCGCACATGAAGCAGCACGCGATCACCATCCCCAACGAGGTGGAACGGATCATCGCCGGCTGGGGTGACGAGGGTGAGATCGACCTGCTCGAGTTCTTCGCCGAGCTGACCCTCTACACCAGCTCGGCCTGCCTGATCGGCCGACGCTTCCGCGAACAGCTCAACGGACACATCGCGCACCTGTTCCACGACCTGGAGAAGGGCACCGACCCGATCGCCTACGTCGACTACAACGCCGACATCGAGAGCTTCCGCAAACGCGACTCCGCGCGTGCCGAACTCGTCGAGTTCATCCAGGGTGTGATGAACGACCGGATCGCGAACCCCACCGAGAACAAAGACGATCGCGACCTGATGGACGTGCTCGTGCAGGTCGGATTCGACGCCAACACCATCACCGGGATGTTCATCTCGATGATGTTCGCCGGGCACCACACCACCTCGGGCACCGCCGCCTGGACGCTGATCGAGCTGCTGCGCAACCCCGACTACATGCAGCAGGTGTATGCCGAGCTCGACGACATCTATCGCGGCGGTGGCGGCGAGGGGGCCGACGACGGCGCCGCCGCCGGCACCGGGCGGGTGGAGTACAGCTTTGCCGCGATGCGCCAGATCCCGAAGCTGGAGAACGCACTCAAGGAGGCGCTGCGACTGCATCCGCCGCTGATCGTCCTGATGCGAGTGGTGCAGAACGACTTCCACATCGAGGACTTCGAGGTCAAGGCCGGACAGTCGATCGCGGTGTCGCCGGCGATCTCCAACCGGCTGCCCGAGGACTTCCCGAACCCCGACGCCTTCGACCCGGACCGGTACGTCAAACCGCGCCAGGAGGATCTGGTCAACCGGTGGACGTGGATTCCCTTCGGTGCCGGCCGGCACCGTTGCGTCGGAGCACAATTCGCGATCATGCAGCTCAAGGCGATCTTCTCGGTGCTGTTCCAGAACTACGAGTTCGAGATGGCCCAGCCCGCCGATTCCTATCACAACGACCACTCCAAGATGGTCGTCCAGCTCGCGCAGCCGTGCCGGGTCCGGTACCGCCGGCGGGCGGAGGCGAACGGAGCGGGCTGATGCGGATCGAGATCGATCTGGATCTGTGCCAGGGCCACGGGATGTGCGAGATGGAGGCCCCGGAGGTCTTCGTCGCCCACCGCGATCACGCCGAGATCCTCGACGCCCACCCGGACGAGAGCCTGCGCGAGCAGGTCCTCGCCGCAGTCCAGTACTGCCCCACCCAGGCGCTGCGCATCGTCGACGACGATGCGCAGAGCGCCTGACCCGGAGACCTGCCGAACCCCGAGACCTGCCGAACCCCGATACCTGCCGAACCCCGACACCGCCCGACCACCGGGTCCGCCCTGACCCACAACCGACGTTCACCGACGAAAGAGGTTGAGATACATGTCGTTCGACCGTGCCGAACTGGAAGAGATGAAAGAGCGTTGGCTGCAGGCCAACATCGAGGCCGAGAAGGCCGGTGACTGGAAGCCGCTCGCCTCGTTCTACACCGAGGACGCCACCTACGGCTGGAACTACGGCCCCGACAAGGACTTCATGGCCGTCGGCCGCGACGAGATCCGCGAGATTGCGCTGGGTCAGGAGATGGAGGGCCTCGAGGGCTGGACCTATCCCTATCAAGAGTGGGTGATCGACGACCGCACCGGATCGATGATCGGACTGTGGAAGCAGGTGTACGAGCGGACCCGCGAAGACGGCACCCACTACGCACTCGAGGGCATCCAGGGCAGCTGGTTCCGGTACGGCGGGAACTTCCAGTTCTCCTGGCAGCGTGACTTCTTCGACTACGGCAACGTGTCGGCGCTGTTCATCGAACTGCTCAAGAACAACGCGATGAGCGACGGCATGCTCAAGCGGATCGAGAAGGCCACCGGCGACCAGCCGGGCTGGTATCCGTTCGGCAAGGTACCCGTCCCGTTCTGGTGATGCACACCCACGAAAGCCGAACACGAACGCAGAGAACGAGAATGACGCATACAGCCCAGTCGTACTCCGACCTCACCGGCGAGCAGTTGGCCGGTCTCGTTCCCGAACTGCTGCTGTCGGGTCAGCTGATCGACCGCAGCGGCATGGCCCACCTGATCAGTGCCTTCGGCCGCGAGACCATGACCCGGGTGGCCATCGAGGAGTGGATGGCCGCCAGCCCGGTCTACACCCACCGCATGCGCACCGCCCTCGGGATCGACGGCGACGGTGTCGAGGACATGTTCAAATGTCTGCAACTCGACATCGGCGCACCACCGCAGTTCATGGACTTCCGGTACGAGATCACCGACCGCTATCACGGTGCGTTCGTGCTGAACCACTGTGGCGCACTGATGGATGTGGAACCCCTCGGCGACGAGTACGTCACCTCGATGTGCCATGACATCGAGGATCCCACGTTCGACGCCACCGCCATCGCCACCAACCGGCGTGCCCGGATCCGGCCCATCCACCGGCCGCCGCGTCGTCCGGCCGACCGGCATCCACACTGTGCGTGGACGGTGACGATCGAACCCGACCGTGACGAGCTGCCGCTGCCCGCCGACGCGGAGACCATGTTCACCTCACGCGCGGCGTCGACCGAACTCTCCGAGATCGACCCCTCGGCCCTCGACGGCTGGGTGGACTATCGCGGACCGCTGGTGGAGGACCTGCAGTTCCGCGAATGGTCGACGAGCGCCCTGGTGCGCATCGCCGAAGAGGTCGCGCTGCAACATCAGTTGCTGGCGTTGGGGTTCCTGCTGTCGGTGACGCGGTATGCGGAGTCGGCGGAGCAGGCACTCGAGATCTACCGCAAACAGTTCACCGGCATCGCGGGGTTGTCGGCGGATCGTCTGCGGCGGGCCCTGCGGTTGGGCACCGGGGCCGACGACCTGGCCCAGGTGATCCGCCTGGTGCCGGTCCTCGGGCCGCAGCAGTACAGCGGTGTCACGGCCACCGTGGAGGGGGACGGCCGTGATCACGGTGAGGTGGTGGTGCACATCCCGTCGTCGTCGGATGCCTATGCCGACGGCGGCTGGGTCACGGTGCTGACCGCAGACCACACCGAACCGCTGGCGGCGATCGGTGTCGCGGTACATCCGCGGTGGACGATCGGTGCCGCCGAACAGACCGACGACGGTCTGCGGGTGCGGTTCGTGCTCGGCCACGACGACCAGAAGGAATGCGGTGAGGTGGCCATCGCACGGTTCTCCTCGGGCGCCGACTTCTCCTTCACCGACCGCGGCCGGTCGATCCCGATCACCCCGGTCGCCAGCGGCGTCTGATGACCGACGCCGGATTGGCCGGGCGGGTGGCGATGGTCGCGGGCGCCACCCGGGGAATCGGACTGGCGGTCGCCTACGCCCTGGCGGGGAGCGGGGTGTCGGTGGTGGTCAACGGTCGGGACGAGGCCGCGGTGACCGCCACCGTCGACGAGATCGTCGGCGGTGGCGGCTATGCCGTCGGCGTGTGTGGTGCAGCGGGGCAGGCGGGGGTGGCCGAGAAGATGGCCGACGCCGCGCTGTCGGGGTTCGGGGCCCTCGACATCGCGATCAACTGCGCCGGGATCGCCGAGCCGGCCGGATCGACGGTACTCACGATCACCGAGGACGAGTTCCGCGAGCAGGTCGACGCACACCTGATGAGTGCCTTCCACATCACGCAGGTGGCGGGAAGAGTGTTCGCCGAACAGAATTCGGGGTCGATCGTGCTCACCGGATCGGCCGCATCCCTCGGGACGTTCGGCGGCAGCGGGTACCCGGCGGCGAAAGGGGGCGTCAACGCGCTCGCGTTGGCCGCCGCCGGGGACCTCACCGGCCTCGGGGTGCGCATCAACGTCGTGATGCCCGGGGCCAGGTCGCGGTTGTCGTCGGGCGACGACTACGTGCGGCACATCCACAGCCTGCACGAGCGGGGCATTCTCGACGACTACACCCGCGACGCCGCGCTCGACCCGGCACCGCCGGAGTACGTCGCCGCCCTCTACGAGTTCCTGGCGGGCGACCTGTCGTCGGGGATCACGGGCCAGATCTTCACCGCCGCAGGTGGTTTCATCGGCCGGTACGATCCGCAGCAGCCGACGTTCATCGCCTACCGCGACCACAAGGACACCGCGCCGTACAGCATGGCCGAACTGGCCGAGATGCTCGGCTGAGGTTTTGTGTTGTCAGAAGGGGCCGCTACGCGGTGTAGGTGTGGGTTCGCGGCTCCCGCACCCACAGCGTGCCGTCACCGGCCGTGGGGCCCTGGGCCTTGAGCGTCCGCTTGACGATCTTGTTGGTCGCCGTGGTCGGCAGGGTCTTGGCGACCCGCACATACCGCGGCCACGCCTTGGGGGAGAGGTCCGGCTGTGCCTCCAGCTCGGCGACGAACTCGTCCGGGGAGAGTTTGACGTCGTCGTCGAGGACGATGGCGGCCATCACCGCATCACCCACCTGGTCGTCCGGAACCCCGTATACCGCAACCTGATTGACCCCGGGAATGCGCTGCAGGATGCGTTCGATCGGTCCGGCGGTCATGTTCTCGCCGTCCACCCGCATCCAGTCGCCGGTACGGCCGGCGAGGTAGATCCAGCCGTCGGCGTCACGGTAGGCGAGATCCCCCGACCAGTACTTGCCGCCGCGCAGACGCTCGTCGGTGGTGGCCGCATCGTTGTAGTAACCGGTGAACATACCGGCGCCGTCGGTGTTCACGAGCTCGCCGATCGCCTCCTCGGCGTTGGCGAGGGCGCCGTTCTCGTCGAAGACGGCGACGGCACACTCGGTGTCGGTGGCCGGGTCGTAGACGGCGACACCGGGGAAGCCCTTGCCGATCGATCCGGCCGGGGTGTGGGGCTCACGGGTGACGATGATCGCCAGCTCCGACGACCCGTATCCGTCCCAGACGTTGCAGTCGAATCGTCGTGCGAACTCGGTGATGTCGTGATCGGTGGCCTCGTTGCCGAACGCCGCGCGCAGCGGGTTGTCGGCGTCGTCGGGCTTCTCCGGGGTGGCCAGGATGTAGGCGAGCGGCTTGCCCACATAGTTCATGTAGGTCGCGCCGTGGCGGCGGATGTCGTCGAGGAAGGTCGACGCCGAGAACCGGGCCGGCACCATCGACGCACCGGCGGCCGCCGCGGCGCAGTATCCGCCGAGCAGCGCCGCGGAATGGAACAGCGGCATCGACAGATAGCAGACGTCGCCGGAGGTCAGACCGAACTTCTGCACCAGGGGCGGTCCGGCGAAGGGGATCAGCATGTGTGCCAGCCGAACCGGCTTGGGGTTACCACTCGTCCCCGAGGTGAAGATCAGCATGAACGGGTCGAGCGGACCCGGCACCGAATGTGGCGTCAGCTCACCGGCATTCGCGACCCGCTCGGCCCACTGTGGGCTCGACGTGTCGATCACGGTGACCCCCGACAGATCCAGGCCGTCCAGCAGATCGCGGTGTTCGGCGTCGGTGAGCAGGATCTGGCAGTCGGCGCGCCGGATGTCGCCGAGCAGTGCGTCTCCACGTCGTGTGTTGTTGATCCCCGCCGTGACGTAGCCGCCGAACGCGCCCGCCGCGATGGCGATCAGCATGGTGGGGGTGTTCCCCAGCAGTGTGCCGATGTGCATCGGGCGGGCGGGGTCGGCGTCGGTGAGGACGGTGGCCGCCGTGCGGCGGGCCTCGTCGATGTACTCGCGCCAGGTCCATCGGCGGTCCTGGTAGGTGATCGCCACGTTGTCGTCGTCGCTGCGTTCGGCGAGGAGTTGGGTCACGGTGTCGGCCATGCCCCAAATCTAGAACGTGTTCCACCTACCGGTGGACAGATTCGCGAAAATGTCTACTAGCGGTTGACGTTGACGATTCCCGGCGAGAGCGTGACCGTGTTGCCGCCGTCGCCGAGCACGGTGACGGTGAGACTCAGGGTGCCCGCACCGGTCGGCAACGCCGGACTGATCGTCGGCTTACCCGAGGTGCAGGCCGGGAAGGTCGCATCGTCGGCCTTGTGGGTGGAGGTGTTCTTCCAGCTCACCGCAACCTTCGCGGTCCGCAGGCTGGTGGCGCACGCGTTCCCGGGCATCGGCTCGAGCCAGACGACGGTGGTGTCGGTACCCGTGGCCGCGGCGGCCAGCGGCGCGACGAACCCGCCGGTCGGCAGGATGCCCACGCGCGTGATGCCGATGGTCGGCGTCTGGTTGGACACGTCGAGCTGGCGGACGGCGGGCTGGGTGGGAGCGGTCGACCCCGGAACGGTGGCATCCGGTGCTGCAGGGCTCGGTGTGCCGGATTCCGGCGTATTCGTCTGTGGCCCGCTGTCGGGTGCGGCAGCGGCGACTCCGGCGGCAACGGGTGCGACGGCGAGTGCGAGGACCCCCGCTGCCGAGACGGCAATTCTCTTCAACATCATGAGTAACATCAGCCCCTTCCGTCACACGACGGTACCAGCGGGCCCATCCAGGGGCCACTTCGTCGAAATGGGTACATGGGTGTATCGGGTGATAGGACTGTGGGCATGACCGAGGCTCCATCTGTTCCCGCTGCCACGACCGAATCCGCCACCCCGATGTCCGTACTGCACATCGGGCACATGGTGGTGGAGGGGACCACGATCCGCGCCGAGCAACAACTCTGCGCGCGATTCGCCGATCATCGCGGGCGTATCGACCTGCCTGCCCTCGGGGTGCTCTTCGACCACGTCGCCGGTATCCCGTTCTTCCGCCTCGGCGCCGAGGCCGGCGCGCTGAGCATGCAGGCCCGCCTCGCCATGTCCGGCCTCGGGCACATCGACGTCGACGAGAAGATCAGCTGCAGCGCCGAGGTGGTGATGCACGACGACGGGACGGGGATCACCACCGTCGACATCCGTACCTCCGACGGCACGCTGGGCTGCACCGGCCTCGCCCGCAACATGCGGGTCGCGCGGCCGGCCGCCGGCGACGAGGACGAGACCCCGATCGCCGTCGACACCCCGGACTGCGACGGACACGGCATCGAACTCCCCGGTCCGGTTCCGGCCCACCTCGACGGACGTGACGTGATCGCCGAGATCGCCGAAGGCCGGCGTCCCATCGGTCCGCTCGCCGAACTGCTCGGCGGCCGGATCGAGTTCGACGGCGACACCGGCATGCTGCGCTTCACCGCGGCCACCGACCCGTGGATGGCGAATGTCTTCGGCACCATGCACGGCGGCGTGATCGCCACCATCATCGGACAGGCCTTCTCGCTGGCCGGCCAGGCACACGCCGCCGCAGGCAAGGACTACCGCGTCGGCGACCTCACCTTCGGCTTCTACCGCTCGCCCGCGGTCGGTGGCGTGGACGTCGTCGTCGACGTCACGCCGGTCAAGATCGGTCGTCGGATCGCGGCCTTCCGCGCGACGATGGTCGACGCCGACGGGAAGCTGCTCGCCGACGGTAGCGCCGACATCCACTACTCCTAGGGTCCGCCCGCCACCTGGGTCTGCCCGGGTCGGCGACCCGCTGCGTCACGCCCGGCGGCGCAGTCTCCGACAGAAACAATCATGTGTGCTTGATTTTTATTGTCGGATGTGTGACGCTCATCGCATGTCGAACGTGCAGGAGGTCGTGGCCGACCTCACCGCAGAGTCCCGGGTACTCGACGAGCTGGTCGCCGGTCTCGACGCCGCCGGCTGGGCCACTGCGACCCCCGCACCCGGGTGGACCGTCGCCCATCAGATCGCGCACCTGAGTTGGACCGACACCCAGTCGGGGATCGCCGCCACCGATCCGGCGGCGTTCGCCGCCGTCGTCGCCGAAGCGCTGGAGAATCCCACCGGCTTCGTCGACGAGGCCGCCGAGCAGGGGGCACGGCTGCCGGGGGCCGAACTGCTCGCGCAGTGGCGGACCGCCCGGGAAGCCCTGGCGGCGGCGCTGCTCGCCGTTCCGGATGGCACCAAGATCCCGTGGTTCGGCCCGCCGATGTCGGCCACGTCCATGGCCACCGCCCGCCTGATGGAGACCTGGGCCCACGGCCTCGACGTCGCCGACGCGCTCGGCGTCACCCTCGAACCCACCGACCGGATCAAGGCCGTGGCCCACATCGGCGTGCGGACCCGCGACTTCGCCTACGCGGTGAACGGCAAACAGCCACCCGCACAGCCGTTCCGCGTCGAACTCGTCGCGCCGTCGGGGGCGCTGTGGACCTGGGGCCCCGACGACGCCACCGACATCGTGCGCGGTCCCGCGCTCGACTTCTGCCTGCTGGTCACCCAGCGGCGTGCCCCCGCCGATCTCGCACTGCACTTCGTCGGCGACGACGCACGTGAATGGTCCACGATCGCACAGTGTTTCGCCGGTCCTCCGGGGGCCGGACGCGAACCCGCGACGACCACCCCGGATGCGACCACGACAGCGGAGGGCTGATCACATGACCGTGCAGAAGAGCGTACGGATCGGCAATGCGTCCGGTTTCTACGGCGACCGGTTCGCCGCGGTGCGGGAGATGCTCGAGGGCGGCGAGCTCGACTTCCTCACCGGCGACTACCTCGCCGAGCTCACCATGCTGATCCTCGGCAAGGACCGGCTCAAAGACCCCAAGGCCGGTTACGCCAAGACATTCCTGCGTCAGATGGAGGACTGCCTGGGCCTGGCCGTCGACAAGGGCGTCAAGATCGTCACCAATGCCGGCGGACTCAACCCGCACGGCCTGGCCGTGGCGTTGCGCGAACTCGCCGACCGGACCGGCATCGATGCCGGCATCGCCTTCGTCGACGGTGACGACCTCCTCGGTCGCGCCGCCGACCTGGGTCTCGGGAAACCGTTGACCGCCAACGCCTATCTCGGCGCCTTCGGGATCAAGTCGGCCCTCGACGCCGGAGCCGACGTCGTCGTCACCGGACGGATCACCGACGCCTCGCTCACCGTCGGCCCGGCGGCCGCCGTGTTCGACTGGGACTACGACGATCTCGACGCGCTCGCCGGTGCGGTGGTCGCCGGTCACGTCATCGAATGCGGGGCGCAGGCGACCGGCGGCAACTACGCCTTCTTCACCGAGCTGCCGTTGCGCGAGTCGCGCGCCGCCGGACACATCGGATTCCCCATCGCCGAGATCGCCGCCGACGGCTCGTCGGTGATCACCAAACACGACGGCACCGGGGGAGCCGTCACCGTCGGAACCGTCACCGCACAACTCCTCTACGAGGTGAGCGGCCCCCGCTACCTGGGCCCCGACGTGACCACCCGCCTGGACTCCATCACCCTCGGCCAGGAGGGCCCCGACCGCGTCTCGATCAGCGGCGTCCGTGGCGAGGCGCCGCCGGAGACCACCAAGGTGTCACTGAATCATCTCGGCGGCGTCCGCAACGAGATCACCATGATCCTCACCGGTCTCGACATCGAGGCCAAGGCCGAACTGTTCCGCGCTCAGTTCCTTGCCGCCCTGCCCGCGCTGCCGCAGCAGATCAACTGGGAGCTGTCCCGCCTCGACCGCGCCGACGCACAGACCGAGGAGCAGGCCAGTGCCCTGCTGCGGTGCGTCGCCCGCGACTCCGACGCCGGCAAGGTGGGGCGCGCATTCTCTTCAACCGCAGTCGAACTCGCCCTGGCCAGCTACCCCGGATTCTCCATGACCGCCCCGCCCGGAAACGGATCGCCCTTCGGGGTGTTCGAACCCGGCTACGTCGACGCCGCTCTGGTCGAGCATCGCGTGGCCTTCCCCGACGGTGTGGTGGAGCGGATCGACCCGAGTCCCCTGCGCACCCGGGTGGAACCCGATGTGTCCGACCCGCAGTCGGTCACGGCCACCACCGATTTCGGCCCCACCGAACTGCAACCGCTCGGCCGGATCGCCGGTGCCCGCAGCGGCGACAAGGGCGGCAGCGCCAACATCGGTGTGTGGGTGCGGGACCCGCAGCATTACGCGTGGCTGGAGGAGACCCTCGACGCCGAGCTGCTCGCCGAACTGCTCCCCGAGGTGCACGGACTGACCATCCACCGTCACCGGCTGCCCAACCTGCTCGCGGTGAACTTCGTGATCGAGGGTGTGCTCGGCCGCGGCGTCGCCGACAACGTCCGCTTCGACCCGCAGGCGAAGGGGATGGGGGAGTGGCTGCGCTCCCGGCCGGTGCCGATTCCGCGGTCCTTCCTCTGAGCGTCCACCGCTACGCCACAACCACTCTCGAATCCGCTTCCTGCTGACGTCATCCCGGCACCACGCCCACGATTGCGAGGACCCACAGACATGCCGATCACCGACCCCGTGTGGGACGGTCCCGAACGCCGCGCACTGCGCGAGACCGTCCGCGGATTCGTCACCCGCCACGTCCTGCCGCACCAGGACGACTGGGAACGCGACGGAGAGATCCCCCGTGACGTCCACCGCGCGGCCGCCGAACTCGGGCTGTTCGGACTGGGCGTCGACGAGGCGATCGGCGGCAGCGGCGGCGACATGATCGACGCGACCGTCCTCGCCGAGGAACTACACCACGCCGGTGCCGCCGGCGGTGTCTTCGCCTCGCTGTTCACCCACGGAATCGCCCTGCCGCACCTGATCGCCGCCGGTGACCCCGACCAGATCGACCGCTGGGTGCGACCCACCCTCGCCGGCGAGATGATCGGCAGCCTGGCGATCACCGAACCCGGCGGCGGCAGCGACGTCGGGCACCTGACGACCCGGGCGGTCCGCGACGGCGACCACTACATCGTCAACGGCGCCAAGACCTACATCACCTCCGCGGTACGCGCCGACTTCGTCGTCACCGCCGTACGCACCGGCGGCGACGGGGCCGCGGGGGTGTCGCTGCTCGTGATCGAGAAGGACACACCGGGATTCACCGTCACCCGCAAGCTCGACAAGATGGGCTGGCGATGCTCGGACACCGCCGAACTGTCCTTCGTCGACGTCCGCGTGCCGGTGACCAACCTGGTGGGTGCCGAGAACTCCGGATTCGCCCAGATCGCCACCGCCTTCGTGTCCGAACGCTCGTCGCTGGCGGTGCAGGCCTATGCCAGCGCGCAGCGCTGCCTGGACCTGTCGCTGGCCTGGGCACGCGACCGCGAGACCTTCGGCAAACCGATCATCACACGACAATCCGTGCAGGACACCCTCACCGAGATGGCCCGCCGGATCGACGTCGCCCGCACCTACACCCGGGCCGTCGTCGAACGCAAGGTGACCTCGGACGACGACATGATCGCCGAGGTGTGCTTCGCCAAGAACACCGCCGTCGAGGCCGGGGAATGGGTGGCGTCCAAAGCCGTTCAGCTGCACGGCGGACTCGGCTACATGACCGGCACCGAGGTCGAACGCCAGTATCGCGACATGCGCATCATCGGCATCGGCGGTGGCACCACCGAGATCCTCACCGGACTGGCCGCAAAACGATTGGGGTACCAACGATGACTGCACTGCGTTCCACCCTCGACCCGACCGGCGAGGACTACACCCGCAACCGCGAGCAGATGCTCGGCAAACTCGACGAGCTCCAGGTGGAACTCGACAAGGCGCTGGCAGGCGGCGGGGAGAAGAGCGTCGCCCGACACCGCAAGCGCGACAAGATGCTTCCCCGTGAGCGCATCGAGATGCTGATCGACGAGGACTCGGCCTTCCTCGAACTGTGTCCGCTCGCGGCCTTCGGTTCCGACTTCACGGTCGGGGCGTCGGTGATCGTCGGGATCGGTGTGGTCGAAGGCATCGAATGTCTCGTCGTCGCCAGCGATCCCACCGTCAAGGGCGGCACGTCCAATCCGTGGACCCTGCGCAAGAACCTGCGCGCCAACGACATCGCGCTGGCCAACCGGCTGCCGGTGATCTGCCTGGTGGAGTCCGGTGGCGCGGACCTGCCGACCCAGAAGGAGGTGTTCGTCCCCGGCGGACGACTCTTCCGTGATCTCACCCGGCTGTCGGCGGCCGGAATCCCCACCATCGCACTGGTCTTCGGCAACTCCACCGCCGGTGGCGCCTACATTCCCGGCATGAGCGATCACGTCGTCATGATCGAGAACCGGTCCAAGGTGTTCCTCGGCGGTCCGCCGCTGGTCAAGATGGCCACCGGTGAGGACAGCGACGACGAATCCCTCGGCGGCGCACAACTGCACGCCCGGCAGTCGGGTCTGGCCGACCACTATGCCGCCGACGAGCAGGACGCCTTGCGGATCGGACGGCGGATCGTGGCCCGCCTCAACTGGCGCAAACAGGGGCCGAAGCCGGTCGCCGAGGTCGTCGAACCCCGTTACAGCACCGAGGAACTGCTCGGCATCGTCCCCGGTGATCTGAAGATCCCCTTCGATCCGCGCGAGGTGATCGCCCGCGTCGTCGACGACAGCGACTTCGACGAGTTCAAGTCCGAGTACGGCAACTCGCTGTGTACCGGATGGGCGCGTATCCACGGCTATCCGATCGGCATCCTCGCCAACGCGCAGGGCGTGCTGTTCAGCCAGGAATCGCAGAAGGCGGCCCAGTTCATCCAGCTCGCCAACCGCAGCGACACCCCACTGCTGTTCCTGCACAACACCACCGGCTACATGGTGGGGCAGGAGTACGAGAAGGGCGGGATGATCAAGCACGGCTCGATGATGATCAACGCCGTCTCCAACTCCAAGGTCCCGCATCTGTCGGTGCTGCTGGGCGCCAGCTACGGTGCGGGGCACTACGGCATGTGCGGACGCGCCTTCGACCCGCGTTTCCTGTTCTCCTGGCCCAGTGCGAAATCCGCGGTGATGGGGGCCGCGCAGCTCGCCGGCGTCATCTCGATCGTGTCGCGGGCGGCCACCGAGGCCCGCGGCGGCACCGTCGACGAGGCCGCCGACGCCGCGATGCGCCAGATGATCGAGGCACAGATCGAGGCCGAGTCGGTGCCGGCATTCCTGTCCGGGATGCTCTACGACGACGGCGTGATCGACCCGCGCGACACCCGCACGATCCTCGGACTGTGCCTGTCGGCGATCCACAGCGGACCGGTGGAGGGGACGTCGAACTTCGGCGTCTTCCGGATGTGAGGGGACAACGTTGAACAACACCACGATCACCGCAGCAACAACCACGTCCGGGAGCGCCTCGGGAGCCGCAGGCGACGGACCGGCCATGGCCGGACCGATCACCTCGGTACTCGTCGCCAACCGCGGCGAGATCGCCCGCCGGGTGTTCACCTCGGCGGCCGCCATGGGGCTCGACACCGTCGCGGTGTTCTCCGATCCCGACGCCGCGTCGCCGCATGTGGCCGCCGCCGACACCGCGATCCGACTGCCCGGCACGACGTCTGCCGAGACCTATCTGCGTGGCGAGCAGATCATCGCCGCCGCACGCGCGGCCGGTGCCGACGCGATCCACCCCGGCTACGGATTCCTCTCGGAGAACGCCGAGTTCGCCGCCGCCGTGCTCGACGCCGGACTGGTGTGGGTGGGCCCGCCGCCGTCGGCGATCGCCGCGATGGGCTCCAAGGTCAACGCCAAGAAGCTGATGGCCGACGCCGGGGTGCCGGTACTCGGTGACATCGATCCCGATGCGGTCACCGCCGACGACCTGCCGCTGCTGATCAAGGCGTCCGCCGGTGGCGGTGGACGTGGCATGCGGATCGTCCGTTCGCTCGACGATCTCGCCGAGCAGGTGGCCGGCGCCCGACGCGAGGCCGAGTCGGCGTTCGGTGATCCCACGGTGTTCTGTGAACCGTATGTCGAACGCGGACACCACATCGAGGTGCAGGTGCTCGCCGACACCCACGGGACGATCTGGGCGGTGGGCGAGCGGGAATGCTCCATCCAGCGTCGTCACCAGAAGGTCGTCGAGGAAGCCCCCGCACCGCTGGTCGAGCGGATCGGCGAGGACATGCGGGAACGGCTCTACGCCGCCGCGCGCACCGCGGTGGGCGCGATCGGCTACACCGGTGCGGGCACCGTGGAGTTCCTCGCCGACGATCGCGGCCGGTTCTATTTCCTGGAGACCAACACCCGCCTGCAGGTGGAGCACCCGGTCACCGAACTGACCACCGGCACCGACCTGGTGGAGTGGCAGCTGCGGATCGCGATGGGGGAGAAGCTCGATGCCGAGCCGCCGGCGGCGCGAGGTGCCTCCATCGAGGTGCGCCTGTATGCCGAGGATCCGGCCGCCGGATGGCAGCCGCAGTCGGGCACCGTGCACACGTTTGCACTCGACGCCGTGACGTCGTTCGGTCCGCTGGACCGTCCGGGCGTCCGTCTGGACTCCTCGATCGGTGACGGCTCGGAGATCTCCACCTTCTACGATCCGATGCTGGCCAAGGTCATCTCCTGGGCGCCCAACCGGGCGCGTGCCGCGGCCATGCTGGCCCGCACCCTCGCCGATGCGCGGATCCACGGCCCGGTGACCAACCGTGACCTGCTGGTGAACATCTTGCGCGAGAAGACCTTCCGCGCCGGTGAGACCGATACCGGCTACCTCGACGAGGTGGGCATCGACGTGCTGTCGGCGCCGCTGGCCGACGAGGCGGCCCGCGCCCGTGCCACCATCGCGGCGGCCCTCGCGACCGGCGCCGCCAACCGGGACTCCGCCCGCGTCCAGGCGAGCCTCGAATCGGGCTGGCGCAACATGGCGTCGGGCTATCAGACCAAGACCTATCTGCTGCCCGACGACACCGAGACGGTGGTGCGCTACCGCCACACCCGCGACGGCGTGGAACTGCCGGACGCCCCGGGGCTGGTCGTGGTCGCCGTCGGCGCCGACACCGTCACCCTGGCCGACGCCGACGGGGTGCAGCAGACCCTGACGGTGGCCCGCTACGGCGAGACCGATGTCTACGTCGACGGACCGGGATTCGGTGTGCACCTGCGCCGTACGCCGCGCTTCGTCGACCCGGCCAGTGTGCAGCGGCCGGGATCGCTGCTGGCGCCGATGCCGGGGGCGGTGATCCGGGTGGCCGTCGCCGAGGGCGACACCGTCACCGCCGGTCAGCCGATCATCTGGCTCGAGGCGATGAAGATGGAACACACGATCAGCGCCCCCGCCGACGGTGTGGTGGCCACCCTCGCGGTCGAACCGGGCCGCCAGCTCGCCGTCGGCGATGTACTGGCCGTGATCACCGACGGTGATACGAACCGAACAGACGTGAACGGAACAGAAGGGGCCCGGGCAGCATCTGCCGCGGCCGAGCAGGAGGGGAACGCATGACCGACAACCCGTTCGTCGAGACGACCGAACGATCCGAGCTGCGCGCGGCGGTCGCCGGACTGGCCGCCAAGTACGGGCAGGACTACTTCCGCGAGTGCGCCCGCGAGGGCCGCAAGACCGACGAACTGTGGCGGGAGGCAGGACAACTCGGCTTCATCGGGGTCAACCTGCCCGAACAGTACGGCGGCGGTGGCGCCGGTATGTACGAGCTGGCGATCGTGATGGAGGAGATCGCGGCCGCCGGGACCGGACTGCTGATGCTGGTGGTCTCCCCGGCCATCTGCGGCAACATCATCGCGCGCTTCGGCACCGAGGAACAGAAGCAGAAGTGGTTGCCGGGTCTCGCCGAGGGCACGCTCACCATGGCATTCGGTATCACCGAACCCGACGCCGGCTCCAACTCCCATCAGATCACCACCACCGCGCGCCGTGACGGATCGGACTGGATCCTCAACGGGCAGAAGGTGTTCATCTCCGGTGTCGACCAGGCCGACGCCGTGCTGATCGTCGGGCGCACCGAGGACGCCAAGACCGGCAAGCTCAAGCCCGCACTGTTCATCCTGCCGACCGACGCGCCGGGCTTCACCTACACGCTGATCGAGATGGAACTGCAGAACCCGGAGAAGCAGTTCCAGCTGTTCCTCGACGATGTCCGGCTCCCCGCCGATGCACTCGTCGGTTCCGAGGACGCGGCGCTGAGCCAGCTGTTCGCGGGGCTGAACCCCGAACGCATCATGGCCGCGGCCTCGGCGGTCGGTATGGGGCGCTTCGCCCTCGACAAGGCCGTCGCCTACATCTCCGACCGCACCGTGTGGAAGGCGCCGATCGCCACCCACCAGGCCATCTCACATCCGCTGGCGCAGGGCAAGATCGAGCTCGAGATGGCCAAGCTGATGATGCAGAAGGCCGCGACCCTCTACGACGCAGGCGACGACTGGGGTGCCGCCGAACCGGCCAACATGGCCAAGTACGCGGCCGCCGAGGCATGCGTGAAGATCGTCGACCAGGCGGTCCACTCGCTGGGTGGCAACGGGCTGACCAGTGAATACGGGCTGGCGCCGATGCTGAGTCTGGCCCGGATCGCCCGGATCGCACCGGTCAGCCGCGAGATGATCCTGAACTTCGTCGCGCAGACGAGTCTCGGATTGCCCAAGTCGTACTGACCACCCCCCGTCACACCGAGCACCCGGCCGAGGAGAGACACGATGACCGAGACATCGCCGGAGGTGGTGCACGCCACCACCGTCAACGGCATCACCACGATCACGCTGGATTCCCCGAGCAACCGAAATGCGTTGGGCGAGGAGCTTGTCGGGCGGTTGCTGTCGGCGTTGCGGGCGGCCGGTGCCGCCCCGGACGTGCGTGCGGTGGTGCTCACCCACGCGGGGTCCACCTTCTGTGCCGGCGCCGACCTCGGGGAGGCGCTGCGCCGTGGCGCGAGTGTCGAGGAGGCCTCGGCGGCCGGCACCGAGGCGATGCTGCAGGTGATGCGGACCATCCTGGAACTGCCGAAACCGGTGGTGGCGCGGATCGACGGGCACGTGCGGGCAGGAGGGTTCGGGTTGATCGGAGCCGCCGACATCGTCGTCGCCGGACCGTCGTCGACCTTCGCACTCACCGAGGCACGGCTCGGTCTGGCGCCGGCGATGATCTCGGTGGTGCTGCTGCCCAAGATGACCGCGCGCTCGTCGGGTCGCTACTACCTGACCGGTGAGACCTTCGATCCGGCAACGGCCGAGCAGATCGGACTCCTCACCCGGGCCTGTGCCACCGCCGATGACCTCGACACCGAGGTGGCCGCCATCCTCGCGGGTATCGGCAAGGCGTCACCGCAGGGGCTGGCCGCGTCCAAGCGGCTGACCACGGCGTCGATCCTGCGCGACTTCGACCGCGACGCCCGCCTGCGCGCCGAGGAGTCCGCGGCATTGTTCGGCAGCGACGAGGCACGTGAGGGGATGGCCGCCTTCCTCGGGAAACGGCCACCTGCGTGGGACCTCTCCGGACGGTCGGAGACGGCATGACCACTACAGTGACACCATGACCACCGCAGGCCGCACGAATCGGCGTGAACCACAACAGGAGCGATCACGGATCACCCGTGAGCGCCTGTTGTCGTCGACGATCGAGGCGCTCGCGCAGGACGGCTGGTCGGCCGCCACGGTGGCGGCGGTGGCCGAGCGGGCCGGGGTGTCGCGCGGTGCGGCACAACATCATTTCCCGACCCGCGAGGCCCTGATCACCGCGACGCTCGAGCAGGTCTTCGACGACCTCGCCGACTCGGCCACCCGGGCACATCCGGTGCCCGACGATGCCGACCGTGTGTCGGTGGCCGTGGAGCATGCGGTCGCAATGTACACCGGTACCGAATTCAAGGCGGCCCTGCAGATCTGGGCGGCCGCGGCATCCGATTCGGCCCTCCGGGCGCTGATCCTGCCGATGGAGGCGAGGTTCGCGCGAGCGGCACACCGTACGACGATGGCCGTACTCGGCGCCGAACCCGACGACGACGCTGCCCACCGTGCTGTGCAGGCCACGCTCGACCTCGCACGTGGACTCGGCCTCGCCGACACCCTCTCCGACGACTCCGCCCGTCGCGCCCAGGTGGTCGCGACCTGGTCGGAGATGATGCGCGCGATGCTGGTCTGATCGAGACTCACTCGGTGACGCCTGGTGGTGGTTGAGCGAGGACCTGTGTTTCCGGGGTGGTTGGGACCCGGGGCGTGTGGTGCGGGGATTTCGACTCGGGTCCTCGCCTTTCTGGCTCGGTCCCGGCTCAATCATCAACTCGTGGTGGGTGGTTGAGCCAGGACCGAGCGTAGCGAGTACCTGTGTCGAAACCTTGGTGGGCTGAGCTGCGGGCGTGACCGGTTTGGGGGTGGTTGGCGCCGGGTGTGTGTTGCGGGGATTTCGACTCGGGTCCTCGCCTTTCTGGCTCGGTCCCGGCTCAATCATCAACTCGTGGTGGGTGGTTGAGCCATGGCCGTGGGGACGCGACCACCTCGGCGGTGGTCGCGTCCCTGGGTGTCACTCAGCTGTCGTGGATGATCACACCGCGAATGTTCTTGCCGTCGCGCAGATCCTGGTAACCGTCGTTCACCTGGTCGAGGGTGTAGGTCTGGGTGATCAGCTCGTCGAGCTTGAGCTGGCCGGCATCGTAGAGACGGAGCAGCCGGACGATGTCGTACTGCGGATTGGCCGAACCGAACAGAGTGCCCTTGATGGTCTTCTGGTTGAGGGTCAGATCGGTGCCCGACACGTGCACGGTGAGCTTGGTGGGATCGGCCAGGCCGGTGATCACCACGGTGCCGCCCTTGCCGATCACCGCGGTCGCGCTCTGCACCACCTGCTCGTCGACGGTGCCGACCAGGATCAGTGCCTGATCGGCACCCTGGCCCCAGGTGAGCTCGTTGACCTTGGCCGCGGCCTCGTCGGCGTCGGCGAAGGCATGTGTGGCACCGAACTTCAGGGCGGTCTCGCGCTTCAGGGCGACCGGATCGACGGCCACGACGTACTTGGCGCCCGCCGACACCGCACCCTGCACCGCGTTGATACCCAGTCCGCCGATGCCGTAGATCACCACGGTGTCACCGGCTTGGACCCCACCGGCGTACACCGAGGTACCCCAGCCCGACGGTACACCGCAGCCGACCAGCACGGCCTTGTCCAGCGGCAGCCACTCGTCGACCTTGACCACCGAGTGCTGGCTGATGGTGGCCCGTTCGGCAAAGGTGCCGAGCATGCACATCGCGCCGAAATCGTCCTTGCCGGAATGGAATCGGAAGGTGCCGTCGGGCATGGAGCCCTCCAGGATGGTGGCACCCATGTCACACAGGTTCTGTCGCCCGGTGGAACAGTAGCGGCAGGTGCCGCAGTTGGGGATGAAGCTGCACACCACGTGATCGCCGGGCTTGACCTTGGTGACGCCCGGACCGATCGCCTCGATGATCCCCGACCCCTCGTGACCGCCGACGATCGGATAGCGCGGCGGGAGGTCGCCGTCGGTCAGGTGCAGGTCGGAATGGCACAGGCCGGCGGCGGTGTACTTGATCAGTACCTCGCCCTCGCGGGGCTCGTCGAGGTCGAGTTCGACGATCTCGAACGGCTTGCCGGGGCCGGTGAGGACGGCGGCCTTGGTGGTCATGCTCATGGTGCGGACTCCTTTGTCGTGATGGGTGAATCGTGGTGAGAGGGGGAGCGGAGGATCAGAGCGCGATGTTGACGGCCTTGGTCTGGGTGTAGAGCTCGATGGCCGACTGGCCGAGTTCACGACCCCAGCCCGACTGCTTGTACCCGCCGAACGGCATGGCCGTGTCGAAGCCGTTGTACTGGTTGACCCACACCGAGCCGGCCTTGATCTGGCGGGCCGTCTTGTGCGCCTTGGACAGGTCCTGCGTCCAGATCCCCGCGGCCAGACCGTAGATCGAGTCGTTGGCCGCCGCGGTCACCCCGGTGTCGGCGTCGAAGGGCATCGCCGCCACGACCGGGCCGAAGATCTCCTCCCGCACGATCGAGAAGTCGGGCTCGACGTCGACGAAGACCGTCGGCTCGATGAAGAATCCCTCCGTGCCCCAGCGCTTTCCGCCGGTCAGTGCGCGTGCGCCGTCGGCGATACCCGCGACCAGATAGCCGGAGACACGGTCGAACTGTTCCTGACTGACCAGCGGTCCGAGCTCGGTGGCCGGGTCGAGGCCCGGTCCGATGGTGGCCTGGGATGCGGCCTCGGCGACGGCGGCGGTGAAGTCGTCGAAGATGGGACGTTCGACGAACAGGCGGGTCCCGGCCACACAGCACTGGCCGTGGTTGAACATCCACGCCGCGACCGACCCGGCGACCGCCTTCTCGAAGTCGGCGTCGGCGAAGACGATGTTGGGGCTCTTGCCACCCAGCTCCAGTGACACCTTCTTCAGGTTGCCCTTGGCCGCGTCGACGATCTTCTTGCCGACCTCGGTGGAGCCGGTGAACGCGATCTTGTCGACGTCGTCGTGCGCCGACAACGCGGCTCCGGCGTCACCGAAACCGGTGACGATGTTGACCACCCCGGGCGGGAAGCCTGCCTCGCAGAACACCTCTCCGAGCAGCAGCGCGGTGAGCGGGGTCTGCTCGGCGGGCTTGAGGATCACGGTGTTGCCCGCCGCGAGTGCCGGGGCCAGCTTGAAGGCGGCCATCAGCAGCGGGAAGTTCCACGGCACGATCAGCCCGCACACACCGACCGGCTCGCGCAGCGTGTAGGCGTGGAACTCGCCGCCGGGGACGAACGGCATCGACACGTCGACGGTGGAGCCGGTGATCTTGGTGGCCAGACCGGCGTTGTAGCGGAAGATGTCGGCCGACCACGCGACGTCGACGGCGGTGGCGATGGTGGCGGCCTTGCCGTTGTCGAGGGCCTCGAGCTGGCCGAACTCCTCGGCGCGCTCGGTGAGGATGTCACCCACCCGCCACAACAGCCGCTCCCGCTCGTTGGGCTTCATCCGCGCCCACGGCCCGTCGGTGAACGCGGCGCGGGCCGCCCGGACCGCACGGTCGACGTCGGCGGCGTCACCGTGGGCGACCGCGGTGAGCGGGCGGCCGGTGGCCGGATCGATGGTCTCGAAGGTGCGGCCCGACGCGGCCGGCACCCACTCACCGCCGATCAGCATCTGGCGATCGCAGGCGATGAAGTCACGGACGGCGGGCAAGGGCTCGGTGGCGACGGCAGTCATGTGTGCTCCTGGTCGGGACTCGGTGGCGAAGTGATCTGGGTCATAGATGCGCATCTGCATCTATTTCTGCCACCGCATGAGTGCGCCGGGATGTCCAGAAGCTGAACAGTGCGGGGTGGACAGTTCCCGCGATCGGACCTGACCGAACACTGTCCGGCCGGGCAGTGCCGTGCGAGGTGATCGGGGTGAACACTTCTCAGCCAATGGCGTTCTCACACTCGGGGTGGTGGCCGGTGAGGGAATCGGACACCGCTAGCGTGAGATCGCCCCGACCGTGACAACAGGAGAGCCGAGCATGTCCACCAGACGCGCGGTGTCGGTCCGTGCCGCGATCCGGAGCCTCGGCCCGGCGTCGCCGGCCGGAACGCCGTGGGAAGCGGTCCGCGCCGGGGTCGGCGCCCTGCTCGGCATGGCCGTCGTCGGTGCGGTACTCGTGTGTTCGGGCGTCGACCTGACCACCGGCCTCTACATGATCGCCCCGTTCGGGGCCACCACCGTGCTCGTGTTCGCCGCGCCCAGCAGTCCACTGGCCCAGCCCTGGCCGACGGTGGTCGGCAGTGTCCTCTCGGCGGTGGTCGGTGTCGCGGTGACACTGACCGTGTCCCAACCACTTCTGCGTGTGGTGCTGGCCGTGGGTCTGGCGGTCACCGCGATGATCGCCTGCCGCGCCGTGCATCCCCCGGCCGGTGCGGTCGCGCTCACCGCGGCACTCTCACCGGATGCCGTGCACGCATTGGGTTTCCGGTTCGCCCTCGCCCCGGTGGCGGTGGGTGCTGTGCTGCTGGTGCTCGTGGCCACCGTCTACGGGCGGGCCACCCGACGGCACTACCCGTTCCGTCAGTTCGCCGATGAGCCGCGCCCGCCGGAACGGCTCGGCCTCACCGAGGACGAGCTGACCGACATCCTGGCCCGCTACCGGCAGTCGCTGAACCTCGGTGTCGCCGACCTCGCCCGACTGATCGGTGCCGCCGAGCTGCAGGCCGCCGGCCACCGGACCGATCCGCTCGACGCGGCATCGGTGATGTCGCGCGATCTGATCACCGTGGCGCCCGACACCACGCCGGAACGACTCGCGCAGTTGTTCGGCGAGTACGGGTTCACCTCGTTGCCGGTGATCGCCGACGACGGCAGGTATGTGGGCGTGGTCTTCCAGATCCATCTGATCACCGCACTCGGCGGACACCGCACACCGATCGGGGCGGTCGACGTGATGGACGTCGACCTGCCGGTGGCACACCCCGACACCCCGGTCGCCGCCCTGCTGCCGCTGCTCGCCGACGGCGGGTGTGACGCCGTGCCGGTGCTCGACGGCGATCACATCGTCGGGATCGTCACCCAGACCGACCTGATCACCGCCCTGGCCCGCCAGACCCTGCGCGCCGACGAGGCCGGGCCCGTCCCCGGTGACGAGAGTCCCGTCCCGAGCCTCTAGATCCCGAGCGCGCGGATTCGGGCGTACAGCGTGGTGCGGCTGATCCCGAGTTCGCGGGCCGCATGAACCTTGTTGTGGCCGTTGCGGTCCAGCGCGTCGATGATGGCCTGACGTTCGGCCTGCTCACGGCCGGCCAGGCGCGATGCGCGACTGGTGGTGCGGTAGCGCTCCGGCAGATCGGCGAGGTCGACGGTGCGCGACCCGCGGGTGGTGCTCGCCGCGACCGCGTCGCCGAGCGCGGTGACCAGCTCGGTGAGGTTGCCCGGCCACTCCTGTGAGAGCAGGGCGTCGGCGGCGCCGCTGGACAGTTCGGTTCCCGGCGCGAGCTCGGTGATGACCGATGTCGCGATCACCGCGAGTTCGGCGGTGCGATGCCGCAGTGGCGGCAGTTCGATCCGTCGCCCGCATTGCCCGAGCAGTGCGGCCGCACCCGATCCGATCTGTGTGGCCGGGCCGGTCACCACGATCAGCGGGGTCGGCGACGTCCGCGCGGCGACATGGCGCAGCAGGGTCAGCGACCGGTCGTCGAGCAGGTCGGCGCCGTCGACGATCAGGGCCGCGCCGCGGGCGCGGGCCTGCGTGAGCAGCGCGGGAACGTCCGGCGGGGTGCCCTCGAGGAGGGTCTCGGCGACGTCGACGACCACGGGTGCGACGTCGGCGAGGTCGGTGGCCACCCGGTGCGCCTCGGTGCTGCGGCCGGTGCCGGGCTCGCCGGTGATCGCGGTGCTGCGGACCGGCGGGACGGAGGCGCCCGGTGCCGACACCGGGGCCGGAGAACGGGTGGGGGTGGCCGGTGCCGGCCGCAGATGGAACACCGCCGCACCCCGGGTCCCGCCGACCGGTTCGACGAGCACCTCCACCGCCGTCCCCGACGTCAGGGTGGTGCGCATCGAGGTCGCGTGCAGCGATGGATCGGCGACGACCATCCGCAGGGCGCCGATATCGGTGGGGGAGAGCAGGTCGGCGGCAAGGGCATTGGTGAGCTGCAGATCGTCACCGAGGGCGGCGACCGCGACGTCGCGTCGGGGTGCGGCCCGCTGGAAGGCGTCGAGTACGCGACGCTGGTGCGCGCGTGACCGGTCGAGGAGGCGGTCGGCGATGTCGTTGACGATCGCGGTCACGAACGGGATCGACAGCGGATTGGCGCGGTCGCCGACCTCGGTCATGCACAGGCTGCCCGCGAGGCGACGGGTCGCCGGGTGGATGATCGGCTGCCCGAAGCAACTGAGCTGCTTGAACCGGTCGAGGTAGTGCTCGGAGCCGTTGACCAGCACACCGCGGCGGATCTCGGCGGGGGTGCCGAGCGCGGTGGTGCCGACCGCGGACTCGGTGAAGGCCACCCCGCTCGACGCACCCGCGTCGTCGAGGATGCGTTCGATGGTGGCGCCCGCCGTCACCCGCGACACCATCCGGCATTCGTGGTCGACCAGCAGCAGCGACATGTCGGTGTCGGCGATGCGGACCGCGGCCTCGTCGAGGACCGGTCGTGCGGCGTCGAGCAGCGGATCGGCCGACGACACGTCGACCGGGTCGGGGAGCGTGGTGGACTCCGGGCGCACCCCCGACAGCGCCGAACGCCGCCAGCTCTGCGCGATCACGGTGCGGCGAGGTGGTGGCGGGTCGTTCCGGGCGGGCCGGTGGGCGGTCGGTATGTCGATGCTCACACCATCACACACCGGGGCGGTGAGGGGAAGGCCCCGCTGTCACGGCGGCTCAGCCGTGACGGACGTGCTCGACGAACCGGCGGTACGGGCTGTCGGCGTCCATCGGTGCGCGGGTCGGTGAGCTGCCGGCGAACCAGCGGTCGACCACCGTCGCCTGCTGTTCCAGCGTCATCGCATCCCACTCGGGCGGGGTGGCGGCCAGGTGGTAGACGTTCGTGCCCCGAAGGTGGCGGACCTGCTCCCAGATCGCGGTGGCAAGGGTCCGGGCGCGGCGGCGATGGGTGAACTGCCAGACGTGGACGAGCTCGTGGACGAACAACCGGCCGGGCTGGGGGTAGGCGGGGGTCGACGACGTGGTGGGGCGGGCAGCGCAGTCACCGATGTTGCACAGGACGGTCCGCCGGGTGAGCGGGAAGACGAAGGCACGTCCCCGCCACCCGATGAACCCGGTGAGGACGACCGTGTCGAGCCAGTCGGCCCGCGGCCCGAACACCGCCCGCGCGAAGTCCTTCTCCGCGTTCGTCAGTCGTCTCGGGCGGCCCGGTGGGTGCATACCCCCACGGTAGGCGGGTCGTCACGGGGGTTACCGCGCTGTCGGGGTACCGCACTAGCCTGATCCCATGCGTGTCGCGACCTGGAATGTGAACTCGGTGAAGCAGCGGATCCCCCGATTGCTGCCGTGGTTGGACGAGCGGCAGCCCGATGTGGTGTGCCTGCAGGAGACCAAACTGTCCGACGACGTCTTCGACACGGTCCTCGGACCCGAGTTCACCGACCGCGGCTACGAGTTCGTGCATGTCGGTCAGGGGCAGTGGAACGGTGTGGCGATCCTGTCGAAGGTGGGGCTCGACGACGTCCGGCGCGGATTCGACGGCGCCCCCG
The DNA here is from genome assembly GCF_001485495.1 of Gordonia desulfuricans NBRC 100010. GTDB lineage: Bacteria > Actinomycetota > Actinomycetes > Mycobacteriales > Mycobacteriaceae > Gordonia > Gordonia desulfuricans. Next base: position 20,376 of record NZ_BCNF01000066.1, on the reverse strand, counting down.
GCTTTCCCGACCGCGACGACAAGCCCGAGGCGCGTGCGGTGTCGGCGGTGTGTGGTGGGGCGCGGGTGTACTCGCTCTACGTCCCCAACGGCCGCGAGATCGACTCCGACCACTACCACTACAAGCTCGCCTGGCTGGACCGGCTTCGTGAGGTGGTCGAGCCCGAGGCCGCCGACACCATGCTGTGCGGTGACATCAACATCGCCCCGGCCGACGCCGACGTCTACGACCCGCGCGCCTTCGCCGGCCACACCCACGTCACCGAACCCGAACGCAAGGCACTCGCCGGACTCGAGGGACTCGGCCTGACCGACGTGGTGCGCCGCCGCTGGCCCGACGAGCAGATCTACAGCTACTGGGACTACCGCGCCGGGATGTTCCACAAGGACCTGGGCATGCGGATCGACCTGATCCTGGCCGGGACATCGGTCTCGGATCGGGTGGCGGCGGCCTGGGTCGACCGTGCCGCCCGCAAGGGCACCAAGCCGAGCGATCACGCACCGGTGGTCGTCGACGTCGACACCGCCCCGGACGGCGACATCGGGCCGATGGTGCCGCCGCCGTCGAATCCGGCCAAACGCGGCGGACCCACCACCAAGCTCCCGCACGCCAAGGACTGAGACCCCGCCGGGGCCGGCAGCCGAAGGACCATCGGACGACAGGGGAATCCAGTGATGACCGAGGATGTTGCCGACCAGGCCGACGACGATGCCACGGGACGGCCGTCGTTCTTCCGCAAACTCACGGAGCGACGCGACGGACCACTTCCGCGGCACCGTGCGACGTCCCGGTTGTCGGCCTATGTCTACGGCAACATCCTGGTGCTCGCGGCCGTGGTCGTCGCGACCGCGCACACGATCACCGACGGCACCGCCGCGCTGATCGTGCTGGCCACCGGCGCGACCACCTACATCGCGCATGTCTTCGCCCAGCTGGTGGGTGATGCGAGCATCCCGCCGGAGTCCGGCCGCCCCGACCGCGAGGATGTTCGCCGCACGGCCCGCCACGAACTCCGCGACGCACTGCCGATCATGTCGTCGGCGGTGTGGCCGGCGATCGTCCTGGCGCTCGGCTATCATGACCTGTTCCCGACGCGCCTCACCCAGCTGGTGGCCGGTGCGATCGTGGTGGTGCGGATCGCGTCCCTGCAGATCGTGGCGCAGCGGGTGCAGGGCAATCCGCTGGGATTCCGCGCCGTGGCCGCAGGCCTGTTCACCGCGCTGCTGGCGGCGGTGATCGTCGTGATCAAGAACTTCTTCCTGCACTGAGGCCGCGTCGCACGCTTCCGGCCCCGAATGTCGTCTTCCACACCGCCCGGCGGGCTTTCCTGCCCGGGCCTGCGGATTCTCCGACACCGAGGAGGAGGAACTTCGCGCAGCGGGCCCCGCGAGCGCGGATCGGGGCGTAGCGTGGTCGGCATCGATCGATCACCCTCCGCTCACCTGCACGTCGCCCGTGGTTGGCGACCTGGATCCGATTTTTGACCTGTGCAAACTCGATCGGTAGAGTTGGTCGTCGGTGCCTGGCGCATGCCGGGCCAGTCCGCGTGCCCTGCCGACGTCATCGACTCCGGTGATCGAGGTGAGCATGTCGCACGGGTACTCCCGCCCCGTGTGACGGGACCGTCGGACTGACATGCGATACCGCCGTGGTGTGCGTGACACGCCCGACCTCGGGGTAGCGATAACTGTACTGACCAGCATGAATGTGCTGGTGGGGCGAGTTGTGGAGGTCGCCGAAAACCGGGTTTTCCGGATTTCGACAACCTGCCCGGAGCACAAACCACAACGACGACAACCGCAAGGGATCGCCCCGTGCCGGCAAGCACGGGCGGTCAGTGCCGAAAAGGAAGATCACACCAAGTGCCAACAATCAATCAGTTGGTCCGCAAGGGCCGTACGGACAAGCCTGCGAAGAAGAAGACCGCAGCGCTCAAGGGGAGCCCGCAGCGTCGCGGCGTGTGCACCCGCGTCTACACCACCACCCCGAAGAAGCCGAACTCCGCGCTGCGTAAGGTCGCCCGCGTGCGCCTGACCAGCTCCGTCGAGGTCACCGCTTACATCCCGGGTGAGGGTCACAACCTGCAGGAGCACTCGATGGTGCTCGTCCGCGGTGGTCGTGTGAAGGACCTCCCGGGTGTGCGTTACCGGATCATCCGCGGCTCGCTGGACACCCAGGGTGTCAAGGACCGCAAGCAGGCCCGCAGCCGCTACGGCGCGAAGAAGGGGAGCTGATAAGTCATGCCTCGTAAAGGACCCGCACCCAAGCGCCCGCTGATCAACGACCCGGTCTACGGTTCGCCCCTGGTCACCCAGCTGATCAACAAGATCCTCCTCGACGGCAAGAAGTCGACCGCCGAGCGGATCGTCTACCAGGCCCTCGAGCAGGCCCGCGAGAAGACCGGCACCGACCCGGTCGTCACCCTCAAGCGCGCCCTCGACAACGTCAAGCCGACCCTCGAGGTGAAGAGCCGCCGCGTCGGTGGTGCCACCTACCAGGTGCCGATCGAGGTCAAGCCGGGTCGCGCCAACACCCTGGCGCTGCGCTGGCTGGTGACCTTCTCGCGGCAGCGTCGCGAGAAGACCATGGTCGAGCGTCTGGCCAACGAGCTCCTCGATGCCTCCAACGGCCTCGGTGCTTCGGTCAAGCGTCGTGAGGACACCCACAAGATGGCCGAGGCCAACCGGGCGTTCGCGCACTACCGCTGGTGAGAACCTGCTCCGCGTGACCGTCGCATCCCGCACGGTCACGCGGGGCGACAAGTCCCTTGTACAAAGCAATTCCCGAAGGGAAACCACGTGGCACAGGAAGTGCTCAGCGACCTCAACAAGGTTCGCAACATCGGCATCATGGCGCACATCGATGCCGGCAAGACGACCACCACCGAGCGAATCCTCTACTACACCGGTGTCAACTACAAGATCGGTGAAACCCACGACGGTGCCTCGACCACCGACTGGATGGAGCAGGAGAAGGAGCGGGGTATCACCATCACCTCCGCGGCCGTGACCTGCTTCTGGAACAAGAACCAGATCAACATCATCGACACCCCGGGTCACGTCGACTTCACCGTCGAGGTGGAGCGCAGCCTGCGCGTGCTCGACGGTGCCGTTGCCGTCTTCGACGGCAAGGAGGGCGTCGAGCCCCAGTCCGAGCAGGTCTGGCGGCAGGCCGAGAAGTACGACGTGCCCCGCATCTGCTTCGTCAACAAGATGGACAAGCTGGGCGCCGACTTCTACTTCACCGTCAAGACCATCGAGGACCGCCTCGGGGCCAAGCCGCTGGTGCTGCAGCTCCCGATCGGTGCCGAGGACAACTTCGACGGCGTCGTCGACCTGATCGAGCAGAAGGCCATCACCTGGCGCGGCACCGTCGAGATCGGCGCCGAGCCGACCATCGAGGAGATCCCCGCGGACCTGGTCGACAAGGTCGCCGAGTACCGCGAGAAGCTGCTCGAGACCGTCGCCGAGACCGACGAGGCGCTGCTCGAGAAGTACTTCGGTGGCGAGGAGCTCTCCGCCGAGGAGATCAAGGCCGCGATCCGCAAGGTCACCATCTCGCGCGAGTTCTATCCCGTGCTGTGTGGTTCGGCGTTCAAGAACAAGGGTGTCCAGCCGATGCTGGACGCGGTCATCGACTACCTCCCGTCGCCGCTGGACGTCCCCTCCGTCGAGGGTCACGCCGTGGGCAACGAGGAAGAGGAGCTGTCGCGTAAGCCTTCCGCCGAGGAGCCGTTCTCGGCCCTGGCGTTCAAGATCGCTGCGCACCCGTTCTTCGGCAAGCTGACCTTCGTCCGCGTGTACTCGGGTCACATCTCCGCCGGCACCCAGGTCCTGAATGCCACCAAGGGCAAGAAGGAGCGCATCGGCAAGCTCTTCCAGATGCATGCCAACAAGGAGATGCCGGTCGAGGACGCCACCGCGGGACACATCTACGCGATGATCGGCCTCAAGGACACCACCACCGGTGACACCCTGTGTGATTCGAGCGCCCCGATCGTGCTCGAGTCGATGAGCTTCCCGGACCCGGTCATCAACGTCTCGATCGAGCCGAAGACCAAGTCCGACCAGGAGAAGCTGGGCACTGCGATCCAGAAGCTCGCCGAAGAGGATCCGACTTTCTCGGTGCAGCTCGACGAGGAGACCGGCCAGACCGTCATCGGCGGTATGGGCGAGCTCCACCTCGACATCCTGGTCGACCGCATGCGTCGCGAGTTCAAGGTCGAGGCCAACGTGGGCAAGCCCCAGGTCGCCTACCGCGAGACCATCCGCAAGACGGTGGAGAAGCACGATTACACCCACAAGAAGCAGACGGGTGGATCGGGCCAGTTCGCCAAGGTCCAGATCAAGCTCGAGCCGCTGGTCGATGCCGAAGACGGCGCAACCTACGAGTTCGAGAACGCCGTGACCGGTGGTCGCGTGCCGCGTGAGTACATCCCGTCGGTGGATGCCGGTGCGCAGGACGCGATGCAGTACGGTGTGCTCGCCGGTTACCCGCTGGTCAACCTGAAGGTCACCCTGCTCGACGGTCAGTACCACGACGTCGACTCCTCGGAGATGGCCTTCAAGATCGCCGGCGCGCAGGCCCTCAAGGAGGCCGCGAAGATGGCGAGCCCGGTCATCCTGGAGCCGATCATGGCCGTCGAGGTCACGACCCCGGAGGACTACATGGGTGACGTGATCGGCGACCTGAACTCCCGCCGTGGCCAGATCCAGGCCATGGAGGAGCGCAGTGGTGCCCGTGTCGTCAAGGCACAGGTTCCGCTGTCGGAGATGTTCGGCTACATCGGCGACCTTCGGTCGAAGACCCAGGGCCGGGCTAACTACTCCATGGTGTTCGACTCGTACGCCGAGGTTCCGGCGAACGTGTCGAAGGAAATCATCGCGAAGGCCACCGGCGAGTAATCCCTACTCGGCCAGAGGTTTTGGCGAAGCGCTGGCACACCACCAGGTGTGCTCCACGGCGCGAACAACGTAAGAGAAAACCCCTGCTGGGATCCGCCCAGTAGAGCAACAAGTCCAGGAGGACAATCAAGTGGCGAAGGCGAAGTTCGAGCGGACCAAGCCGCACGTGAACATCGGCACCATCGGTCACGTCGACCACGGCAAGACCACCCTGACCGCGGCCATCACCAAGGTCCTGCACGACAAGTTCCCGGAGCTCAACAAGAGCTTCGCGTTCGACCAGATCGACAAGGCTCCCGAAGAGAAGGCTCGTGGTATCACGATCAACATCTCTCACGTGGAGTACGAGACCGAGAAGCGTCACTACGCGCACGTCGACGCCCCGGGTCACGCCGACTACATCAAGAACATGATCACCGGTGCGGCTCAGATGGACGGTGCGATCCTCGTGGTCGCCGCCACCGACGGCCCGATGCCGCAGACCCGCGAGCACGTGCTGCTGGCCCGCCAGGTCGGTGTTCCTTACATCCTGGTCGCCCTGAACAAGGCCGACATGGTCGACGACGAAGAGATCATCGAGCTCGTCGAGATGGAGGTCCGCGAACTGCTGGCCGCCCAGGAGTTCGACGAGGAAGCCCCGGTCGTCAAGGTCTCGGCCCTGAAGGCTCTCGAGGGTGACCCGGAGTGGGTCAAGTCCGTCGAGGAACTGATGGACGCTGTCGACGAGTCGATCCCGGATCCGGTTCGCGAGACCGACAAGCCGTTCCTGATGCCCGTCGAGGACGTCTTCACCATCACCGGCCGCGGCACCGTGGTCACCGGTCGTGTGGAGCGCGGCGAGGTCAACGTGAACGAGGAAGTCGAGATCGTCGGCATCCGCGAGAAGTCGCAGAAGACCACCGTCACCGGTATCGAGATGTTCCACAAGCTCCTCGATTCGGCTCAGGCCGGCGACAACGCGGGTCTGCTGCTCCGCGGCCTCAAGCGTGAGGACGTCGAGCGTGGCCAGGTCATCGTGAAGCCGGGTACCACCACCCCGCACACCGAGTTCGAGGGCCAGGCGTACATCCTGTCGAAGGACGAGGGTGGCCGCCACACCCCGTTCTTCAACAACTACCGTCCGCAGTTCTACTTCCGTACCACCGACGTGACCGGCGTCGTGACCCTCCCCGAGGGCACCGAGATGGTCATGCCGGGCGACAACACCGAGATGAGCGTCAAGCTGATCCAGCCGGTCGCCATGGACGAGGGCCTGCGCTTCGCCATCCGCGAGGGTGGCCGCACCGTTGGTGCGGGTCGAGTCACCAAGATCAACAAGTGACGATTTGCCACGCCCGTCGCGGCAGCGTGTGAGCGTTGTCGTTCGGGCGTGGGCCTGCGTCACGGATCAACAAGTGATTCTCTGAGTCTCACTTTGTCGATCTGACTCGCCGAGTCTGACAAACAGAGCGCCCCAACCGCTTTCGCGGTTGGGGCGCTCTGTTGTGTCGGTCGTGCCGTCGGCCGGCGGTTGGCCCGACTCGCCGACCTGCGTTGTCGGTGCTCGGAAACCGCTGGGCGGTAGGCGAATCGACCGTCAGGATGCGTGGTGACCATGCGTCCGCCGATGACGCCGGTTGCCCGTCTGTATCGCCGTATGCTGTCGGGGTGTCGAAGGCGGTGGAGCAGTGGGCGGCCCGATTGCGGCGACTGGACCGCGCCGAATGGCCGGGGTTTCTGGATGCGAACTCCGGGCTGCCGGGGCCGCGGGCCAATACGTCACTGGCGATCGCGGTGACCAGGTCGCCGATGATCCACAACTGGTCGACCGGCTCCTGCGGAGCGACGACGAGTACCAGGTGATGTGCGGGGCGATCTGCTTGGGCACCCGGATCGCCGACCCGACATCGCGCTCACGGTTGCGGGAGCTGGCCGTCGATGACCGATGGCGGGTGCGTGAAGGTGTGGTGATCGGCGTGCAGGAGGCCGCGGACGCCGATGGTGACGCCGTGCAGTCGCTGACCCGCGACTGGGCCGGTGACCCGAACCCGCTCATCGCGCGGGCAGGTACGGCGGCCATCTGCGAGCCGCGCCTGCTACGCACACCCGAAGCGGCAGCGGTGGCAGTCGAGGTCTGTCGCCGCGCGACGGCTGTTTTGGGCGCGCTACCCGTGGGTGCATCACGACGCACTCCCGCAGCGCGAGTCCTGCGACAGAGCCTTGGCTACTGCTGGAGTGTGGCGGTGGCAGCCGATCCGCAACCGGGATTGGCCGTGTTCGACGCCCTCGACACCACAGACCCCGACCTCGCGTGGATCGTCAAGACCAACCGCACAAAGAAGCGGATGGCCCACCTGCTGTGAGCGGGAGTGCGCTGCGGCCTGCAGCCGGGAGTGCTCTGTGACATGGAGCCGGAAGGGTTCTGTGACATCGAGCCGGAAGGGTTCTGCGGCGTGGAATCGGTGCGTGGATGGATGACCGCCGAAATCGCCGACAGATAGACCACACGAGTCACATTAGTAACATCCTGCACCAATAGCCACTTGGGTAACTGGTTGGTATCAATGGGGGCGCCCTGTGGTCACGGCGCCCGTTTCGGGGTGTTCCCGAGGCCTCCGGGGCCATACTGTTCCGCCCGTGCGTTCCCCTTTGAAGCGGTCGGTTCACAAGCGCGTGGGCCGGCGAGTGATCGCGGTGGTGATTGCTGCGACAGCGCTGGTGATCGTCGGCGCAAGCGGTGGTGGTCCCGCCGAGGCGGCGACCTTCAACCGGATCAAGGTCGGCGGCTGCGGTATGCCCGCGAGCCCGGTCGACATCTGGAGCCGACCGGGTAACTACAAGACCGTCATCGCGCTCGACGGTCTGCGCGCGACGAGCGACATGTCGGGCTGGCGGCACGAGACCCGCATCCAGCGGATGGCGTCGTCGGGTGTCAACGTGGTGGAGCCGGTCGGTGGTCTGGGGAGCTTCTACACCGACTGGGAGTCGGCCAGCCCTGGCAGCAAGATCGCCTATCGCTACCGCTGGACGTGCCGGCTCGATGCCATCGTCCGCGCCCTCGACGCCCGCGGCCTGGCCGTGGGGCCGTGGCACAAGTACGCGGTCATGGGGATCTCGATGGGCGGCGGCGCGGCGATGATCTACGGCGCCTACCACCGGGCGCGCATCTCGCACGTCTTCTCCATGTCGGGCTACGTCAACATCTCGGCGCCGACGATGCGTGAGGCCGTACGACTGGCCCTGCTCGACGCCGGCGTGGAGGGCGGGGTGGGCCCGCTCAGCGCCGACGCGATGTGGGGTCCGCCGTGGGCGCCGCGCTGGGAACGCAACGACGCCCTCGTCCAGCTGCCGCGGATGCGCGGGATGAAGATCCGCGTCGCATCCGGATCGGCGACGTGGGGTCCGCACAACACCGATGCCGTCGCGTCGGTCAAGGGCACCCCGCTCGAGGTGGTCGCGCTCGCCCAGTCACGGGCGTTCGAGGTCGCCGCGGCCCTGCAGGGCATCCGGATCTCCACAGACTTTCCCAATGTCGGCACTCATCAGTGGGACTACTGGGAAGACATGGTCTGGCGCGCCAAGCGCGCCGGCTGGTTCCTCGACCGCTGATCGCCGACGAGGCGCCGATGGGGATGCGGCGCCTCGTCGATGATCGCGGTTGCGGTGCGGTATATGCCGCCGGCGACGACCGACCACCTCGCGAACCGGGGTGGTCGGTCGTCGCCGGCGGAGCCGTCTGATCGAGTCTGCCGGCGGAGCCGTCTGTACGGTCCTGCGGGCGGAGCCGTCTGTACGGTCCTGCCGGCGGAGCGGCCGGCCGAGATCTGCCGGTGCGGCTGCGGGTTCACCAGTCGTCGAGGGTGGCGTACCCGTCCTGGATCGCACGGACGAACAGACTCGACTTGGATGTCGCCGGGCGCCCGGCCGACTCGTATTTGACCCGAATCCGCGAGATGTGGGTGCTCACCGTCGACACGCTGATGAACAGTTCACCGGCGGCCTCCTGCTTGGATTCGGCGCGTAGCCACGTGAGCATCACCTCGATCTCACGGTCGGACAGTCGGGGCCGCCGGGAAGCCGGTGCGGGGACGACGCGCAGACGACCGGTGGGGGTGGGTGCGGACCGTCCGGACGGTGCGGGACGGTCGGTTCCGGTGATGATCGCTGCCTCCTGGACGAGGGATCGGTGACCTCGGATCGAGTGGGGGCACCGTTGTGTGGATGGGTGGACTGTCGTCCGTTCGGGCCAATCCTGGTCCCCGGAACCTCTCACGGACGTGTCGAAACCGTCAGCAGAGCCAAGTCGATACGAATTCCGATACGCTGACCTGCGCAAATCTCGCCGGCGGAGGGGATTCGGGATGAGCCCGGAATCTGTATCGACTCGCGACGAGCTGGGTCGTGCACTGACCCGGCTGCGTGAGGATTCGGGTCTGAGCGTGCGCGATGTGGCGACCGAGGCGAACGCCCTCCTGGGCACCGTCGCGGGCTGGTTCGCCGGACAGCACGCCCCGACCAAGGCCAGTCGCGAGATGTTCGAGCGGGTGCTGCGGACGTGTGGCGTGGTCACCGACGACGACCTCGCGCGGTGGTGGTCGGCGGCCGAACGCTCCTCGCGCCGGTCGCGTAGGCGTGCCACGGCCGACTGCCCCTATCGCGGTTTCGAGGCATACGGCACCGCGGACGGGTCGGTGTTCTTCGGCCGGGACGCCGTCGTCGACCGGCTGGAGCGGACCCTCGTCGGGCGTCTGCCGGATGAGCCGGTGACCGATCCGGCGCAGGGGGAGCCGTACCCGGCGCTGGTGGTCGTCGGCGCGTCGGGGGTGGGCAAGTCGTCTGCGGTGCGGGCCGGTCTGCTGGCGCGGGTGGGTGCCCCGGGTCCGCTCGCCGGCTGGCGCTCGGTGATCGGGGTTCCCGGAGACGACCCGATCGCCTCGCTCGCGGCGGCCTTCGACGGGATCGCCGAGGTGCCTGCCGACGTGCCGGTGGCGGTGGTGATCGATCAGCTCGAGGAGCTGTGGACCCAGCACGATCAGGCCACGCGGTCGGCGTTCCTCGCCGAGATCGATCGGCGGACGGCCGGGCGCCGGGCGGTGGTGGTGGCGGTGCTGCGTGCCGACTTCTACGGGCGGGCCGCGGCGAGTGCGGCCTTCGCCCCGATCCTGGCCGCCGCCCAGGAGCTGATCCCGCCGATGACCCGCGCCGAACTGCGGGAGGTGATCGTCCGCCCCGCCGAGTCCGCCGGGGCCACCGTCGACGACGACCTGGTCACCATGCTCCTCGACGACGTCGCGCCGGCGTCGCCGAACCGGCCGACCGACACCGGGGTGCTGCCGCTGCTGTCCCACGCGCTGCGCGCCACCTGGGAGAAGTCCGACGGCCGACGGCTCACCGTCCGTGACTATGTCGCCACCGGCCGGATCTCCGGCGCCGTGGAGCAGACCGCGGAGTCGGTGTATGCCGAGCTCGACGACACCGAACAGGCCACCGCCCGCCGCATCCTGCTGGCGATGGTCAACGTCGACGAGGACACCGTCACCCGCCGTACCGTCCGGCTCGCCGACCTCGGCCCGGACACCGCGCCGGTGCTCGACACCTTTGCCGCGGCCCGCCTGATCACGGTGACCTCGTCGCATGCGCAGGTCGCGCACGAGGCCCTGCTGACCGCATGGCCGCGGCTGACCGAATGGATCGACGCCGACCGTGAACGGTTGCTGCTGTTGCGGCGGCTGCGGACGCTCGCCGAGCCGTGGGACAGCAATGGCCGGCCCGACGACCTGCTGCCGTCGCAGGCGCGACTCGAGATGTTCGCCACGCTCACCGACACCGGCTCCGCAGGCCTCGCTCCCACGGGACCGGTGCCGGTCGGGACTTCGCAGGGCGATGCCGGTCGGATCGGCCCGGATGAGACCGGCCGTGACTTCCTTGCCGCGGGTGCTGCGCGGGTCCGCGACCAGGCCGAGCACGAGCAGCGTCGGGCCCGGCAGCTGCGTCGCTTCGCCACGTTCGCCGCGGTGTTCGGTGTGGTGGCGGTACTCGCCGCGGTGACCGCGGTGGTGGCCGGCGTCAATGCCGTGCACCAGCGTGAACGGGCCGAGGACGCCCGCAACCAGGCGCTGTCGCAGCAGATGGCGGTGGTCTCGGCCGATCTCGTCGACCGTGATCCGCTGCTCGCCGCGCAGATGGCGATGGTCGGATACGAGATCTCCCCGACGCTGGAGGCGCGATCCCAGCTGATCGACACCACCTCGGGTGCCCTGCCGATCCGGTTCGTCGGGGTGGCGGGATCGTTGCTGCTCGCCCGGTCGGGCCCGTTGGCGGCGGCCATCGGCGGCGCCGGCCAGGTGCGGTTGTTCGAGGTCTCCGACGACACCGGGATCCAGCGGCAGGTCGGCGACTTCAACGGGGCCACCGGGTCCGATGACCGTCTCGGTGCGGCCGCATTCCTCCCCGACGGCAAGACGTTGCTGATCGGCAGTCGCGGTGCGATCACGGCCTGGGACGTCTCCGACCCGGCCCGTCCGGTCCGCGGGGGACAGGTTCCCGGCGTCACCGGGGACATGAATGCCCTCGCGGTGAGTCCGGACGGGCGCTTCGTCGTCGCATCGGGGCCCGATGTCGGCGTGCAGGCGTGGGTGTCGGCGGACGGGGCGTGGCGTCAGGTCGAACTGCCCGGAGCTGCCGGTGGTGTCGCCGGCGCGGTCGCCTTCAGCCCCGACGGCGCGACCCTGGCCACCTCGGCCGCCAACCGGCGCATCGACCTGTGGCGGGTGGCCGGAGACCGGATCGAACCGTCCGGACAGATCCTCCTCGACGACTGGCGCGACAACGAACTCGCCCAGGGCCTCACGTTCACCCCCGACGGCACCCGGCTGGTCGCGGCGCTGCGCAGTCGCGTGGTGAGCGTGTACGACATCACCGATCCGGCCGCCCCCCGCGATGTCCAGCGATTCGGCGGCTTCACCAGCTATGTCACCGCGGTCGCGGTGAACGCCGACGGCACGCACATCGCCGCCGCCGGCGCCGACAACTCGTTGCGGATCTTCGACCTCACCGCACCCGCCACCTCACCGCGGGTGCTGGCGAACTCGTCGAATGTGGTGTCGGTGGTCTTCGCCGGCAGGCATGTGATCGCCGCCAGCGACGACGGCCGGGTCCAGGACTGGCCGCCCGCCGACGACATGACCTTCGTCGGTTCCAAGAACGTCTTCCAGATCCCGGTGGACGGTGCCGGTCGCCGGCTGGTGGCCGCCGACACCGGTACCGACGGCCGGCTCACCCAGTGGGACATCGGCGACACGGGGTTGACCCGGGCGGGTCCCGATCTGGTGCCGGCTCCCGGTCTCGTCTACTCCGGTGCGGTGGTGATGTCGCCGTCGGGCAAGGTGGTCACCATCGGCACCGTCACCGGTGAGGTGCAGTTCGCCGACTACTCCGATCCGGCGCGACCCCGGGTGATCGGTGCGGTCGCCGCGCAGCCGACCCTCAACGAGACGGTCGACTACAGCGAGGCCTCCGGACTCGCCGTCACCGGCGCCACCGACTCCAACATCCTCACCGTGATCGACGCGTCCGACCTGACCGCACCCCGCGTGGTCTCCACCTTCGACACCGGGGGCGGCGTGTGGTGGGCGTCCCTGGCACCGGACGGCCGGCACGTCGCGGTGGCCACGACCACCGGCGGTGTGCGGATGCTCGACCTGTCCGATCCGGCGCATCCGCGGGCACTGGCCGACCCGATCACCTTCGACGGGGCGGCACTCGCGGTGCGCTGGGACCGGACCGGTACGCGGGTCGTGGCCACCTCGGAGGAGAAGAGCGTGGAGGTGGCCGACGTGTCCGATCCCCTGCATCCGCGGACGGTGGCGACCATGGCCGGACCGGCCGGGCAGCTCTACAGTGCCGGGTTCTCCCCGGACGGTCGGCGCGTGATCGCCGGCGGCTCCAACTCGGAGGTGTGGGTGTGGGATCTCGACGGTGACTCCGCATCCGCCGGGCTGGTGTTGCGGTCGTTCCCGGGCCGGGTGTGGGATGTCCGGTTCGTCTCCGACAACCACATCCTGGTGTCCGGGCAGCAGGGGCTGATCCGGTCCTGGGATGTGGAACCGCGCGCGGTGCTCGACGACGAGTGCGCCCGGCCCGGCGACGGGATCACCGAGGAGGAGTGGACCGTCCACGTCCACGGGCTGGACTACTCGCCACCCTGCGGCGGCAGATGATCCGGGGCCGCCGGGGCGTTCGACGAGGATCACAGGCCTGGCCGGGGGATCGTCGGGGAGCCGCGCAGTACCCTGGCCGGGTGCGATTGGTAGGACGACCGACCGAATCCGGTGATCTGACCCTGGCCGTGCGCACCTCGGGTACCCCGGGCGCAGCGCCCCCGGTCCTGCTGGTGCACGGGATGGGAGGCGATCACTCCACCTGGCGGTATTTCGCCGGTCAGCTGCGTGCGGCCGGGCGTGCCGTGCTCGCGGTGGACCTGCGTGGCCACGGTCGCAGCGGGCGCCCCGGCGACTATCGGCTCGAGTCGTTCTCCGACGATCTCCGGTATGTGCTCGACGATCTCGACGTCGCGCAGGTCGACGTCGTCGGACATTCGCTGGGTGCGCATGCGTCACTGCGGCTGGCGATGTCGGCCCCGGACCGGGTGCGGTCGCTGGTGCTCGAGGAGGTGCCGCCGATGCCACGCGATCAGGCCGACGTCGACGAGGGCATCGTGATGGATTCCTCGCTCGGCGAGCGGGTTCGCGGTCTGGCGTTGCTGCTGGCCAATCCGATGCCGTTGCTGCGGTTCGACAGGGCGGTCGGCGGTCAGGTGGGCGCGGCGTTCGAGCAGGCCGAACCGCAGTGGTGGCAGCGGTTGGCGCAGGTGTCGGCACGCACCCTGGTGATCTCCGGCGGGCAGCGCAGTTTTCTTCCGTCGCAGCATCTCCGGACGCTGGCGGAGACGATTCCGGGTGCCCGCTTCGAGGTGATCGAGGCCGGCCACAGCGTCCACCGTGATCGGCGTCGCGAATTCTGCGGTGCCGCAGGAGGATTCCTCACACAGGCGTGAACCCCGGGATCCTGTCCGCATGCCGGTGGGATCCGGCGGTGCCCGGGACGCGGTCGCCCCTCGTCGACGACGTCCCAGGCACCGACCTCAGGCCCCGATCCTGCTCTGGGCCGGCTTGTTGTGCAGCGGGCGGGGATCCACCCCGACCTGCTGCCACGCCTCATAGGCCCACGGCACGTACAGCCATTTCAGCGGCAACCGGTTGATCACCGGATTGAGTGCCCGCATGAACGCGGCGAATCGCTGGAAGCGCTTCTCCCGCTTGTCGTCCCATTCCAGGTCGCAGACCGTGCGCATCTGCGGCGGGAGCGTGCCCACCACGACGGTGCGGATGAACGCGTCGAGTGGTTTCGACACCACCCGCCACACCGGGGCGGGGATGCTCGCGGGCCGCGGGAACCCTTTTCGGATGTAGCCGGTGGCGTAGACGATGGTCTTGTGCGGGACGAAGCGGTCGAGCATGTCGTCCCAGTACGCCCGGAACTCGGCGTAGGTCTGCGGCTGGCTGCGGGCGCTGACACCGTACAGCTCGTACCAGACCTTGCTCTCCTCGAAGATCTGTTCCTTCTCGGCCTCCGAGAGCCGGCGGATGAAGGTGTCGGTGATGTAGAGCGTCTGGTCGACGAAGGTGGCGTGCGCCCAATAGAACAGCTCCGGGTTGAGCGCGTGGTAGCGCGAACCGTCGCTGATGGTGCCCTTGATGTCCTTGTGGAAGTCGCGGACGGTGCGACCCCACTTCTGCGGTTCGGTGGAGTAGACGGTGCGCATCACCGGCGGCCCGGTGCGGCGGGCGCGGCCGAGGAAGTCGTCGAAGATCACCGAGTGGTCGAGGACGGCCTGGCCGAGCTGCTCGATGCAGTTCTCGGTGCCGGCGAGGCGCTGGAAGCCGAGCAGGCCGCGGACGTCGCCGTAGAACTTCCAGATCAGCGAGTCGGCACCGAGGCGTGGCATCGGCAGTGCGTCGTCGGGTGTGTCCGCGACGACAACCGGCTCCGCCTCGCGGATCGCGGCGTCGAACCCCTGGTTGACTGTCATGACAGGGACCATAACCCACTTTGGAACGGATATCTAGATTTGTTTCAACGGTGGGTTCCGGCATTGCCGGGCAGGTCCATGGCCGAAAGAGGGTGTGATGGGTGCCGTGGTGTTGCCGCCGGTGCAGGAGTTGCTCGAGAACGCCGTGGTGGTGCGGCTGCCGATGCGCACCCGGTTCCGTGGGATCACCGCCCGTGAGGTGCTGATCTTCCGCGGGCCGGCGGGATGGGGGGAGTTCGGTCCCTTCGTCGAGTACGACGACGAGGAGTCGGCGGCGTGGCTGGCCGCGGGGATCGAGGCCGCATGGTGGGGGCCGCCGGCCGCCCGGCGTTCTCGGGTGCCGGTCAACGCCACCGTGCCCGCGGTACCGGCCGCGGAGGTCGCGGCGATCCTGGCCCGGAATCCCGGTGCCACCACCGCGAAGGTCAAGGTGGCCGAACCCGGGCAGACTCTCGACGACGACGTGGCCAGGGTTGCCGCCACCCGTGAGCTGATCCCGCGGGTGCGCGTCGATGCCAACGGCAAATGGTCTGTGACGCAGGCGATCACGGCACTGAAGGCGATCGGCGAGCTGGAGTATGCGGAGCAGCCGTGCGCGACCGTCGAGGAGCTGGCGCAGGTGCGCCGGGCGGTGTCGGTGCCGATCGCCGCCGACGAGTCGATCCGCAAGGCCGCCGACCCGATGCGGGTGATCGCCGCCGACGCCGCCGACGTCGCCGTGCTCAAGGTGGCCCCGCTCGGCGGGATGCGGGCGGTGCTGGCGCTGGCCGACGAGATCGGTCTGCCCGTGGTGATCTCGAGCGCGCTGGATTCGATGGTCGGGATGGCCGCCGGGGTCGCCGCCGCCGCGGCGCTGCCCCGACTGGACCTGGCCTGCGGGCTGGGCACCGGATCGTTGTTCGTCGCCGACGTCGCGCCGTCGTTCGCGCCCGAGGGCGGTGCCCTCGTCCCGCGCTGGCCCGGTCCGGATGCACTACCGGTGCCGGTGGGTGCCGGGATGCTCGCCGACGCCGGGCGCACCAGGTGGTGGCGCGACCGGCTGACGCGGTGCCATCAGGTCCTGGAGCGCCGGATGCGGCACGGGGACCCGCGGTATGACGGCGTCGACCTGGGCTGATCGGAACCCACTAGAAACATTCGTCCAATTCTGTTCCAATGGATGTGTACTGGATCACACGACGGTACATGACCGGAGGAGGACGAGATGGTCGCGGTGTTGGCACCGGCACCTGCCGGCAGCGGTCTGCGTTCGGTCCCGCGGGTCGAGCGCAACGGCGTGCTCGAGATGATGGCCATGCGGCGCGATCCGTTCGGCTACGGTGAGCGACGCCGCGCCGAGTTCGGCACCATCTCGGCACTCAAGGCGCTCGGGATCAGCACGGTCACCGTGGCCGGTGCGCAGGCGGCGCACCAGATCCTGATGAACAAAGACCGTGCCTTCGCCAACGGTCCCGCCTGGAGCTACTTCATCGGACCGTTCTTCAACCGCGGCGTCATGCTCCTCGACTTCGACGAGCACCGCCATCACCGGCACATCCTGCAGCAGGCCTTCACCCCCACCGTGCTCAAGGGCTACATGCAGGAGATGCAGCCGATCATCGCCGAGGCGATCGGCCGGTTCCCGGTCGGTGAGGTACGGATGTTCGACCAGTTCAAATCCCTCACCCTCGACGTCGCACTCGAGGTCTTCCTCGGCGTCGAACTCCCCAAGGACCGTGCCGACCAGCTCAACAAGGCATTCATCGAGACCGTGCGGGCCGGCGTCGCCTACGTCCGCGCCCCGATGCCCGGTGGTCGCTGGTGGAAGGGGCTGCGCAGCCGCAAGGTGCTCGAGGAGTTCTTCTACGAGACCATCCCGGCCAAGCGGGCCCGCGAGACCCCCGACCTGTTCTCGGTGCTGTGTCACGCCGAAAGCGAAGAGGGACACCGATTCACCGACGATGACGTCGTCGACCACATGATCTTCGTGCTGATGGCCGCACACGACACCTCGACCATCACGATGACCCAGATGGCCTACCGGATGGCGGCCGATCGGCCATGGCAGGAGCGGGCGCGCACCCAGTCCCTGGAGCTGGGGCCAGAACTCGGCTATGACGACCTCGCCCGGCTCGACGTGCTCGACCTGGTGATGCGCGAGTCGTTGCGGATGTGCCCACCGGTTCCGGCGCAACCGCGGATGGCGATCAAGGACACCGAGATCGACGGCTACTTCATCCCGAAGGGCACGCTGGTGGCCATCCCGCAGCTCACCAACCACCGGGATTCCGCGTTCTACACCCACCCCGACACCTTCGACCCGGAGCGGTTCGCCCCCGATCGTGCCGAGGACAAAGGGCACCGGATGGCCTGGATGCCGTTCGGCGGCGGAGTGCACAAGTGCATCGGATTGTATTTTGGTCAGATGGAGATCAAGACGATCATGCACCACCTGCTGCGCGGGTATGAGTGGTCGGTCCCGGCCGGTTACGAACTCCCGATGGACTACAGCGCGCTCCCGGTCCCCAAGGACCGGTTCCCGGCGACGGTTCGGCGCCGGTGAAGGCGATGGGTTCGGACTTCGACACCACCACGTTCACCGACACCGATGCCGACCTCGGGCCCGCCGATTCCGGTCGGTCCGACGACGATCTGTCCGGCGCCGACGGCAACGGCACAGCCGCCGGGGGCAGCCGGCGCCGCCGCAAGGTCCGCAACACCGACAGCCCGGCCGATCAGAACGCCGCCATCCTCGCCGCGGCGGCCGCCGAGTTCACCGAGGTCGGGGTCCGCCGGGCCAATGTCGACGAGGTCGCCAAACGGGCCGGGGTCAGCCGCAGCACGCTCTACCGGCGCTTCCCCAACAAAGAGGCACTGCTGCTCGGGGTCACCACCGAACTCTACGAGCGAGGGATGGAACGCCTCGTCGAGGCGGTGGCCGGACTCGGCCCGCGCGACGCGGTGGTCGAGGCCTTCGCCGCCGGCGCCGAACTGGTCACCGAGGACCCGCTGATGCGCCGCCTGGTGCTCACCGACTACGAGATGAAGTCCATCACCAAATCGGTGACCTCGCTGTTCATCGACGTCGTCACCGGGCGTGTGGCCTCCACCCTGCGCAATGCCGGCGCCCAGATGCCCGACGCCGAGCTCATCGAGGCCGTCGAACTGCATGTGCGCCTGGTGATCTCATTTCTCGAAACTCCGGCCTCCGATGAGGCCCGGCAGGCGCCGGATGCGGTTCGCGCACTGGCACAGAAGTACCTCGCCCCCATGATCTGGTGACAGGAGTAGGAATGACCCTGCGGGACAAGCTCTTCGGCAAGCGCAATCACGATGCGGTGGGTGCGGTGCTCGCCGACCGCGTGATCGCCGTGACCGGTGGTGCCCGCGGCATCGGGTTGGAGACGGCCACACAGCTTCTCGCCGCCGGTGCCCGCGTGGCCATCGGCGACGTCGACGCGGAGGTGCTCGGCAAGGCAGCCGCCGACCTCGGGGTCGAGGGCATCGTCGTCGACGTCACCGACCGGGGGAGCTTCACCGCCTTCCTCGACGAGGTCGAGAACCGGCTCGGCCCCGTCGACGTGCTGATCAACAACGCGGGGATCATGCCGGTCGGTTCCTTCCTCGGCTTCGACGCCGCACTGATCCGCCGCACCATCGACATCGACCTGCTCGGTGTGATCACCGGAAGCCAGCTCGCCGCCGCACGGATGGTGCCGCGCCGCGCCGGACACATCGTCAACATCGCCTCGGTCGCGGGCCGTCTGCCGATGCCCGGTCTCGCCGTCTACAACGCCGCCAAGGCCGGCGTCATCGAGTTCTCCGAGGCCCTCGACGCCGAACTGTCGGTCCAGGGGGTGCGGGTGTCGACGGTGATGCCGACCTTCACCAACACCGGACTCATCACCGGTCTGCAGACCAACCGCTACATCCAGACCGTCGAGCCGGAGGTGGTCTCGGCCGCCGTCGTCGACGTGATCGCCCGTCCGCGCACCCGCGTCGCCGCACCCGGCTTCATGCGCTGGGTGGACGCCAACCCGTCGTTCCCGCAGGCGCTCAAGCGACTCACCCGACGCCAGACCGGTCTCGACCGGATCTTCCTCGACGTCGACTCGACCGGACGTGCCGACTACGACGCACGCATTCGTGGCGGCGCGGTGGCGTCTGCCGCGGCGCCGGGGTCTGCGGTGTCGGGGTCTGTGGCGTCGAGTTCTGTGGCGTCGAGTTCTGCGGGCCGGTCGGCCTGAGTGGTGCGTTCCAGCACGATCGGTCGTGAGCGGGCGGCGCGACGCGAGTTGCGCTCGGCGGTTGACGATCTCGCCGACGCCGAGTACGCCGCCGGCCTCCGGCCGGGTCTCGCCTGGCGCTGGTGGGCGGTGATCGGGGTACTCGTCGTGGCGTCGGTTCTCGCCGCCGGGATCGGTGTGTGGGCGTGGGTGCACTCCGCCCAGACGCGCTCCGATGCCGAGTTCGAGCAGGCCGCCGCATCCACGGTGGCGCTCCTGTTGAGCCCGAATCCGCAGGACCCGCAACAGGTCCGGCGTATCCTCGACCGCGCCACCGGGGAGTTCTACGACGATTTCGCGCAGTCGTCGCAGGCGTTCACCGAGGTGATCCGCCGCAACGGTGAGGTGGCCTCCGCCGACATCGACGGCTCGGGGGTGTCGGCGCGCACCGCCGACGCCGCCACGGTCCTCGTCGCGGCGACCGTGCACTACGAGGGGGCCGCCGGAACCGACCGGCAGTTCCGGTTGCACGTCGGGGTCGCCGAGGACGCCGGTGTGCTCAAGGTGTCGGCGGTGCAGTACCTGCCATGACCCGACTTCTGCCGGGACGCGACCGGATCCTGTCGCGCACGCGGGCTTTCCTGGTGCTGTCGGCGGCCGTGGTGGTGCTCGTCGTCCTCGTCGTCGCGGTGGTGTGGGGTGTGCGGGCGGCCGACCGGCACCACACCGTCGACGACAACCGGATGTCGTTGCGCGCCCACGCCGGACAGATCGTCGCCACCGTGTTCACCGTCGACCGGGCACACTGGGAGGCCGACCGGGCCCGCGCCCGCGAGGTGATCGGCGGCGACTTCGCGAGCACCTTCGCCACCGCGCTGCGCAGCCCGCCCGCCGACGGCACCGCGGCGGTCACCTGGAGTCCGGGCACCGTGGCACTCATCGACGTCGACACCGAATCCGGCGCGGCACTCATCCGGTCGAATGTGGTCACCCGCACCGACGACGGGCACGAGGAGACCACCGCGCGTACCGTCCGCGCGGGCTTCGTCCGGCATGGCGAGGGCTGGCTGCTGACGTCGGCGGAGGTGATCACATGAGTGCGGACACCGACCGGTCGCAGTCGCGACGGCTCGAGGTGGCCCGTGACCGGGTCGACGCCGCGCGCCGGGCCGCCCGGGTGGCGCGGATCGCCGCGGCC
>NZ_BCNF01000065.1 GCF_001485495.1 Gordonia desulfuricans NBRC 100010 | reverse complement strand
TAGAGCCACGTGTATGTCAAGGGTGTGATCAGTGGCCTGGTCAGCAACCAGATCACCGTCACCGCGATGGTCGACTTCAGCCAGACCCAAGAGCTGATCGCCACCGGCGCGTTGTTCGGTGATGGCCTGACGACGGACGGCAAGACCGTCACGTGCAACTCGTTGGCCGGATGGTCCTGGTTCGCCGAAGCTGATCCAGGATTCTTCGGGTGGGGGTCCTCGTCGACGATCCCCGTCGACGACACCAAATTCCGGGAGGCGTTCATCAACAATGCCACCTGGGATCTCCTGTCTCCCGGGACATCCTGGACGAGGCCGGACGGACTCCGGTACGCCCGCGCCTGGGTGATCCAGGGCGGCGGCGGATGGGGCGGTAACGGGGCGGCGGGCCGGTCTGGCGGCACGGGCGGGCGCGGCGGAAATGGATACACCGGCGCGGCGGGCAACCTCGCCAACCACGGAGATGGCGGCCGGGGAGGCTGGGGCGGGTATGGGACTGCCGGTGGTGATGGAGGCCAGGGTGGCAACAATGGCTCAGCCGGGAGTTCGGGGAGCTCCGGGTCAAGTGGACGATCCAACGGCGTCGTCGGCGGCGGCGCAACAACCAACGCCGGCGGTACTGGTGGTGCCGGGGGCAGCGGAGGGCAGGGCTCTGGTGGAGCTGGCGGACAAGGCGGTCGAGGTCTGGTCGAGGTGGCGATCATCCTCCGCGCCAGCGACACTGTCACTGGCGGCACGGCCGGCACTGTGGGGGCCGCGGGGGCAGCCGCCGGCGGGTCAAACGGTGCGACCGGTGCTGTCGGCACGGCCGGCACGGCCGCATCCAAGGATGGTGGTCCCGGCGGTGCGGGCGGTGACGCGACAGGGTCGGGTGGCGGCAATGGTGGTGTCGGCGGCTACGGAGGGCACACAAGTTTCTCCGGTGTGTCCAGCGGCACCGGCGGCAACGTGTCAGCGGCCAGCATCCAGTTCGGCGCAACCTCTTTCACGCACGGACTGGGAGCCGGCGGTGTCGGCTCGACCCCGGCTCAGGCCGGCGGCGTCGTCCTCTACTACCAGTGGTGACAGTCATGTGGACCCCTGACGGCCCCACCGTCGACGCCCTCACCCGCCAGGGCTGGACGATCGACGGCCCCGACCACGCGGTCGCCGAGGTGCGCCGCGGCTGGTGGTGGGTGCCGCAATCCTCGGCCAGACATGACGCGGTCGCCGCGGACTCGGCGGTCGCCGTCCTGGACACCCCGGTCCGGGACAACGCTGTCGCGGATGGCCGCGCGGTGATCACACCCCGGCTGGTGGCGCGCGACGGCGTCCTGCTCGGGGATGCGGCGACCGCGCGAGCTAGGTTGCCTGTCCGGGAGGCCGGTGTCGCCGACGGTGCTGCTCGTCTCGGTGTGCGTGGCACCGACAGTGGTGTGGCTGCGGACCGCGCGACTGCGCGACTCTCGGTGCCCGGCCGGGACAGCGCGCTGCTGGGTGATCTGACCACGCTCCGGCCGAGCATGACCGTCCGGGACGCCGGCGGGACAGGGGACCTCGCGACAGCCGGATTCCGCGCCCCGGTCGATGCGCCGTGGACGGTCGCGTTCACCACGGTCGGTACCTCGACGTTCACGATCCCGGTGTGGGCGTTGTGGGTCGACATCGTCCTCATCGGTGGGGGTGGCGGCGGTAACGGTGCCGGGTTCGTGCTCTCCGGTAACGGCGGGAAGGCTGCCGGATGGTCGACTGTCCGTCTCGTGCGTGGTGTCGACATCGGCTGGACTGTCATCGCGATCACCATCACCGTCGGTGACGGTGGTGCGGGGACCAACGGTGGCGCGTTCCCCACCAACTCATCGCCCGGGTCGGCCACCACTGCCACGATCACCGGCGTCGGCACGCTGACCGCGGTCGGCGGTGCGGGTGGTGCGGGGACCGGCGGGTCACGTACCGGCGAATCACCCGGCGACACCACCTTCTGGGGCGTCACCTACACGGGCGGTGCCGCCAACTCGGGTGTACCGGGGGCGGGTGGGCAGGGTGGTGCGGCTGCCGCCGGCAACGGAGTCAAGGGAGCACGAGGTCAGGCATGGGTGAGGGTGGGCCAATGATCGTCGATCCCACCGCATTTGATTCGCCACCCCACGACGACTACTGGCCGACCGCGTTCCTGCTCAATGGCGAGTGGGCCGACACCGTCACCGACTCGTGGACCGAGGTCGGCGACAGTGAGTACCGCGCCCGCAGGAGCGGCGAGGTCCTGACCATGCGTACCGCCGCTGACGCCACCGAGCACAGCTACTCCCTGACCGCGGGCCGCTATCCGGACCCGCAGATCCCGATCTACATCGCTGAAAGGACCATCTGATGGCCAGCACTTACACCGACGCCCACCGGAATGCGTGTGCCAACGCGATCGCCGCCCTCGGCAACCGGATCGGCCTGTACGTCGGCGCCACCCGCGTCGGCACCGTCTACGCCGACACCACCTGGGGATCGGCGGCAAAGGTCACCGAAGACGGCTACGACTGGGCCAAGATCATCGGGTCGACGGGCACGATCACGGTGCCGGCGTCGACGGTGGCCAACGGCACCGTCATCGACCGCTACGGCGTGCACAACGGGACAACCCTGCTCCGCACCGAGGCCCTGCCCGTCGCGCTCACGGTGAATGACGGATCGCAGGCCTTCTCTGTCGATGTGACGCCGATCCTGCGGTACCGCGGACTCTGACCCCCGCCCTGCACACGACACCGCCCCGGCCATCACGGTCGGCGCGTGGTGTCGGCTTCGAGCAGCACATCGGACAGGGTTCCGCCGCGTTCGGCCGCCAAGAACACTCGTTGCCACACGTCGGCTGCGGCTGAGCGGGGTATGTCGGTGGCTAGCAGAATGATGGGGTGTGAGTCGCCATCGAGGACCGATGTTCGTGAGTGGCGGGCGCGCCGCACGGTCCGGCGGGCCAGGAGGTCACCAATGGCGCGTTCGGAGGTTGTGTCGGCGTGGAACAAGATGTCCCATTCTGCGAGCAGGTCCCCGGGTACGTGTCGGGCATCTTCTTCTTGAATGCTCGACACGATGATCTCTGGGCGGGCGGAGTGTCCTGGTCGTGCTCGGTGGTAGTCGCGGGCGTGCCCATAGAGATGGCTGCGTGGGGTTGTGTTGAGAATTCGGGAAGTGGTGATCATGAGAGTTCACCTGACTGACCGCAGTGCGTGTGGCCATTGCTTCATCGGGGCCGCTGGCGGGTGCCCGCCAGGTGTGAAATCCGACGTAGCCACAACACTACGCCTCAGAAGGTACTCCCCGCCCCAAATACGAAGTCCGACGACCCCGCACACGACACCGCCCCGGCCATCACGGTCGGGGCGGTTTTGTCGTTGGGGCTGTATCGCACGTACTCATCCACTGCGGGACCGATGATCTCGAACTATCCGGACTCGTGACCGATTCGTGACATAAGGTGATCGTGCGCGACGCCCGCCGCGGAGACGTTCGGGGTGGCTGACGCCGGTTGAGCGGCGACGCGGCCCGTTCTTCGACGGCCGCGTCGTCACTCTCATCATCAGGACGATCGATTGATCAGGACGATCGATCAATCACGGTTCACTCGATCGGCTGAATTGTCGCCAGGTGCAGCGTACTCACGAGGTGTGGCCGATAGCGTCGGAGCATGAATCGATTCATCCTGCGACTGTGTGTTGTCCTCGGTGCTCTTATGGTCTTCGCGATCTTGCCCGCTGCGCCGCAGGCGGCGGCGGCTCCGAGTTGCTACGGCGACTACTGCTCGGGGAAGAATCCCTACTCGACAGGCTGCTCGGCGAACTCCTACCGGTGGGGTTCTGCCACCGTTCGAACATCCTCCCCAGGCAGCTCTTACTACGATCAAAGCGCCTCGGCCGGCCGTCTGGAACTGTGGATCTCACGCTCATGCGCTACCCGGTGGGCGCGGCTGGTTCTCACTGACCACGCTGCGTCCAGTGGGAGCATCCTCGCGGTTGTTCAGAGCGACGGGTACCGAAAGGCACACGCATGGCAGCCGCGCGAACCGGGTACCTACTACACCGCCCAGATCTACAGCCGCAACAAGTGCTCCCGAGCTGTCTACGGCGGCTGGAGCACGGGCTGCACGGTCTGGTAGCGAGCGCACACGACACCGCCCCGGCCATCACGGTCGGGGCGGTGTTCACTTTTCTGTGGTGTTGTTGAGCTCACCGCTATTTACGCGCGAGCGATAATCTCATACACGCGAGGACACCGGAAGACCCGTCCGTAGTCCCGACCGGTGATCTCCTCAAGGATGCCGTGATCAACCAACTTCGCGATCGCGTTGTTCGCCGTGGGGTAACTGACGTCATACATCTCCGCGGCTTCGCTCGCTGAGATGTAAGGGAAGCCGATCAGGTCCGAAGCCAAGTCCAGCACCATCCCCGAAGCGCGCTTGCGTTTGAGCATGTCTACGAACGTCTCGCGGATGTCGAGCATTGCTGAGATCGCCTCGGTTGCCGCCTTGGCGCGCGCAACGACCGCATCGCAGAAGAAATTGATCCACGGCTCAAAGTCGCCGCTGGCGCTGACATCGAGCAGGTGATCGATGTATTGATCCCGACGCGGCTCGAACCAGGGCGAGAGGTTCAAGATGGGGTACTTCAACACGCCGGCCTGCATGAGCTGGAGGGTGATGATGAGACGTCCAAGACGCCCGTTGCCATCGCTGAACGGGTGCAAGGTCTCGAACTGATAGTGAGCCAAAGCTACCTTCACCAACAGGGGAAGATCATCTTCCGCGTTGACCCACTTCTCCCACTCGCTGATGCCGTCGACCAGGATGTCGCCGTTCGGAGGGGGGACGAACCGAGACGCCGAGACGCCGCGTCCCTGCTGCCCGATACAAACCTGCCGCTGGCGTAGCTGGCCAGCATCGTACTGGTCGCCGCGCGTGCCGCGCACGAGAGTCGCCTGCAGCTGGGCGAGCATCTTGACGCAGATCGGCAGTTTGTCCAGCAATGTGATGCTCTGGGTTGCCGCGCGCACGTAGTTCATAACCTCGCGGATCTCGGCGCTTTGGCGCTTCTCATCGACGTAGTCGGCTCCGAGCGCTTCCGCGAGTGGTGCGAACGTACCCTCGAGCGCCGTCGTCGATACCGCTTCCTTCCGCAGTGACGGCCGTACTAGGAGCGTCGGATTGGGTAGGAGTTGCACTTTGCTATCCAGCGCGCCGAGCGCCCTGGCGGCCTCTTCCAATAGCTTGACGGACCGAGCGGCCAACGTGATGTCCGATGGAAGTGGCGCGGGTACGTACGCGTGATGCGCGTAAGCCTCTCCGAGCATGTGATCCATGCCCGCGATGGGAACGAGACGTCCGATAGGCGAGTTTTCAAACCGATCTACCTGCACTATTAACGTCACGCCCCTCACGCGTTCAAACCCATCCGCCAGGTGGCGGTCGACGTTAATACTAACAGCGAGATTTAACGCGAGAGGCCGACGGCGTTAGATCACAGCGGTGAAATTAACGTCGTCGCACTCGACGGCGAGTCCGATAATCACCCGGTCCGGCTGGACCCATCGGCCACCATTGGCCAGCATCTCGTCTACCCGCCGACGCCAGTGGCGATGAGTGTCGGTTCGCCCGCGAGTTCTGCCAAGCAGTACCGTTTCGCCGTCGTTGATGGTGGTCCACGGTCAGTCGATGTGCTCGATGCTGTCGACCATCAGGCACATCCGGTCGTCACTGCCGTGCAGGTCGACGATCACCAGCGCTGGGGAGTTGTCATCGAGCACATCGACGACCCGGCCCGCGGTGTCGAGTTCGATCACCCGGACGCGGTCGCCGACCTGGTAGGTCACGCGTGCTTGCGGTGCGCGACGACGGCCGCCCACCCGGTGATCCCGGCCCATGCCGCCCACACGGCGAGCAGTGGGGGGGCTGTAGGCCACCGCCCAGGCCGAGATGGAAATCCTGATGGAGCTCGCCGAGTACGCGGCCTGACAACCCCCGCCCCGGCCTGAAAGGGTCGGGGCCCCTTCTTCGATCCGTAAACCGAATGGGTTGACACACGACAACCAAACGGGTTAAGCTGTAGACACAATTCAAGAGAGGAGGTGAGCGTGGACAAGGACACCAAGAGGCTGCTGAAAGACCTTCAGCAGCAGGGGTTCGAGATCAGGACCACCGCGAAAAGCCACATCATGGTCTACCGCGACGGTCGCAGGGTGACCACCCTGTCGGGCACGCCGAGCGATCGGCGCGCATCGCTGAACGCGATGGCAGCCCTCAAGCGCGCGGGGTACGTACCGCGGCAGTAGGGATGCTGGGGTCCGGGGGCGTAGGAGCCGCCCCCGGACCACCACCCACGGTGCACCATCACGCCACGTCCTCGCAACACAGAGAGGGAAGGAATCATGGAGGAGTTCAACGCGATCGCCGTTCTCGGCGACGTCGCAGCCACCGACGAGAACATCGACACCATCGTCGACGCGCTGACGACGTATTCGCCGGCGGTGAGCGAGGACGACAACGGAAGGATCGAGGTGACATACACCCTCGGGGCCCGGGACGGCTCGGAGGCTGTCACCACGGCCCACTCGGTCATCGCGGCGCGGGTACTCATCCCGACGGGCGTATCGCTGCGGTCGTTGCACGTGCTGCCGACGGCGGACTGGGACACGATGGTCGACCGCCTGACGTCAGTGCCGACGTTGTCGGTCGCGGCCGCTGCGGAACGTCTCGGGATCAGCAGGCAGGCCGTCCACAAGGCCATCGGGGCGGGGCGCCTGACCGCGAAGATGGTCGGTGGCCGGAATCTGATCACCGAGGCGTCTGTCGCTGCGTTGGCCAGCACTGCTCACTGACGGAGTGGGGCCCCCCTAACCCACCCGAAATGGTCGGATTTACGCCAGTGTCCCGGACTGGACGCGACTCGGCGCGCGCGGTGACCTGCCCCTATGTCTCAGGTCGGACTTCCTTGGTCCTGATGTCACCGCCGGATTGGGTCAGAAGGTTTGGGGTTCGAATCCCTACGGGCGCACAAAGAAACCCCAGGTGAGACACCATTTCGATGGTCGGATCGCCTGGGGCTTTTTCTGTGCGAGGAGGTTCAACTGTGATCCGGTTGCTCTCGCGGCACCTTGAACCCGCACTGCTGTGGTCCACGGGAGTTGCCGGTTGCGTGAACGGCGCATGCGACGGGCAGCTCTGCGTGCACCTTCTGAACGACGGTCTCGGTCCGCAGGGGCCGGTTCGGGGTGGCCGCCGCAGTAGGCCTGGCCGGCGTCAGGACACTCGGTGAGGTGGATTGTGCACCCCGACGACCTCGGACGGCACCGGGATGAGCGCGCAGGCCTCCGTGAGCCCGGTGGATCGTCGGGTCACCGGTACATCCGGACGAGCGGGCAGGTGAAGGGGTCGCGATCGCCGAGACCGGCCTGATTGAGGTAGCGGATGACGATCGCGTAGGACTCGAGGAGCGAAGTCTCGGTGTAGGTCACCGAATGGCGCGCACAATGGGCTCGGACGAGTGGGCGGACCTTGGCCAGGTTCGGGCGAGGCATGCTCGGAAACAGGTGATGTTCGATCTGATAGTTCAGGCCGCCCATCATGAAGTCGGTGACCCGCCCGCCTCGGATATTGCGTGACATCAGGACTTGCCTGCGCAAGAAGTCCACACGAATATCTTTGGGAACCAACGGCATTCCCTTGTGATTGGGTGCAAAAGCACCACCCAGCAGCAGGCCGAAGACCGCCAGCTGGACCAGGATGAACACGATTGCCTGGGCGACGGTCATGACCAGGAAGGGCACCGCGAATCCCACGGCGAGCCGAACGATGACCAAAGACAACTCCAGAATCCGGTGCGGGACAGGAGTTCTCGACAGAAGGCCCTGGATGCTTGCCGAATGGAGTGCCGCCGCCTCCAGTGTCAGCAGGGGGACGAAGAACCACCCCTGCCGTCGGGTGAACCATGCATATGCACCGGAGCGGGTGGCGGCGACCTCCGGGACGAATGCGATCGGGCCGCCGTCGATATCGGGGTCGACGCCGATCTGATTCGGCGATTTGTGGTGACGATTGTGCTTGTTGCGCCACCAGTGCAGTGACAGCCCGGCGCCCAGGGACGCGACGAGGCGTGCCGTCCATTCGTTCGCCACCTTGGAGGCGAAGATCTGCTGGTGTGCGCCGTCGTGTCCGAGGAACCCGAACTGGGTGCTGATCACGGCGAGCACGACGGCGATGCCGATCTGTGCCCAGGAGCTCCCGATGAGCACGACCGCCGCCCACGCGGCCACGAAACTCACCGTGGTGGCAGTGATGCGGACGAGGTAGTAGGTGCGCCTGCGTTCGAGGAGCCCCGAGGCGCGGACCTCTGCGGCCAACTCGGTGTAGGTGCTCACATAGCGATTGCTGCGGGTACGGGTCTGGTCGGTGTGCGACAAGGCGCCTCGATGCTTTCGGCTGGGTACATGGAATTCGTCCATTGGGACACCGAGACCGGTTGTGTCAAGGCGGAGGGTTGAGAACGCACGTCGGTGCGTGGATGTACGGAATGGGGCCGCTCGGGCGGATACGCCTTCTGTTGTCTCGACAGTACAGGAGCGATGGTGCCGGCCACGCCGATTCTCGGGGCCGGTGACAGGGAAAAGGCGGGGGCGGGCGCTCACCGGTGGCGGCCGCCACGGTGGTTGACCCACCCCGGAAATGCACAACACCCCGGCACTGCCGGGGTGTTGAGGTGTCAGACGTCGACCAGAGGTCAGACGACGGTCACGTTGACGGCCTGGGGCCCGCGGTTGCCCTGTTCGATCTCGAACTGAACGCGCTGGGACTCTTCGAGATTGCGGTATCCGCTGCCCGCGATGGCGGAGTAGTGGACGAAGACGTCACCCTTCGAGGTGTCGTCGGGGGCGATGAAGCCGAAGCCCTTGTCGCCGTTGAACCACTTGACGGTTCCTTGTTCCATGCTGTTGTTGCTACTTTCTTCAGTGCGTAGGGCCAAAGACTGGACCCCACGTGTCCATTGTCTCATGGATTCGCGAATCGCGCTGCGGTTGGCCCGGGAATCGACGTCACGAGCATCCGCTCGGCTCGGAACGGCGATCGTGGGCCGTGTCGCAGCGCGGTGGATCTACCCCGCATCCGACCCGTCGCGTCCGAGGGTGGTCTCCGGTGTGGCGTCGGGCCGGGTCCACTGCGGTGTCGGTCGTCCCGTCGGACCCCAGGTCGCGTTGCCGTCGGCGTCGCGGCGCCAGTACCAGCACGCATGGTCGCCCTCGGGCCCGCCCTGCGGGGTGTCCTCCCAGGTCTCGCCGCGTCCGTACGGTGTCCGGTCGAGCGCTCCGAAGGCGCCGGCCAGGGGTTCCAGGCCGCGGCCGGTGGTCCGGTAGGTGAGGAAGGTGCGATCGCCGTCGCGCAGGTAGACGGTGTAGAAACCCATGTCACCGCCGATCGGCTCGTCGAGCCCGCGCACCGAGAACCACGGGACGCGGTAATCCATGAAATCGGTGTAGGGCTCCACCTCGTCCTGGACGCCGACGGTGAAGATCGCCGACGAGACCCCGCGTGCGGCCAGATACGGGGTGGCGTCCTGCAGATGCCATGCGGTGACGGTGCAGCCCTCGCACTGGCCCTGATGCGGCGCACCGTCATGCCACATGTGCTTGTAGACGGCGAGCTCGTCGCGCCCGTCGAACAGGTCGATGAACCGGATCGGGCCGGCCGCGCCGACCACCTCGACGGTGCCGTCGAACTCCACCATCGGCAGCCGGCGCCGCTCGGCCGCGAGCCGGTCGCCGGTGTGGGTGTGGGCCTTCTCGCGGACGAGCAGGTCGTCGACGGCGCTCTGCCAGGTGGCGTGGTCGACGATCGCCGGCCGGCCGGGCAGATCGTCAGGGCGCGGGGTGGAGATGAAGGTCATGGTGTCCTCCCGGATGGTTCGTCCCGGATGGTTCGCCGGGCGCCGGGACTGCGGCACCCGGCTGTGGGGACAGACCGGTGGGCGGCGCAGGACTCATCGGATGGGCGATTCGACCGTTTGGCATCGGTTCGGTGACATGGGCGCCAACGGGATGGCACGGTCTGGTCTCAGAGTGGTCACCGGGACCGGTTCCGCCTAGGCGATTCACGCCGGCGGATGTTTGAATTGCGTTACGCAAGTCTCAGGAGTTGCTGATGTGACTCACGTCAGCATGCCTCACATTCCCCGTTCTGTGGAAGGTATCGCGAATGATCCCCGAACCGATCAACAAATATCTCGCCGAACTCTTCGGCACGTTCTGGCTGGTCTTCGGTGGCTGTGGCACCGCGATCTTCGCGGCGAAGCAGGTGGCCGAGGGCGACGACAAGGGCACGCTGATCCAGCTCGGCGTCGGCTTCCTCGGTGTCGCGCTGGCCTTCGGTCTGACCGTCGTCACCATGGCCTACGCCCTGGCACACATCTCCGGTGCACATTTCAATCCCGCCATCACCCTGGGCGCCGCCATCAGCGGCCGGCTCTCGTGGAAGGACCTACCCGGCTACTGGATCGCACAAGTCGCCGGCGGCCTGCTCGCCGGCCTCGCCCTGTGGGGGATCGCATCCGGCAAGCCCGGCTGGGAGGCCACCGGCAACATGGCCGCCAACGGCTACGGTGAGCACAGTCCCGGCCACTACACCCTCGCAGCGGTGATCATCGCCGAGATCCTGCTCACCGCGTTCTTCCTGATCGTGGTCCTCGGTGCCACCGACGGCCGGGCGCCCGGCGGCTTCGGGCCGCTGGCCATCGGTCTCACCCTCACCCTGATCCACCTCATCTCCATCCCGATCTCCAACACCTCGGTCAACCCTGCCCGCTCCACCGCGGTCGCCTTCTTCAACGGTGACGGCGCACCCGGCCAGCTGTGGGTCTTCTGGGTGGCGCCGCTGATCGGCGGCCTCGTCGGGGGCCTGGTCTACCCGCTGCTGTTCGAGGACGGAAAGTTCCGGTTCGGTGCGGCAAAGCAGGAGGTGAGTGCTTCCTAGAACACTCGACGCCGGGGCAGAAATCGCCCCTCACCAGGCGAACCGTCCGGATCCCGATGTCCGCCGCACGGACATCCCCTGGGCGGTTCGCGGCGTCGTCGGTCGTTCGGTCGGCCGGTGCGAGTCCGACGGAAACGGACACCGGCTGACAGAATCACTCTCCATGGAATTGCTGATCCTCGTCCTCGTCGGCGCCGTGATCGTCACCGCGATCGCCGACCGGCGTGGCATGCAGCCCGCGCTGATCATCGTCGTGGTCGCCCTGGCGGTCTCGTTCATCCCGGGTATGCCGCACGTCGAACTCGAATCGGAGATCCTGCTCACCGTCGTGCTGCCGCCGCTGCTCTACTCGGCGGCGCTGGGCTTCTCGGTGCCCAACTTCATCCGCAACATCAAACCGATCCTCGGCCTCGGTGTCGCGATGGTGGTGATCACCGCCTTCGCGGTCGGCTGGATCACCTCGCTGGTGTTGCCCGAGTTCACCTTCGCGCTGGCCTTGCTGCTCGGCGCCATCGTCGCCCCACCGGATGCGGTCACCGCCGTCGCGATCGGCCGCAAACTCGGGCTGCCCAAGCGACTGATGGCCATCCTGACCGGTGAGAGCCTGGTCAACGACGCCGCGGCGCTGTCGCTGTTCGCGATCGCCATCTCGCAGATCGCCAGCACCCACGCCTTCATCGAGAATCCGCTGCTGCTGTTCGGCTACAACGCGGTACTCGGCCCGATCGTCGGGCTCGTCGTCGGCTTCCTCACCCTCTGGATTCGTCGCCATCTGCAGAATCCGGCCCTGGAGACCGTGCAGGGTTTCGTGGTGCCGTTCGCGGCGTTCCTCGCCGCCGAACACATCCACGCCTCCGGAGTGCTCGCGGTGGTCGTGGCCGGCTTCGTCGTCGGATCGGGATCGGTGCATGCGGGATACCAGACCCGACTCCAGGAACGGTATGTCTGGCATTCGGTGGACGTGCTGCTCGAGGCGTTCGTCTTCGCCTATATCGGCCTGCAACTGAGATTCATCGTGGAGGACCTCCGTGAAGCTCGAGAATCGTTGTGGCACATCATCATCGCATCACTCTTGGTGCTCGTCGTGGTGTTGGTGGTGCGTCCGTTGTGCATCTTCGCGATGTTCGGGCGCGGCGTGGTCAGCCGCCGTCTCGACACCGCCGTGGACGTGGCGGTCCCGTCCAATCCGCGTCGGCCCGCGGCCGGCCGACGCGACACGAAACCGTCTGCGCTGCGCGAGAAGTGGCGCAAACGCATCGACAATCGTCCGCTCACCTGGCAGGAGTCGACGGTGGTGGCCTGGACCGGCATGCGCGGTGTGGTCACCCTCGCCGCGGCCTCCGGTATCCCGCTCACCATCGCCGACGGCTCGCCGTTCCCGGAACGGTCGGCCATCCAGGCCATCGCCTTCGTCGTCGCGGTGGGCACCATCCTCATCCAGGGCCCCACCCTGCCGTGGCTGATCGCCCGGCTGCACCTGCGTAACGAGGACGAGGAGCGCTACGACTTCGAGCAGACCGCCAGGGCCGAGGAGATCGTGCACGGTGCCGCCGACGAGGTGATCGACGACTTCGTGCACAATCCGCCCGCCGGACTCGACGAGGACACCGTCGCCTTCATCAAGGAGACCGTCGCCCGGCAGTCCCGTGATGCCGAGGAGATGCCCGATCCGGAGGCGCACACCGCCCGCAACGACGCCTTCGCCGCGCTCTACCGCGACGTGCTCGCCGCACAGCGCGTCGCCCTGGTCGACCAGCGCGACGCCGGGACGGTGGAGGACGAGGCGGTACGCGCCATGCTCGAACGCCTCGACCTGCAGGAGGCCGGGCTGTCGGCGCGCCTGGAGAGTCGCCTGTAGCGGCCGCGCCCGACGCCGGCCCGTAAGGTCGTAGGGAAGACGACCGGACCCACGATGTCCGGGACCGGATTCGATGGAGGGCACGATGGCAGGGCCCGACGGGCGGCCACACGGTGGCGGATCATCCGCAGTGGGTGGACCCGCTGCCGGTGGATCCGAAGGGGGCGGATCCGGGGGCACGAAGGGTCCGCGTGACGACTACCGCGTCCCGCTGCTGCCCGGCGGCTACCCGCCGCTCGGATACTCGCCGACCGGTGCGCCCCGCTTCACCCCCGCCGACCTCGGCACGGGCATCCCAGGATCGGCGACCGGTCCCACTGCCTCCGGCCTCATGACCCCGGGCTCGACCGGACCGGGCTCGCCGGCCGCGTCGGCGACCGGTTCTCCGACGACCCTGTCCGGACCGGCCACCGGATCTGCGGGCGGCCCCGCCGGACCTCCGGACGGTGACGGACCGACCCCGCCGCCCCGCCGCCTCTTCGGCATCGAACCGGGGGTCGGGACCACCGTCGGGGTGTTCGTCGTGGTGGGTGCGCTGGTCGTGGGCCTGCTGCTGGTCGCGGTGAACTCGCTGCGCGACCGGCCGGAGGAGATCACCCTGCCGCCGGCCACGATCACCGACGAGTACACCCTGCCGACCCTCACCCCGAACCGGACACCCACGCCCAGCCGACCGCGGACCACCCGGCCGACGGTTCCCGGCGGGGGAGTCGGTCCGGTCGGCGAGTCGGTCACCTACACGGTGACCATCGAGGGGTCGGGCACCATCCTCTACGTCGACGACACCGGCGTGCACACCGAGTTCAGCCCGCCGCCCACGTGGACGCTGACCTTCACCGCCGACACCAATCCGCTGCGGCTGGTGGTGGTGGTCGGGCAGGGATCGTCGGCGCAGTGCTCGATCAACGTGGGGCAGGAGCAGGTGGTCACCGACACCGTCGCAGCCGATTCGACGAGGCGAACCGCCAGCTGCATCGCCTGATCGCCGTGGTCGTTTTGCGGTGCTCGTGGTGTGGGCGCGGCCCCGGGTCGCTACCGTGGTCATGTGAGTTCTCCGCAGACAGCCGGCCAGACGTCCACCGCCGGCGACCTCAAGACCCTGCTCACGTGGCGCGGCGACGAGGGTGTCAACCGCCTCGAGCAGGTTCGGCTCAACGTCAACGGCGCCCGTGTCAAGGCCTACGGACGCATCATCGCCGCAGCCCACGGCGATCAAGAAGCCTTCTCCTGCTCCTATGAGCTGGTCACCAACGACGCCGGTGTCACCAAGCGGCTGTCGATCCACCTCGTCCGCGCCGACGGCGAGAGCCAGATCGGGATCACCCGCGACGAGGAGAACAAGTGGCTCGTCCGGGCCGGTGGCGAGATGATCCGCAGTGACTTCGACGGTGCCGAGGACGTCGACGTGGCGCTCTCGCCGATGTTCAACGCACTGCCGATCCGCCGTCACCGCCTCGCGGGCGGCACCGGATCCGTCGAGGTCCCGGTGCTGTATGTGTACCTGCCGTCGTCGCGGATCGAACCGGCGACGCTGACCTACACCGCCGGCCCCGACTCCATCACCGTGGATTCCCCGGTCGCGAACTCGGCCCTGACCGTCGACGAGAACGGGTTCGTCATCGACTACCCGGGCCTGGCCACCCGCGTCTAGGTCCCGTCCGCGTCGGGTGTGGTCCCGCCAGGGGCTCCCGGCCGGTCGCGGTGTGCGGTCCCGGCCGGGTCGTCCCGACTAGTCGTCCCGGCCCAGCCAGACACGCCCCTGATGGGCCTGCCTGCGCATATCGGCCTGCCATCCGGGCGCGCCGATCTCGACGTCGGCGATCAGTGCACGCGGCGACTGCGCCATCGACTCGTAGGCCAGCCGGGCGCGATGCCCGTCGTCGACGAGGACGCTGGTGGTCCCGTGATCGCGCAGCTCGTCGCGGGCGGCGATCAGCCGGTCGATGGTCTCGCTGAGCACATTGAGGACCGCGACCCCGTTGGCCTCGATCATCGCCCGCTGCAATGCCGGTGCGGTGCCGGCCACGCGGGTGCCGTCGCGGAAGCTGCCGGCCGCCAGCCGCAGTGCCAGATCGCTCTCCCCGGCCCCGACCGTCGCGGTGGCCGCCGCGGTCAGATGCGGCAGGTGCGAGATGGCCGCGACCGCCCGGTCGTGGGCATCGGCGGCCGCCGGTACCACCGCGGCGCCCAGCAGCAGCGCGATGTCGGCGACGGTCTCCCAGTCGGCGGCGTCGGTGGTGTCCTCGGTGGTGACCATCCACATCGCGCCGGTGAAGAGTGCCGGGTCGGTCGCCGCCCACCCGGAGTGGCTGGTGCCGGCCATCGGATGCCCGCCGACGTAGCGGGCCTGCGGGTGCACGCGGTGGACGATCTCGGCGACCGGACGCTTCACACTGATCACGTCGGTGACCAGAGCGCCGGGTGCGTGCTCGGCGATCGCCGCGAGGATCGGCTCGATCGTGGTGACCGGGGTGGCCAGCACGATCACCGCGTCGGAGTCTGCGGCGCGGCGCAGGGTGGCGACCAGATCTGTGGACGCATCATGTCCCGACGCGGTCGCGGCCTCGACGGTGGCCGCAGAACGATTGTGGCCGAACACCTCTCGGCCCGCATCGTGCAGCGCGCGCATCATCGATCCGCCGATCAGTCCGAGTCCGAGGATGCACACCGGCCGGTTGGGGAGCTCAGTCACGCCCTCCAGATTTCCACACGCGCGGTGTCCGGGGCACGGCAGTTCGGCGGATGTGACCATTCGGGACTTGGGGAGGACCCCCGATTCCGGCTACCGTGACCGCATGGCAGGTGCCGGCGCGGTTTCGGGTTCCAACAGCAAGGACGTCGTCGACGGCGTCGAGGGTTTCGCGGTCGCGGTGGTCCGCGAGGACGCGAAGTGGAAGGTGACGGCACTCAAGGAGCCGGCGCTGTCCGACCTCGCCGCAGCCGAACGGCAGTTGCTCGAATTGCGCGCGGCGGGCGCGGTGTTCGGGTTGCTCGACGTCGACGACGAGTTCTTCATCGTGATCCGGCCTGCCCCCGGCGGCGCCCGGATGCTGATCTCCGACGCCACCGCCGGAGTCGACTACGACGTCGCCGCCGACGTCCTCGAGGCCCTCAACATCGATGTCCCCGACATCGACCCCGATGAGCTCGACGACGTCGACCCCTGGGAGGAGGGGGATCTCGGCATCCTGTCGGACCTGGGATTGCCCGATGCGGTGATGGGCGTCATCGTCGGCGACACCGACCTCTACGCCGACGAGCAGATCGGGATGATCGCCGCGCGTCTGGGCTTCGCCGACGAGCTCGGGCGGGTCCTCGACACCCTCGGTCACTGATGCCCGGCGGCGCGAGCCGGCAGGTCGTGTGGGAGGCGATGATGACCTCCGCGCTCGAGGCGGCCGCGCTCTCCGGGGGTGACGACGTCCCGATCGGGGCGGTGGTCTTCGATCCCGACGGGGTGGAACTGGCGCGGGCGGCCAACCGGCGCGAGGCCGACGCAGACCCGACCGCCCACGCCGAGATCCTCGCGCTGCGGGCCGCGGCCCACGCCTTCGGTGACGGCTGGCGGCTGCCCGGCTGCACCCTGGCGGTGACCGTCGAACCGTGCACGATGTGCGCGGGGGCCATCTCGCTGTCGCGTGTCGAACTGTTGCTCTTCGGTGCCTGGGAACCCAAGACCGGGGCCGTCGGATCGCTGTACGACGTGGTGCGCGATCCGCGACATCCGCACCGGCCGCAGGTGCGCGGCGGCATCCTCGAAGAGCCGTGCCGCGCCCTGATGGTGGACTTCTTCACCGACCGCCGGTAGCGGTTGTCGCCGGAGTGGTGCGCTGATCGGTCGTCGGTGGGAGGCTGGTGAGGGGCCGGGGAATCCGGCACATCATCCAGACCACAGGAGGACGCCATGTCCGATGCGACGGACAAGGTCAACGAGGTCATCGGCACCGCGAAGGACAAGATCACCGAGCTCGCCGGCAGCCCCAAGGTGAACGAGGCGATCGACTCGGCCAAGGGCAAGATCTCCGAGCTGGCCGAGAACGAGAAGGTCAACGAGGTCATCGGGGCCGCCAAGGAGAAGATCGACGAGCTGGCCGCCAACCCCAAGGTGCACGACGCGCTCGGCGCGGCCAAGGGCAAGTTCGACGAGCTGAAGGGCAAGCTGGGCGGCTGACATCGGCGCGGGGAGGGCTGATACCGGCGATTCATCTCGCTGACCAGCCGATTTAATGCTCAGGCAGGTGCTGCGGTACAGTTTTCCGCGGTGGCGTGTCCGAGCGGCCGAAGGTGCAGCACTCGAAATGCTGTGTGCGGTAACCCCGTACCGAGGGTTCAAATCCCTCCGCCACCGCCAGAAATGGCCCCGTACTCTCGATGAGTACGGGGTCATTTCTTGTTCCCGCGCCCTGCAGTCCTGGGGCGACCGACCCGGGGCCTCAGACATAGGCAACCGCAGATTCGCCGGCCACGCTGGGGCGGTCCGCGTGAAGGGAAGCACGATGGGTATCGAGTATTCGAGTGTCGTCGACGCGCCACCGGATGAGGTCTTCGCCTGGCACGGCAGACCGGGTGCGATCCGGCGGCTGGTGCCGCCGTGGCAGCCGATGCGGGTGATCGAGGAGGCGTCGTCGTTGGCCGGCGGCCGCGCGATCCTCGGGCTGCCCGGGGGTCTGCGCTGGCCCGCCGACCACCAACCCGCGGCCTACGACCCGCCGTGGCGGTTCGTCGATGAACTCGGCCGCGATGGTCTGGCCTCCCTCCCGGTCGGTCTGGTCGGCCGATGGCGACATGACCATGAGTTCGAGTCGGTCGATCCGGGGCGGACGCGGGTCATCGACCGGGTGGACACGCCGATCCCGGGGAGACTTCTCCGGCAGACGTTCCGATACCGGCACCGGCAACTCGCCGACGACGTCGATGCCCATCATCGGGCACGGAGCTGGGCCGCGACCCCGGTGACCGTCGCCGTCACCGGCGCATCCGGGCTCGTCGGCAGTGCGCTCACCGCCTTTCTGACCACCGGTGGGCATCGGGTCGTCCGACTGGTGAGGCGACCCGCGTCGGGGCCGGATGAACGGTACTGGGACCCGATGGATCCGGCCGACCACCTCCTGCAGGGGGTCGACGCCGTCGTCCATCTGGCCGGCGCGTCGATTGCCGGTCGCTTCACCGGCGGCCACCGCACCGCGATCCGTGACAGCCGGATCACACCCACCCGGTTGCTGGCCGAGCGTGCCGCGGTCAGCGGCGGACCGGGTGTGTTCGTGTCGGCGTCGGCGATCGGGCTGTACGGCTACGACCGTTGCGACGAGCTCCTCGACGAAAGCAGTTCTCGCGGCGCGGGATTCCTCGCAGACGTGGTCGCCGGCTGGGAGGCGGCGACGTCACCGGCGCAGGCCGGGGGCCTACGCGTCGTGCAGGTACGCACCGGCATCGTACAGTCCGGGCGGGGCGGCACGGTTGCATTGCTGCGCCCGTTGTTCACCGCGGGTATCGGCGGCCGGCTCGGCGACGGCCGGCAGTGGACGTCCTGGATCGACATCGAGGATCTGGTCGACGTCTACCACCGGGCGATTCTCGATCCGGAGCTCGCCGGACCGGTGAACGCGGTGTCACCCGAACCGGTTCGGAACGACGAGTACACCCGGACCCTGGCGCGTGTACTCAACCGACCGGCGTTGTTGCCGGTGCCGTCGCCGGTCCCGGAGTTGCTCCTGGGCCGACAGGGCGCGCGGGAGTTGGCCTTTGCCGACCAGCGGGTGCAACCGCGTATACTGCTCGAGCGCGGTCACGCCTTCCGACGCCCCGATCTCGAGGACAGCCTGCGTCACCAACTCGGCCACATTCGTGGGTCGGGGTGACTGCGCGGCCGCGGTCGTCGGAGCCGAACGCACGAGTGGCCGGTGACCTCACCGGGTCACCGGCCACCTCGACGGGTCAGTCCCTCGGCCCGCTCACACGGTGCACAATGGCTTGATCTCCTGTAGACCCTGCGCGGTCGGCGACGTCAGCATCAGGCACGAGTTGTACCCCGAGGCCTCGACGACTCGACGGATCTTCTGCCAGGCCGCCTTGTCGACCGCCGGAGACCGGGACAGGACGAAGCCGGACACACGGCTGGGATCGCCGACGAGTGCCCAGGAGTAATCATCGGCGAGGTAGGTCACCAGGTAGTTGCTGGGTCCGTCGAGCGACTCCTGCGTGGGCACTCCGGGGAAGGAGACGTGCAGTGACGCAACGCCGTTGACGCGTGCGTTGCCGACGATCCCCCGCCGCTGGCCGGTGATCGTCGTACACGAATTCTCCACGCGCACATCCCGTTCACCGAGGAGGGTGTACTTCGCGGTGGTGTCGCGCACACAATCCAGGTTGTAGGGCGCCGGATTGGCGGCGAGCTGATACCACGTCCCGACGTAGCGTTCGACGTCGAGTTGCGGTACCGGTGTCAGCGGTCCCGCGTGAGCGGGAGCGGCGGACACCGCGAAACCGGCCGCGGCGAGGACTGCGGTGAACAGTCCCAGAACAATTCTCCTCATCGGATCTCCGTTTCTCGATGCCTCGTGGATGCGGTGATCACTGCGGGGGCAGCAGCACGCCGTCGATCAGGTACACGGTCGCGTTCTGGGTCTTGATACCACCGCAGACCAGGCCGGCATCGTTGAACTTCAGACTGTCTCCGGACCCGGTGACGGTGACCTTCGCGCCCTCGACGGTGGTCTGGTCGCCGGCGATGTCGGCGGGTGCGATCTGACCCGGGATCACGTGGTAGGTCAGGACCGAGGTGA
Source organism: Gordonia desulfuricans NBRC 100010 (assembly GCF_001485495.1). GTDB lineage: Bacteria > Actinomycetota > Actinomycetes > Mycobacteriales > Mycobacteriaceae > Gordonia > Gordonia desulfuricans. The sequence goes on along the minus strand of NZ_BCNF01000065.1, from coordinate 33,751 downwards.
GCAGGTCGGAGTCGGTCTTGAGCTTCTCCATCGTGGCGGCGTCGACCTTGGCGAAGGCCTCGTCGACCGGTGCCAGGACGGTGAACTGGCCGCCGTTGAGCGTCGACACCAGGTTGACGTTCGGATTGAGCTGCCCGGACAGTGCCGCGCTCAGGGACGTCAGTACCGGGACGTTACCTGCGGCGGTGGCCACCGGCTGATCACGCAGCTCCGCCACCGAGCCGGGGCCGGTGGGGACCTGCTGTGCGTACGCGGCGCATCCCGGTCCGACGAGCTCGGTCGCCGATGGGATGGTGCTCGTCGCCATGGAGGAGGTCGACGTCATTTCGGACGCCATCGAGGTCGACTCGGCGGATGTGGTCGTGTCCTCCGAGGAGCATGCGGCCAGACCGATCACCGCTCCTGCGGCGATAACGCTCAGCGCCAAGCTCTTTCGTGTCCTGTTCGCCATCGTTGATCAACTTTCTGTGTGGAGGGCCCGGCGGGCCCGGCACGGTGGTGGGTCACAGGGCCATTCGCGGCCATCGACGATCCGGATGGGTCGAATCGAAGAATTTCTTTCGGCCGGTGGCCGACGATGTGGCGAGCATGGTGGCCGACGACGCGGCGAGCACGGTGACCGAGAGCTCTGAAGGTGCTCCGATCGGGGTGTGCCGCCGAGAACCGGGGTTCGCCATGCCGGGGGTCGCGCGCAGCGAGATCTTGACCCCACCGACGCCGAGCCTGCCGGGTATGGTGCGAGGACGACGGTGGCGGATCACCCTCGATGTCATCCAGATCCGCGCCGGTGAGCAGTTGTCGACGGTCGATGACCGCACGATGGTGCGGCGAGTGGTGGGCGCCGAACCCGACGAGATGCAGCAGCGCCCGGCTTCTGCTCAGTGGGTGCAGGGGTGGACCGCGATGGTCGAGGCGGCCCGAGGACGCTCGGTCCCGCACCTGGGCGATGGGACCAGCGGTGGCTTGTCACCGCCCGGCACGAGTCGGCTCGTGGCGGAACGCACAGTGCACAGCCGCTCTCGCCGTAAGGCGAAAGCGGCTGTGCGGGAGTCGTTGTGATCAGCGGAGCTTCTGCTCGTCGGCACTGCCGACCCACGTGGCGAAGGTCTCGTCCGACAGTCGTTCTCGGAGGTAGTGGGTGACCACGCGGGTCACGTAGTCGTGCAGATCCGACGAGAGCACCTTGTGTCCCCGCAGTTTGCGTCCCATCCCCGCGTCGAAGCCCAGGCTTCCGCCGAGATGTACCTGGAAACCGTCGAGATGTGCCTGGAAACCGTCGACGATCTCGCCGTTCGGTGCGGCGACACGCATCCCCTTCAACCCGATGTCGGCGACCTGGATGCGGGCACACGAGTTCGGGCAGCCGTTGAGGTGGATGCTGATCGGGGTCCCGAGCCCACCGGCGATGCCGGCCAGCGACTGCTCGAGTTCGGTGATCAGTTGTGCTGCACGGTGTTTGGTCTCGACGAGGCCGTAATTGCAGTACTCGATCCCGGTGCACGCCATTGTCGAGCGACGCCACGGTGACGGCTCGACGGCCAGGCCGATCCGGTCGAACTCGCCGGTGAGCGGTGCGACGTGATCGTCGTCGACGTCGAGCACGACGAGCTTCTGCATCGGGGTCGGTCGCACCCGGTGGGAGCCGGCGGCCTCGGCGGCATCGGCGACGGCCCGCAGCTGTGTACCGCTCGATCGGCCGGCGGTGGGTGCGGCCCCGATGGCGTTGAGCCCGTTCTTCTGTGGCTGTACCCCGACATGGTCGCGGGGTCGCGCCATTCGGGTCGGACCCGGACCGTCGGCGAGCGTGCGGCCGAGGTACTCCGTTTCGAGTACGTCGCGGAACCGCTGCGCACCCCAGTCGGCGACGAGGAACTTCAGTCTGGCACGGGTCCGGACCCGACGATATCCGTGGTCACGGAACACCGACACGATCCCGGCCCACACCTCTGGTACGTCCTCGCTCGGCACCCAGGCGCCGAGCCGGACGGCGAGCATCGGGTTGGTCGACAGTCCACCACCCACCCAGACGTCGAAGCCCGGGCCGTGCTCGGGGTGGTCGACGCCGATGAAGGCGACGTCCTGGATCTCGTGTGCGACCTCGTGGAGTCCCGACACCGCGGTCGTGAACTTGCGCGGCAGGTTGGAGTACTCGGGATTCGCGAGCAGGAGATCTCGCAGTGCGGTCGATGCCGGTGTCCCGTCGAGGACCTCGTCGGCGGCGATTCCGGCGAGCGGTGACCCGAGGATGACTCGTGGTGTGTCACCGGCGGATTCGCCGGTCGTCAACCCGACACCCTCCAGCCGGCGCCAGATCTCCGGTAGGTCCTCGACCCGTATCCAGTGGAGTTGGATGTTCTGGCGGTCACTGATGTCTGCGGTGTCGCGCGCGAACTCGGTCGAGACGTCGGCGATGGTCCGCAACTGTTCGGTGGACAGACGGCCGCCGTCGACCCGCACGCGCAACATGAAGTACTCGTCTTCGAGGTCGGCGATGTCCAGGGTCGCGGTCTTGCCGCCGTCGATGCCGGGTCTGCGCTGTGTGTAGAGACCCCACCATCGGAAGCGGTTGCGGAGGTCGGTCTTCTCGATGCTCGCCCACCCCTGCTCGGAGTAGATCTCCTCGATCTGGGCACGGACGTTCAATCCGTCATCGTCGGCCTTGATCTGCTCGGCGTCGTTGAGGGGGACCTGTCCGCCGACCGCCCACTGACCTTCGTCGCGGCGTGTCCTGGTCACAGTTCGACGGGGACGCCCACGAGCGAGCCGTCGCGACTTCCGGCTCACGCTGAGCGAAAAGGCTCGGACGTCGGCCCGATCGACAAGCCGTCGCCGTGACCTGCGGATCGGCTCCGCCGTGACATGCGACGCGTGGAAGGCGTGATGATCGCGTTCGGGGATCGGCGAGACAAGGGATAGGGGAGAACGCCCGATTCGGGGTCCACCGTTCGCACGATATCGCTGGTCCCGGCCCCGCTGGTGGGGGATGATACGACGCGTGAGCACTCCGCAGAACCCGGAAGACGAGCAGCGACCGGCCGGTCCATCGGAAGCGGCCACCCGCCTGAACCAGAAGGTCACGCCCCCGACGCCGATCCCGCCGCAATTGCCACCGGATGCCGCGTCGGAGGCCAAGACGGAGTTCGTGTCGCGCCCGGCCCCGCCACCGCCGAGTGCGGCCCCGACCGCGGTCTACACCAAGACCGGCGTTCCGGCGGATGCGCCACGGCACGCGGAGCCGCCCCGGCATCAACCATCCCCGCAGCAACCGCCCCGGTATCAGGCACCTCAACATGAGGCACCCCAGCATCAGGCACCCCAGCATCAGGGGCCGCAGGGTCAGCCGCCCCAGGGTTTCCAGCCCGGACCGCCGCCGCAGTTCCGCCCGGGTCCGCCGCCGCACTTCCAGCCGGGACCGCCGCCCAGCGGTCCCGCATCCGGCGCTCCTGCACCCGGCGCTCCTGCACCCGGCGCTTCTGTACCGAATGTGCCTGCGCCGCATGTCCCGCCGCCGTCGGACGGTGTGCCGGCCCATCTCGCATCGCAGCAGCCCGCCCCCGGTGCGGGGCGTCCGGTGGCCGACGGGCTGTCGATGAAGCATCGCAATCCGCTCGGCGTGTGGATCGGTCTGCCGCTGATCACCTTCGGCATCTACGGGCTGGTCTGGTACTACAAGATCCACAAGGAGATGGCGCAGTTCGATCCGCGCAAGGAGATCCCGGTGGCAGGGCCGCTGCTGGTGATCATCTTCCTGGGTTGGACGATCATCGCGCCGATCATCAGCTACAACAACGCGGGCAAGCGGATTCGTGATGCGCAGCGTGCGGCGGGGCTTCCCGAGACGTGCAACCCGCTGCTGTGCTGGCTGCTGATGTTCGCCTTCGGTCTCCACACCTGGTACATGCAGACCGAACTGAACAAGGTGGTCGACCGCTACGGCGTCGAACCCGGAACCCAGGTTCCCCTGTTCGTCTGACAGATAGTCCTGTTCGGTTGGGCCGCAGCAGTTCTCACAGGAACGACGCCGCGTTGCCGACCAGGTCCAGCAGTGGCTGTGGGTAGAACCCGAGGACGATCGTGACCGCGGTGCACACCGCGATCGGCACGGTTGTCAGCGGGCTCGGCCGCACCACGTGCGGGGCGTCGAGGGGGACGTCGTCGAAGAACATCGCGACGATGATCCGGATGTAGAAGTAGGCGGCGATGGCACTGCCGATCACGCCGATCACGACGAGCACCGCGCCGCCGTTTCCGGCGACCGCGGCGAAGACGTCGAACTTGGCGATGAAGCCACTCGTCAGCGGGATTCCGGCGAAGGCGAGCAGATACATCGAGAACATCGCGCCGACAAGCGGATACCGCCGGCCCAGCCCGGCCCACTGGTCGAGTCCGGTGGCCTCCCGCCCGGACAGGTGCGGTCCCGACACTCCTGACCGTCGGCCGGCGTCCACCGGCTCACGGACCACCGCGGTGGTGGCGAATGCGCCGAAGGTCGAGAAGGCGTACGCCGCAAGGTAGAACAACGTCGCCGACAATCCCGGCTGATCGGTGCGGGTGGGATCGAAGGCGATCACCCCCAGCAGGATGAACCCGGTGTGGGTCACCGACGAATACGCCAGCAGGCGTTTCACATCCGACTGGGTGACCGCCATGATCGCCCCGACGATCATGGTCAGGATGGCCACCGCCCACAGCACCGGCCGCCACTCGTCGACGAGCGGTCCGAAGGCCACCCAGAACACCCGCAGCAGCGCGCCGAATGCGGCGACCTTGGTAGCCGCGGCCATGAAGGCCGTCACCGGCGTCGGCGCACCCTGATACACGTCGGGCACCCACGCGTGGAACGGCATGGCGCCCACCTTGAACAGCAATCCCACCGCCAGCATGGCCAGGCCGATCACGGCCAGGCGGGTGACGTCGTTGCCCCCGACCGCCAGTGCGGCACCGATCTCGGTGAGGTTCAGCGACCCCGTCGACCCGTAGGCGAAGGCCGCACCGAACAGGAAGAATGCCGACGAGAAGGCGCCCAGCAGAAAGTATTTCAGCGACGCCTCCTGGGAGAGCAGGCGGCGTCGGCGGGCCAGTGCACACAGCAGGTACAGCGGCAGCGAGAACACCTCGAGGGCGATGAACATGGTCAGCAGGTCACCGCAGGCGACGAACAGCATCATGCCGCCGACGGCGAGCAGGGTCAGGGGGAACACCTCGGTGGTCACCCCGCCGGCGCGGGTCGCTTCGAACTCGTTGTCGGAGTTGGGCACACTGGCCCCCGACGGGGTGAACAGGTCGGCGTCGGCGCCCTCGAGCGAGGCCTGCGCAGCCGCACCGGGGCCGTTGCTGAACCGCTTCGACGGGGTCACCACCCGTTCGAGGCCGTGTTCGGCCATGAACGCCACCGCGAGTACCGAGATCACCAGCAGCAGACCCTGCAGGAACATCGCGGGACGATCGAGCACCACCGCCCCGGACATCGCGGTACGGCCCTGACCGCCGTCGCGGGTCAGGATCACCGCCACCCAGATCACCGCGGCCAGCGCGGCCACCAGGCCGACCAGCGACAGCACCGGCTGAATCCGCCGACGTCCCGAACGCGATGCGAAGGCCTCCACCAGCACACCCGCCACCGCGACCCCGAAGACGATCAACATCGGTGAGAGCAGCGAGTATTCGACATCGGGCGGGGTGATCGCCGCCAGTGTGGTGACGGTCGTGGGATCGGGGGTCATCGCGCACCTCCGGACTCGGGCTGCACCGTCGAGATCGTGTGATCGACGACGGGATCGATCAGGTCGAGCAGCGGCTGCGGATAGAAGCCGAGGACCAGCAGGAGGACGAGGAGCGGTGCCACCACCACCCGCTCACGCAGCCGCAGATCCGGCATGGCCGCCCGCGCCGCGCCCGGTCCCTCGACCGGCCGGACCGGCCCACCCATCATCCGCTGATACAGCCACAGGATGTAGATCGCCGACAGCACCAGCGCGCTCGTCGCCGCCACCGCCGCCATCGGATACCGCGTGAACGTACCCACCAGCACCAGGAACTCACTGACGAACGGGGCCAGGCCGGGCAGGGACAGCGTCGCCAGTCCGGCCACCAGGAAGGTGCCGGCGAGGACCGGTGCCACCTTCTGCACTCCGCCGTAGTCGGCGATTATCCGGCTGCCGCGCCGCGACACCAGGAACCCCGCGATCAGGAACAGTGCGGCGGTGGAGATTCCGTGATTGACCATGTAGAGCGTGGCCCCGCCCTGGCTCTGCGGGGTGAGCGCGAAGATCCCGACGATGATGAACCCGAAGTGCGAGATCGAGGTGTAGGCGATCAGCCGCATCACATCGGTCTGCCCGATGGTGAGGATCGCGCCGTAGACGATGCCGATCACCGCGAGGGTGATGATCAGCGGCGCAAAGGTCTTGGATGCCTCGGGGAACAGCAACAGACAGAACCGCAGCATCGCGAAGGTGCCCACCTTGTCGACCACCGCCATCATCAGCACCGCCGACGCCGGGGTGGCGGCCACCGCGGAGTCGGGCAGCCACGAATGGAACGGCCACAACGGCGCCTTGATCGCGAAGGCGATCATGAACCCGCCGAACAGCAGCATCATCACACCGGAATCGGAGTGCAGCCGACCGTCGGCGACGGCGTCGGCGATGGCCGGCAACCCGAAGGTCCCGTGCCCGTCCTCGCCGATCGACGCATTCGCGGTCACCACGTAGAGTCCGATCACCGCCGCGAGCATCAGCAGACCGCCGAACAGGTTGTACAGCAGGAACTTCACCGCGGCCGCCGAGCGCGCCGGGCCGCTCCCGAACCCGCCGATCAGGAAGTACATCGGGATGAGCATGGCCTCGAACACGAGATAGAACAGCAGGACGTCGGTGGCGACGAAGCTCATCACCACCATCGCCTCCACCGACAGCATCAACGCGATGTAGACATGCGGGCCCTTCTGGCGGCGCCCGCCCGCATGATCCAGCGAGCCCGTGTGGTCGGCATCCGGCCACCCGGCCAGGATCAGCAGCGGCAGCAGAACGGTGGTGAGCAGCACGAGGACCAGGCCGATACCGTCGAGACCCAGCTGGTAGCGCGCACCGAACGACGGAATCCACTCCACATCGGAGATGAACTGGTAGCGAGCGCCATTCGGATCGAATCCGACGGCCAGGCCGATCGAGAGGGCGAGGGTCACCAGCGATCCGCCGAGCCCGATCCACTTCGCCACGTCGGCCCGGGAGGCGGGCACGGCGAGCACCCCCACCGCGGTCACGGCCGGCACCAGCCACAGGATGGTCAACCAGCTCATCGCCTACAACCCCCTCACCAGCATCAGCGCGGCCACCACCACGGTGGCCCCGGCGAGCATCGACAACGCATACGAGCGCACATATCCGCTCTGCCAGACCCGGATTCGATTCGACGACGCGGTGACCAGCGCACCCACCCCCTGACCGGCGCCGTCGACGGCACCGGCCTCCACGCCCACCAGAGACCGGGTGAGGGCCTGCCCGGGCACCATCAGGACCTTCTCGTTGAACGCATCCCCGTACAGGTCGCGGCGGGCCGCGCGGGTCAGTGCGTTCACCTCCTCGGGGGCGGTCACCGGGATCGGGCGGCGCGCGTACACCGCATATCCGGCGGCGAAGCCCACCGCCACCACCGCCAGGATGATCACGGTGAGCACCCAGGTCGGCATCGGCAACTCCGAATGGTGCTCGCCGACAACCGGTGTCAGCCAGTTCACCAGCGAGTCCCCGGCCACCAGCAACGCTCCCGATATCGCCGAGCCGACGGCGATCAGGATCATCGGGCCGGTCATCACCGGCGACGACTCGTGCGGGTGCGCATCCGGTGCCCAGCGGCGCTCCCCGAAGAACGTCATCAGCATCATCCGGGTCATGTAGAACGCGGTGATCCCGGCGCCGAGAAGTGCGGCACAACCGAAGATCACACCGCGTGCCCCGCCGGAACCGAATGCCGCCTCGATGATCAGATCCTTGGAGAAGAACCCGGCGAACGGCGGCACCCCGATCAGGGCCAGATAGCCGATCCCGAAGGTGACGAAGGTGATCGGCATGACCGACCGCAATCCGCCGAGGCGCCGCATGTCGGTCTCGTCGTCCATCGCATGCATCACCGACCCGGCACCGAGGAACAGCCCGGCCTTGAAGAATCCGTGGGTGAGCAGATGCATGATTGCGAAGGCGTACCCGGCCGGACCGAGCCCGGCGGCCAGCACCATGTAGCCGATCTGACTCATCGTCGACGCGGCGAGCGCCTTCTTGATGTCGTCCTTGGCGCAACCGATCACGGCACCGAACAGCAGGGTGACCGCACCCACCACGCACACCGCCAGCCGGGCGTCGGGGGCGAGATCGAAGATCGGATTGGAGCGGGCGATGAGATACACCCCGGCGGTCACCATGGTGGCGGCGTGGATCAGCGCCGACACCGGGGTGGGGCCCTCCATCGCATCCCCGAGCCACGACTGCAGCGGCACCTGGGCGGACTTTCCGCACGCCGCCAGCAGCAGCAACAGTCCGATCGCGGTGAGCGTTGCGCGGCCGGTGGATTCGGCACCGGCGAACACCGTCTGGAACGAGACCGACCCGTAGGTGGCGAACATGACCATCAGGGCGACCGCCAGGCCGGTGTCGCCGACGCGGTTGACCACGAACGCCTTCTTGGCGGCGGTCGCCGCCGCGGGCCGTTGCTGCCAGAACCCGATCAGCAGATAGGAGGCGAGACCCACACCCTCCCAGCCGAGATAGAGCCCGAGGTAGGTGTCGGCGAGGACCAGCACCAGCATGGCGCCCAGGAACAGGTTGAGGTAGGCGAAGAATCGGCGGCGGTCGGGATCATGGGCCATGTAGCCGACCGAGTAGATGTGGATCAGGCTGCCGACGCCGGTGATCAGCAGGACGAAACACATCGACAGCTGATCGAGGTAGAGCCCCATGTCCACCGACAGCCCACTCGACCCGCCGGCCGGGGCGACGTCGAGCCAGGTGTAGGCCACCGTGTGGACGGCACGGTCGGCGGTGGGGCGCCCGAGCATCCCGATGAACAGGGCCAGTCCCACCACGAACGACGCGACCGCCAGGACGCAGGCGAGCAGATGGCCCCAGCGGTCGGTGCGGCGCCCGGACACCAGCAGCACCAGCGCCCCGGCAAGCGGCAGCAGCGGCACCAACCACAGGATGTTCCCGGACGTTTCGGTACTCATGCCGCCCCTTCCGCTATCGCCTCAGCAGCGCCGCGTCGTCGACGGAAGCACTCCGCCGGGACCGGAAGATCATCATGATGATGGCCAGACCCACCACCACCTCGGCCGCGGCGACCACCATGGTGAAGAAGGCGATCACCTGACCGTCGAGATTCGGTATGCCACCAGAACTCTGCTTGCGGGCGAACGACACGAACGAGAGGTTCGCCGCGTTGAGCATCAGCTCGATACACATGAACACCACGATCGCGCTGCGCCGCAGCAGGACTCCGGCGGCGCCGATCGCGAACAGCACCGCCGCGAGATACAGATAGTTGTCGGGGTTCATCGCCGGTCCTCCGTCCGCGGCGCCGGTAGGGGATCGGCCGGGGCGGGAGCCGAGGGGGCATCGGGTTCTCGCGAACGCAGGATCGCCGACACCGACAGATCGGTGGGATGGCCGTCGGGCAGCAGCGCCGGCACGTCGACGGCGTTGTGCCGGGCGAACACACCCGGGCTCGGCAGCGGGGTGATGCCGGTTCCGCGGCGCACCCGCTCGATCGACAGTTCCCGTTGAGACCGTTTGGGGCCGAAGCGTTCCCGATGGGTGAGGACCATCGCGCCGAGGGTGGCGGTGATCAGCAGCGCCCCGGTCAGCTCGAATGCCCACAGGTACCGGACGAAGATGAGTTCGGCGATCGCCTCGATGTTGCCCTGGGTGGCCGTCGGTACCCCGGTGGTGGGGGAGGTGGTCGCGGCAACCGCGGCGGTACCGATCCCGCCGCACAGCAGGGCGCCGAAGCCGATCCCGATGATCACTGCGGCGATACGCTGGCCCCGAAGGGTTTCCACCAGCGAATCCGACGAGTCGACGCCGATCAGCATGAGCACGAACAGGAACAGCATCATCACCGCACCGGTGTAGACCACCACCTGCACCACACCCAGGAACAGCGCGCCCTGGGCCACATAGGCGACGGCGAGCACGATCATCGTCGTGGCCAGGAACATCGCCGAGTACACCGCCTTGGCCGCGAACACCACACCGAGGGCGCCGGCCACGGCGATCACCGCGACGATCCAGAACAGGACGCCCTCCCCGGTCATGCCGAGACCGTCCCGGTGGTGTCGTGCACCATGCCGTCCGCGCCGACCCGGCCACGGTAGTAGTCGGATTCGGTGGGGGCGGTGCCGGCGGCGACCTGCGCGGTCACATCATGGGGCGTCGGTTCGGTGTCCGGCGGGAGCGGTGCGAGCAGCTGGTTCTTCTCGTAGATCAGGTCGGCGCGGTTGTCGTCGGTGAGTTCGTAGTCGCCGGTCATGGTCAGCGCCCGGGTGGGGCACGCCTCGATGCACAACCCGCAGCCGATACACCGCAGGTAGTTGATCTGGTACACCCGGCCGTAGCGTTCCCCGGGCGAGAAGCGTTGGGCGTCGGTGTTGTCGGCGCCCTCGACGAAGATCGCGTCGGCGGGGCACGCCCACGCACACAGTTCGCACCCGACACATTTCTCCAGCCCGTCGGGATGCCGATTGAGCTGGTGCCGACCGTGATAGCGCGGTGCCGGGGGCCGTTTCTGTTCCGGATACTGTTCGGTGACGGTGGGGCCGAACATCGCCTCGAAGGTGCGGCGCAGACCGCCGACCGGGCCGAACGGATCCTGCCGGGGTGCATCGGTGCGGGTGGTCCCCGGCCGGGGTGCGTCGGTGGGGGGCGGTGCGGCGCCGGCCGATTCTGTACGCGAGGTGTCAGGCATCGGAGGTCTCCTTTGCGGTCGGCGTGGGACCCGGTGTGTGGCCGGGTAGGGACTGGCCGGGGAGCGGGGGTACCGGGAAGCCACCGGCGAAGGCATCGAAGGCAGGCGGACCGGATGCGGTTGTCGCACCGGCGGTTGCAGCCGGGGGAGCTGCGGGACGGCGGGGGCGCATCACCCGACGGATGATCAGCAGCAGGCCGACGGTGACGACGAGTCCGGCGGCCGCCGACACCAGCGCCCGCGGCACCGTGTTGTCGGCTCCGGGGATGCACACCCGGATCAGCGCCACCACCATCACCCACATGAGCGACACCGGGATCAGTACCTTCCAGCCCAGATTCATGAACTGGTCGTAGCGCAGTCGCGGCAGGCTGGTGCGCAGCCAGATGAACACGAACAGGAACACCCAGACCTTGATGGTGAACCACAGGATCGGCCACCATCCGGAGTTGGCGCCGTCGATCAGCGACAGCGGCCACGGGGCCTGCCAGCCGCCCAGGAACAGGGTGGTGGCCAGCGCCGACACGGTGACCATGTTGATGTATTCGGCGAGCATGAACATGGCGAACTTGAGTGACGAGTACTCGGTGTGGAAGCCGCCGACGAGTTCGCCCTCGGCCTCGGGCAGATCGAACGGGGCGCGGTTGGTCTCACCGACCATCGACACCGCATAGATCACGAACGACGGCAGCAGGACCAGGGCGTACCAGTAATTGTGCTGGCCGGCCACGATTCCCGACGTCGACATGGTGGTGGCGTCGAGGAAGACCGCGGCAAAGGTCAGCCCCATCGCGATCTCATAGGAGATCACCTGCGCGGTGGACCGCAGCCCGCCGAGCAGCGGATAGGTCGACGCCGACGACCATCCGGCCAGGACGATCCCGTACACCCCGACCGAGGCCATCGCGAGGATGAACAGCACGGCCACCGGCAGATCGGTGAGTTGCAGCGGCGTGTGGTGACCGAACACCGACACCATCGGGCCGAACGGGATCACCGCGAACGCGATGACCGCCGGCACCACCGCGATGATCGGGGCGAGCAGGTAGATCACCTTGTCGACGCCGCTCGGGGTGATCCCCTCCTTGAGGGCCAGTTTCACGCCGTCGGCCAGGCTCTGCAACAGTCCGCGTGGACCCACCCGATTGGGTCCGATCCGGTTCTGCATGCGCGCCATGATCTTTCGTTCGGCGAGGATCGCGACCAGCGGGTTGACGATGAGGAAGGCGAACACCGCCACCGCCTTGACGATCACCAGCCACCACGGATCGTGCCCGAAGTCGGTGAGTGTCGGGTACTCGGTGGCAGCGGAGAACGAGGTGGTCATCGGTCACCTCCCGGTCGGAGTCCGACGACGTCCCCGGCTCCGGCCCCCAACAGCGCGGGCAGTGGGGCGCCGGCGGAGTTGGTGGGCACCCACACCACGTCGTCGACCATCTCGGTGACCGCCAGCGGAAGGACCAGCGATCCGGTGGCCGTGTGGATCTCGAGGCGGTCCCCGTCGCCCACGCCCACGCGTGCAGCGGTCGTCGCCGACAGCCGTGCGCGGGCGGGATGGGCGGTGCCGGCGAGATGCGGTGCACCGTCCTGCATCCGGCCGTGATCGAGCAGGTGGGCCCAGCACGCCAGGACCGCCTGTCCGTCACCGACATCGGGTGGGCCGGATGCCGGGGTGGACGAGCGGAGCTCCCGGGGTCCGCTCCACGGCCCGATGGTGCCGAGTTGGGTCAGGATGTCCTCGGCGTCATCGCATTCCAGGTCGACACCGGTGTGGGCGGCCAGCGCGTCGAGGACCCGGTGGTCGGAGATCCGGCCGGTCTCACCCAGCGCGGCCGGGAAACTGCGGGCCCGTCCCTCCCAGTCGAGGAAGGTGCCGGACTTCTCGGCGACGGTGGCCACCGGGAGCACCACGTCGGCACGATCGGTGACCGCCGAACGTCGGATCTCCAGGCTCACCACGAAGGCCGTGTCGAGCGCTCGCACAGCGAGATCGGGATTCGCGAGATCGGCGGGGTCGACCCCGCCGACGAGCAGCGCGTCGAGGTCGCCGGCGGCGGCCGCGGCCAGGATGTCCGAGGTGTCGCGGCCGGGGCGGGTCGGTAGGGACCGCACCCCCCAGGCCACCGCCATCTCGGTGCGGGCGGTGTCGTCGGAGACGGGGCGCCCTCCGGGCAGCAGGCCGGGCGTCGCACCCACTTCGAGGGCGCCGCGTTCCCCGGCCCGCCGGGGAATCCAGACCAGTCGGGCGCCGGTGCGCGCCGAGAGCGACACCGCCGCCGACAGTCCTCCGGGACTGGTGGCCAGACGCTCACCGACGACGATCACCGAGGCCGGATCATCCAGTAGCGCTGCGGTGTCGGGATTCTCGAGGAGTGCTGCCTCGCCGCCGGGGGCGGTCGGCAGCAGCGTCGCCGACAGCTTCGCGTTCCCGGGACTGCGCCACGGGGCGATGGTGACCACCCGGGTGCGGGACTCCCGTACCGCCCGCCGCAACCGCAGGAAGACGATGGGGGACTCCTCCTCGGGTTCGAATCCGACCAGCAGGACCGTCGGCGCGGCGACCAGCTGGGCGTAGGTGAGATCGTCGGTGCGGGAGGCGATCCGGTCGGCGAGAAAGGCGCTCTCCTCCGCACTGTGGGCGCGGGCTCGGAAGTCGATGTCGTTGGTCTGCAACACGGTTCGCGCATACCGCGAGTATCCGTAGGCGTCCTCGACGGTGACCCGGCCACCGGTCAGCACCCCGGTGCGGCGGGTGGCGAGACCGTCGGCGGCCGCGCGCAGTGCATGGGCCCACGACACCTCGCGGAGTTCGCCGTGGGCGTCACGGACCAGCGGGGTGGTCAGCCGGTCCGCGGCGGTGGCATAGGCGAACGCCCAGCGGCCCTTGTCGCAGTTCCATTCCTGGTTGACCTCGGGGTCGTCGGCGGCCAGGCGGCGCAACACCGTTCCGCGCCGGTGGTCGACCCGCTGGGCGCAGCCGCTCGCGCAGTGCTCACACGCGCTCGGGGTGGAGATCAGATCGAACGGCCGGGCCCGGAAGCGGTAGTCGGTGCCGGTGAGCGCCCCCACCGGACAGATCTGCACGGTGTTGCCGGAGAAGTAGGAGTCGAACGGTGTCCCGTCGGCGGTGCTGACCTGTTGCAGCGCACCGCGATCGGCGAGATCGATCAGCGGGTCACCGGCCACCTGATCGGCGAAGCGGGTACAGCGGGCGCACAGCACACATCGTTCACGATCGAGCAGGATCGCCGTGGACAGCGGCACCGGCTTGACGTAGGTGCGTTTGGTCCCGGTGAACCGTGAGGTGGCGCGACCGGCGGTCATCGCCTGGTTCTGCAGCGGGCACTCGCCGCCCTTGTCGCAGATCGGGCAGTCGAGGGGATGGTTGATCAGCAGCAGCTCCATCACCCCGCCCTGCGCCTTGGCCGCGGCGCCGGAGGTGAACTGGGTGTGCACCACCATGCCCTCGGTGACCGTGGTGGTGCACGAGGCGAGTGGTTTGCGCTGACCCTCGACGTCGACGAGGCACTGCCGGCACGCACCGACCGGTGCGAGCAGCGGATGATCGCAGAAGCGGGGGATGGTGATGCCCACCTGCTCGGCCGCCCGGATCACCAGGGTGCCGGGGCGGACGTGGATCTCGATGCCGTCGATGGTCGCCGACACCGGATTCGCCTGTTCGGTGCCGGTGGGGCGGTCGGACAACGCGGTCATCGGACACCTCCGTGATCGGCGAACACCGTGGCCGCGGCTGGATCCAACGGACAGCCACCGGGGCCGTGGCCGGTGCGCGCGTGGGCGAGATACTCGTCGCGGAAGTGGGCGAGCGAGGACGTGATGGGGCTGCCTGCGCCGTCACCGAGTGCGCAGAACGACTTCCCGACGACCCCGTCGGTCACGTCGGCGAGGACGTCGAGGGCCGCGACGATCTCCGGTTCGGTGAGCTGCCCGGACTCGATCCGGCGTAGTTGCTGGACCAGCCAGTAGGTGCCCTCGCGGCAGGGCGTGCACTTGCCGCACGATTCGTGGGCGTAGAACCTCGTCCACCGCAGTACTGCCCGCACCACGCAGGTGGTCTCGTCGAAGATCTGTAATGCCTTGGTGCCCAGCATCGAACCGGCCGCACCCACCCCCTCGTAGTCGAGCGGGACGTCGAGGTGCCCGGCGGTGAACATCGGGGTGGACGAGCCGCCCGGGGTCCAGAACTTCAGGGTGTGCCCCGGTCGAACCCCGCCGGCCCGGGTGAGCAACTCCCGCAACGTGATCCCCAACGGGGCCTCGTACTGGCCGGGGTTGCGCACATGTCCCGACAGCGAGTACAGCGTGAAGCCCGGCGACTTCTCGGTGCCCATCGCCCGGAACCAGTCGATCCCGTTGCGCAGGATCGCCGGCACACTCGCGATGGACTCGACGTTGTTGACCACCGTCGGACTGGCATACAGTCCGGCGACCGCGGGGAACGGCGGTCGTAGTCGGGGCTGCCCGCGACGACCCTCCAGCGAGTCGAGCAGTGCCGTCTCCTCACCGCAGATGTAGGCACCGGCCCCGGCGTGCACCAGCAGTTCCACGTCGACCCCGGAACCGAGGATGTTCTCGCCCAGATAGCCTGCGGCATAGGCCTCGTCGACGGCGGCGCGAAGCCGTTGCAGCACACCGACCACCTCGCCGCGCAGATAGATGAACGCATGCCGGGCCCGGATGGCATAGGCGGCGATGATCGCGCCCTCCACCAGCGAGTGCGGGTCGGCCAGCATCAGCGGCATGTCCTTGCAGGTGCCCGGCTCGGATTCGTCGGCGTTGACCACGAGGTAGTGCGGCGGCGCGTGCGGGTCGTCGGACTGGGGGATGAACGACCACTTCATGCCCACCGGGAAGCCTGCGCCTCCGCGCCCGCGTAGCCCGGAGGCCTTGACCAGTTCGATCACCTCGTCGGGTGCCATCCCGAGTGCGGTGCGCAGGCCGCGATAGCCGTTGTGCCGCAGATAGTTGGGTAGCGTCCACGACTGTGGCTCACCCCAGTGCCGGGTGAGCACCGGAACCTCGGCGGGTTCGGGTTCGGGTTCGGCGGTGGCCTCGGACGAATCCGGTGCAGAGGGATCTGAGGCCGGGCGTGCCCCCACGTCCACCCCGGCCAGGATCCGTTCGGTGTCGCGGAATCCGCACAGCGTCGACGACCCGCGTGACGGCGCCCGGACCAGCCCGGCACGCAGATCCTCGGCGATCTCGACGATCGACTCGGGGGTCTGGGTGTCGAAGAACTCCCAGTTGATCATCACCACCGGCGCGCGATCGCAGGCCGCGTTGCACTCGATCTCCTCCACGGTGATCCGCGAATCCGACGTGGTGCCACCGGGTTCCACGCCCAGGTGATCACACAGCCGGCGCAGGATCTCCTCGCCGCCGACGATCCCGCACAGCGTGTTGGTGCACACCCCGATCAGGTACTCGCCGGTGGGCGTGCGCCGGAACATCGAGTAGAAGGTGGCGACGGCGGCGACCTGTGCGTCGCTGAGTCCGAGAACCTCGGCGCAGAAGCCGATTCCGGCGCGGGAGATGAGTCCGTCCTCCGATTGCACCAGGTGCAGCAGCGGCAGCAGTGCCGAGCGGGACTGCGGATAGCGGGCGATCACCGGACCGGCCTGTGCACGCAACCGCGCGAGGACGTCGTCGGGGTAGGAATCGGGTCCGGAGAACGTAATCGGTGGATGGGCGCCGGGGCCGCCTGTGGCCGGGGGTTCGGCGACGGGGTCGGGCGGGCCCACCCCGAGCTCGACGAAGACGGGTTCACTCATCGGTCCACCCCTCCCATCACGGGGTCGATACTGGCCACCGCGGTGATCACGTCGGCCACCATGCCGCCCTCGCACATCGCGGCGACGGCCTGCAGGTTGGTGAACGACGGATCGCGAAAATGTACTCGGTAGGGCCGGGTTCCGCCGTCGGAGACCATGTGTACGCCCAGTTCGCCGCGGGGCGATTCGACCGCCACGTAGCACTGGCCGGGCGGGACCCGCATCCCCTCGGTGACCAGTTTGAAGTGGTGGATCAGCGATTCCATCGACTCGCCCATGATCTCGGCGATGTGTGCGGGCGAGTTGCCCAGACCGTCGGGTCCGACGGTGAGGTCGGCGGGCCAGGCGATGTCGGCCTCGGCGACCATCACCGGGCCGGGCCGCAGCCGGGCCAGACACTGCTCGACGATCCGCACCGACTCGTACATCTCCCGTACCCGGATCACGTACCGGGCGTAGGAGTCACAGGTGGTGTCGGTGATCACGTCGAACTCGTAGTCCTGGTAGCCGCAGTAGGGTTCGGACCTGCGGACGTCGTGGGGCAGGCCGGTGGACCGCAGCACCGGTCCGGTGATGCCCAGGGCCATGCATCCGGCGAGGTCGAGATATCCGACGTCGCAGGTACGTGACTTCCAGATGTAGTTGTCGGTCAGCAGATCCCCGAGCTTGTCGAGTTCGCCGGGTAGGTCGGCGAGGGTGGCCGCGATCGCGTCGGTGGCGCCGTCGGGCAGGTCGGCGGCCACACCGCCGGGCCGGATGTAGGCGTGGTTCATCCGCAGGCCGGTGACGAGCTCGAACAGGTCCAGGATTCGTTCCCGGATGCCGAATCCGCTGAACATCGCGGTGACCGCACCGAGTTCCATCCCGCCGGTGGCCAGGGCGACGAGGTGGCTGGCGATCCGGTTGAGCTCCATCAGCATCACCCGGATCACCGACGCACGCTCGGGGATCGCATCGGTGATACCGAGCAGCTTCTCCACCGCGAGGCAGTAGGCGGTCTCGTTGAAGAACGGTGACAGATAGTCCATCCGGGTCACGAAGGTGACCCCCTGAATCCAGTTGCGGTACTCCAGGTTCTTCTCGATCCCGGTGTGCAGGTAGCCGATTCCGCAGCGGGCCTCGGTGACCGTCTCACCCTCGATCTCCAGGATCAGGCGCAGCACCCCGTGGGTGGAGGGATGCTGGGGGCCCATGTTCACCACGATGCGCTCCTCGCCGTGGTGTTCGGCGGCCCGCGCGGCGACCTCGGAGACGATCTCGTCCCAGTCCTGTCCCGACACGGTGTAGGTGTGCTCGGGATGACGGTGCTCCACCTTCGTCATGAGTACGACCTCCGCCGGTCAGGGGGCGCGATGCGGGTTCCCTTGTACTCCACCGGGACACCACCCAGCGGGTAGTCCTTGCGCTGCGGATGTCCGACCCAGTCGTCGGGCATCTCGATCCGGGTCAGGGCGCGGTGCCCGTCGAAGACGATCCCGAAGAAGTCGTAGGTCTCCCGCTCGTGCCAGTCGTTGGTGGGGTAGACATCGCACAGGCTGGGGATGTGCGGATCGGCGTCGGATGCGGCCACCTCCAGCCGCAGCCGGCGGTTGTGGGTGATGGAGGCCAGCGGATACACCGCGTGCAGCTCGCGGCCGGCGTCGTCGGGATAGTGAACCCCGTTGACGCCCAAGCACAACTCGAAACGCAGCGCCGGATGGTTACGCAGGGTCAGTGCCACCGCGGGCAGATGTTCGGCCACCACGTACAGCGTCATCTCGCCGGCGTGGATCTCCACCTTCTCGATCGCGGCGTCGTAGGCCGGACCGCCGGCGTCGGCGAGTGCGGTGGCCAGGTCGTCGGCGACGGCGTCGAAGTACCCGCCGTACGGGCGTGCCGCGGCGGGCAGGGTGACCGGCTCCACCAGGCCGCCGTAGCCGGAGGTGTCGCCGCTGCCGTGCACCCCGAACAGGCCGCGGCGTACGCCGATCACCTCGTCACCGGCCTGCCGGTTGTGTTCGGTCATCGCAGCAACCCCTTGAGCTCGATGGTCGGAGCCGACTGCAGCGCAGCCTGTTCGGCGGCCCAGATCGCCTCCTCGCGGTTCACCCCGAGCGGGGTCTGTGCGATCTTGTCGTGTAGCGCGAGGATCGCGTTGAGCAGCATCTCGGGGCGCGGCGGGCAGCCGGGCAGATAGATGTCGACGGGGACCACGTGGTCGACACCCTGGACGATCGCGTAGTTGTTGAACATGCCGCCCGACGACGCGCACACCCCCATCGCGAGAACCCATTTGGGTTCGGTCATCTGGTCGTAGATCTGCCGCAGCACCGGCGCCATCTTCTGGCTCACCCGGCCGGCGACGATCATCAGGTCGGCCTGCCGGGGGGATGCGCGGAAGGCCTCCATGCCGAAGCGGGCGAGGTCGTAGCGGCCCGACGTGGTGGCCATCATCTCGATCGCACAGCACGCGAGCCCGAAGGTGGCCGGCCACAACGAGCCCTTGCGCATGAATCCGGCGAGTTCCTCGACGGTACTCAGCAGGAATCCGCTGGGCAGTCTCTCCTCGAGACCCATCGGGCACCTCCTCGTGTCGCCGGCCGTGCTGTCGGCCCCGGTTCAGGGGCGTCGGGCACCGGCCGGAACGGTCAATCCCAAGCGAGTCCTCCGCGGCGCCATTCGTAGGCGTAGGCAACGGAGACGTTGACGATGAACAGGGCCATCGCGGCCAGGCCGAACCAGCCGAGGGCGTCGAAGGCGACGGCCCACGGGTACAGGAACACGATCTCGATGTCGAAGATGATGAAGAGCATGGCGGTGAGGTAGTACTTGACCGGAATGCGTTGCACCACCGACGGTCTGGAACCGGATGGGGTGGCAAAGGCGCCTTTGCCGAGTGGCTCGATGCCGCATTCGTAGGCTTCGAGTTTGGCACGGTTGTCTCGGCGCGGGCCGACCGCCGATGCGATGAACACCGAGAACACCGCAAACGCCACAGCGATCGCCCCGAGCACCAGGATCGGGACGTAAGCGTTCATACGATCGAGCCCTCCGAGTACTCCACCGGGACTGGTGTGAGGTACACCACAACCTTACAAGCGGTGTCGGGGAAGTCGACTGTATTCACCGAGTTTGCCGTGCTGATTTCGGCGTTCTCGGCCGCCGAGGAGCCGAAACCGGTGGTCAGAGACCTCGATCCGGGGAGTGGGGCAGTGCTCGTGACCCGCCGGTGCCCGCGATCGGGCCGCGCTCAGAACTCGGCGGTGCGCAGCATCGTGACGAAGGCCTGCGGCAGGCCGATCGGATCGACCGGCAGGGATGCGGTGGCGTCGGCCCGCGACCAGTCGGCCAGCCAGCGGTCGTCGGCGCGGCCGAGCAGCACCAGGGTGGGCGGGCGCGGGTCGTACTCGTCGCTCATCTGCTTGGCGATCCCCATCCCGCCCTGCGGACTGGCCTCCCCGTCGAGGATCGCGACGTCGATGTTGCCGGCGTCGAGTTGGGAGAACACCATCGGACCGGTGGCGATCTCGACGAAACTCAGCTCCGGCAGTTCCGGGTCGGGACGGTGCCCGAGGGCGCCGATCACCTCACGTCGGGTGGTCGCGTCGTCGGAGTACACCAGCACGCGCAACACCGAAGGCGGGCGCGGCTGCACGTCGGTCACGTCCCCGATGTTACGACACCACAATCGGTCTCAGTGCTCGGTGGAGAAACCCGAGCGTCGCTGATGGGACTCCAGTGCCAGAGTGACCAGGCGGTCGATGAGGTCGGCGTAGGGCACGCCGGTGGCCTCCCACAGCTTGGGGTACATCGATCCGGGGGTGAAGCCGGGGATGGTGTTGACCTCGTTGAGGAGCCAGCCACGGCCGTTCTCCTCGAAGAAGAAGTCGACCCGGGCCAGCCCGGTGCACCGCATCGCGCCGAACACCTGCGCGGCGAGCTCCCGCACCTGTGCGGCGTCGGCGCCGGGAAGCGGTGCCGGGATGACCAGTTCGGCCGCACCGGTGACGTACTTGTCCTCGTAGTCGTAGAACTCGCTGCCCGGCACGATCTCGCCCGGCACCGATGCCTCGGGCAGCGTGTTGCCGAGCACGGCCACCTCGATCTCGCGGCCGGTCACCATCTCCTCGATCACCACGACGTCGTCGTAGCGCAGCGCCAGGTTGATCGCGGCATCGAGCTCGGCGGCGTCGTGGGCCTTGGTGATCCCCACCGACGAGCCCATGTTGGCGGGTTTGACGAACACCGGCAGACCGAGTTCTTCGATCGCCCGGAAGGTGATGGTCTTCGAGTCGTCCACACCGTCGCGGAACTCGACCCACCTGCACTGCGGGATTCCGGCCTGTGCGGCGACGACCTTGGCCATCGCCTTGTCCATGCACACCGCCGAGCCGAGCACCCCGGTGCCGACGTAGGGCAGACCGAACAGTTCGAGCATCCCCTGGATGGTGCCGTCCTCGCCGTGCGGGCCGTGCAGCAGCGGCAGCACGACGGTGAGCGCGGCCTCGGAATGGGCGCGCAGCTCGGCGAGCGGGGCGACGATGGTGCCGGCGATCTCCAGCTCCGACGGCAGCGGGGTGCCGTCGGAGAGCGCGGCGATCACCTTGTCGTTGCGAACCCAGGTGCCGTCCTTGCCGATGCCGATCGGGACCACCGAGTACTTGGCCGGATCGGCGGCGGCGATGACATGTGCCGCGGTCACCCGGGAGACGTCGTGTTCTGCGGACGCGCCACCGTAGAGAACAACCAGACGCAGCAGGGGAGTCGACATGCCTGTCACCTTACGGCCACCGACCGTGGCAGTTCTCGGCATGGGGCCTAGGGTTGTGGCGTGCGTATCCAGGCGAGTGATGTGGCCGACGCGGTCGGTGGAGAACTGATCGGACCCGACGTGACCGTGACCGGGGCGAGTATCGACTCCCGGGCCGTGGCCGAGGGCCGGCTGTTCGTCCCGATCGTCGCCGCCCGTGACGGACACGACTTCATCCCGGCCGCGGTCCAGGCCGGCGCGAGTGCCTACCTGACCGCCACCGGACCGGTCGCCGGGGTCGATGCCACCGCCATCACCTGCGCCGACACCGCCGAGGCGTTCTCCGATCTGGGCCGCGCGGTGCGGCGTCGGCTGCCCGAGCGGGTGGTCGGCGTGACCGGATCGGTCGGCAAGACCTCCACCAAGGATCTCCTCGCCGGAGTGCTCGCGACCACGTTCGTGACCGCGGCGAGTGAGAAGTCGTTCAACAACGAGCTCGGCCTGCCGCTGACCCTGGCCAACGCCCCCGACGACACCGAGGCCGTCGTCGCCGAGATGGGTGCCCGTGGGATCGGCCACATCGCGCATCTGTGTTCCATCGCCCATCCCACCGTCGGCGTGATCACCCGGGTGGAGGCGGTGCACCTGGAGCTGTTCGGCAGCATCGACGCCGTCGCCCAGGCCAAGGGGGAGCTGATCGAGGCCCTGCCCGCCGACGGCATCGCCGTGCTCAACGCCGACCACGAGGTGGTCATCGGGATGGCGCCGCGGACCAGTGCGCGGGTGCTCAGCTACGGGCTGACACCGTCGGCGGATGTGTCGGCCACCGACATCACCCTCGACGACCAGCTGCGCGCATCGTTCCGGCTGCACACCCCGTGGGGATCGACCGCGGTGCGCCTCGGTGCCCGCGGCGAGCACCAGGTGGCCAACGCCCTGGCCGCGGCCGCCGCGGCCGGTGGCCTGGGTGTGCCGGTGGAGGCGATGGCCGGCGGTCTGCTCGGTGCCGCGCTGTCGGGGCTGCGGATGGAGATGACCACCACCGCGGCCGGGGTGATCGTGATCAACGACGCCTACAACGCCAACCCGACGTCGATGTCGGCGGCGCTGCGCTCCCTCGCCACCCTGAACGCGGGTCGTCGGGTGGCGGTGCTGGGCAGCATGGCCGAACTCGGCGACGACTCCGACCGCCACCACGTCGCCGTTGCCGAACAGGCCCGTGACCTGGGCATCGAGGTGATCGCCGTCGACGAACCGGCCTACGGGCCGTCGGCCACCCATGTTGCCGGCGTCGACGAGGCGGTCGCCGCACTCGCCGGCACCGCCGCCGGTGACGCCGTGCTGGTCAAGGGCAGCCGTGTGGCCGCCCTCGAACGCGTCGCCGACCGACTCGCCTGAGGCGGGTCGCGCCCTACTCGGCTCCGGCGTTCGCGCGGATCACCGCACGGAGGTATCCGGCGAGGCCGGATGCGATGTCGTCGTAGTGCGCGGTGAACCGCGGGTCGGCGACGTACATGTCGGCCAGGCACACCTGCATCGCGTGATCGCAGTCGTAGAAGCGTGCGATCTGGGCGCGATGCTCCTCGGCCAGGGCATTGCCCTCGGTCGAGCCCGGCCGCACCCCGCGGGTCATCGCGTCGGCGAGGCGGGCCTCGAACTCGTCGGTCTCGGCCTTGACCTGTTGCCAGTCCTGTGTGGTGAACGACGCGCTGCGTTCGCGGCTCTGCGCCCACGCATCGGTGTCACCCCAGCGCTGTTCGGCCTCCTCGGCATACTGCTCGCCGAGCCAGTCGTCGCCGAAGATCTCCGCCTGCTCGGCCGCCGACAGATACATTCCGGTCTTCTTCGCGTTCATCATCGCCTCCACGGCTGCGACCGTCCGGTGCAAGCGTGCGATCCGTTCGTTCAGCAGGTCGCGCTGGACGGCCAGATGCTCGAGTGCATCGGCGGTCGGATCGTCGAGCAGGGTCGCTATCCGCTCGAGCGGAAATCCCAACTCCCGGTACATGAGTACCTGGTGGAGCCGTTCGACGTCGGCGTCGTGGTAGACGCGGTAGCCCGCCGGGGTACGCCCGGACGGGACCACCAGCCCGATGGCGTCGTAGTGGTGCAGAGTGCGCACGCTGACACCGACGAGCCCGGCGGTGGCGCCGACGGTCAGTTCGCACCGCCCGTCGTCGCGGGGATCTCCTTCGCTCACGACTCACCACCTTCGGGGCTCACGCGGCGTGAGGGTCAAGTACCGCCGGTGTGCGTTGCCGGGCGACCGGCAGCTCAGGGTGCGAATCCGACCGTTGCGCCGTCCTTGGTGCAGGTCGAGAGGAAACCGGCCTGCGACGACGGCTCGCAGTCCCATCCGTCGACGGTCTGCGGGGCGCCGGTGGCGATCTTCGGTCCGTACGCCTCGGCGAGCGCCTTCGCGTCGGTGCAGCTGGTGGAGCCCTCGAGGATGATCACGCGCAGCGCGCCGTCGGGGCCGGGGGTGGTGCCGCAGACCTCACGGGAGGCGGCGACGGTGTCGGAGACCGAGCGGGTGGGGCTGGCCGGGCGGGGACCGGCGACCACCGGGGCCGAGCCCGACGGACCCGCGCCGACCGGCGCAGATGCGGACGGGGCGGACTCGGCGGAGGACGATTCCTGCTCGCTGCCACAGGCGGCGAGGGTGAGCGCGGCGGCCCCGGCCACCGCGGCGAGGGTCCAGCGGGTGATGCGGTGCGACATGGTCTTCACCGTATCGAAAACACCGATCGGCTCCCGGCCGGCGGCCTGCCGTCGCGAGGCCGTCCGGTTTGGGTGAGCCGGGCCGTCCTGGGAAGATGCACCCGTGAGCTCGCACGACACCCCGATCGACAGTCCGGCCGGCACCTCCACCGACACGCACGGCTTCCGCGTCGGCACCCGGCTGCCCGGCACCCTCGGCCGCACCGGGGTGATCTCCACCCCGCACGGCGAGATCGCGACACCGGCATTCGTCCCGGTCGGCACCAAGGCGACGGTCAAGACGGTGCTGCCGGAATCGGTGGCCGCGCTCGGCGCCCAGGCGGTGCTCGCCAACGCCTATCACCTCTACCTGCAGCCGGGCCCGGAGATCATCGACGCGGCCGGCGGTCTCGGCGCGTTCATGAACTGGTCGGGACCCACCTACACCGACAGCGGCGGATTCCAGGTGATGTCGCTCGGCGTCGGGTTCAAGAAGGTCATCTCGATGGATGTCACCGGTCAGCAGGACGACGACATCATCGCCGAGGGCAAGGAACGGCTCTCCCGCGTCGACGACGACGGGGTGACGTTCAAGTCGCATCTGGACGGATCGTTCCACCGGTTCACCCCCGAGGTGTCGATGCAGATCCAGCATCAGCTCGGCGCCGACATCATCTTCGCGTTCGACGAGCTCACCACCCTGATGAACACCCGTGGATACCAGGAGAACTCGCTGGAACGCACCCGGCTGTGGGCGATCCGCTGTCTGGCCGAACACAATCGGCTGTCGGTGGAGCGTGCACACCGTCCGCAGCAGGCACTGTGGGGTGTCATCCAGGGCGCCCAGTACGAGGATCTGCGCCGCAAGGCCGCCCGCGACCTCACCGAACTGAGCCGTCGCGACCGGGACGCCGGTGGCAAGGGCTTCGGCGGGTACGGGATCGGTGGAGCGCTGGAGAAGGACAATCTGGGCACCATCGTCGGCTGGGTGAACTCCGAACTGCCCGAGGACGCCCCGAAACACCTGCTCGGGATCAGCGAACCCGACGACATCTTCACCGCCATCGAGAACGGCGCCGACACCTTCGACTGCGTCTCGCCGACCCGCGTCGCCCGCAACGGTGCGGTGTACTCGCGCGACGGCCGGTTCAACATCACCAACGCCCGGTTCCGTAACGACTTCGGGCCGATCGATCCGGAGACCACCAACTACACCTCGCAGTATTCGCGGGCCTACCTGCATCACCTGTTCAAGGCCAAGGAAGGTCTCGGCGCGACCCTCGCCACCCTGCACAACGTGGCCTTCGTGATCGACCTGGTCGACGGTGCCCGCAAGGCGATCGAGAGCGGCGACTACGAGGCCTACCGCGACGACTTCCTCGGCCGCTACTACGCGAAGAAGGCATAACCGTACAAAGCGGATATCCGGAGGTCTGCGATATCCGGGAACTCCGCCGCGTTCTGCGACGTTGGGGGTGCGTACCCTGATGTCCCGATGGACCCCGGTCCCTCACATCTTGTCCACCGACCACGAAAGATGCGATGTCCCGCGCGCAGCGCAAACGCAAGAAACCCCGACGAACCGGCCCCCAATCGGGGGCAACCATTCCTGAGCGAGCCCTGGTCTCCGCCCACCCACGCGGTGATGGCCGATGATGACCGTGCTCGGCATCCTGCTCGGAGTCCTGGTGGTGGTCGTGATCACGGCCCTGACCGGCTACTTCGTGGCGCAGGAGTTCTCCTTCATGGCGGTCGACCGTTCCCGCCTCAAAGCCCGTGCCGAGGCCGGTGACGCCACTGCCAAGCGCGTCCTGTCGGTGACCGGCCGAACGTCGTTCATGCTCTCCGGCGCCCAGCTCGGCATCACCGTGACCGGCCTGCTCGTCGGCTATGTGGCCGAACCGCTGATCGGTGCCGGCGTCGGCGACCTCCTCGGTGACGCCGGTGTGCCGGTGGCGGTGGGAGTCGCGATCGGCGCGATCGTCGCGCTGCTGGTGTCCACCGTGGTCCAGATGGTCTTCGGTGAGCTGTTCCCCAAGAACCTCGCGATCGCGCGGCCCGAGCCCGTCGCGCGCCGCCTCGCCCTCTCCACCAACATCTACCTGCGCATCTTCGGACCGATCATCACCCTGTTCGACGCATCGTCCAACCTGCTGCTCAAGCTGCTGCGGATCGAACCGGTGCATGACGTCGAACACTCGGCCACCCCTCGCGACCTCGAGCACATCGTCGCCGAGTCGGCCGAATCCGGTGAACTGCCCGCCGAACTGTCGCAGCTGCTCGACCGCGTGCTCGACTTCCCGGACCGCAACGCCGAGCACGCGATGGTGCCGCGACCCAAGGTCGACACCGTGCACGCCGACCTCCCGCTGCCCGAGGTCCGCACCCGGATGGCCACCGGTCACACGCGATACCCGGTGCTCGACAACGCCTCCGACGACATCATCGGTGTGGTGCACCTCGGTGACATCCTCGACTGGTCGGCCGACGGCGACGCGACGGCACGTACCGCACGTGACCTCGCGCGGTCGGCGGTGATCGTGCCCACCACGCTGCCGCTGCCGCAGGTGTTGGACCGGATCGTCGCCGCCGGCGACGAGATGGCGGTGGTGATCGACGAATACGGCGGTGTGGCCGGCATCGTCACCGCCGAGGACATCGCCGAGGAACTGGTCGGCGAGATCGACGACGAGCACGACCCGGATGCGCCGCAACCGGTCGAACCCATCGACGGTGGCTGGCTGATCCTCGGTGACACCCACCTCGACGAGGTGTCGCGGGCGATCGGACACGAACTGCGCGAGGGCTACTACGAGACCCTCAGCGGTCTGGTGATCGCCGCGGCCGGCACCCTGCCCGCGGTCGGCGACACCGTCGAACTCCCGGTGGAACAGGATCCGGGCGACTTCGCCGAAGCCGATGTGCCGGAGGCGCCCCGCCTGATCGCGACCGTGGTCGAGGTGGTCAACCGGGTGCCCGGCCGGGTCCGGGTGAGTGTCGCCGAACCGGCCACGGCCACCGCCGATCCCGAGGAGGACCCGCGATGAGCAACCCGTGGGTGGTGCTCGTCGCCACCGTCGTCCTGATCGCGGCCAGCGCCTTCTTCGTCGCCGTCGAGTTCGCACTCATCGCGGCACGTCGTCATCGCCTCGAGGACGCCGCCCCGACCAGTCGATCCGCCCGCGCCGCCCTGCGCAGCGCATCGGAGCTGTCGGTACTGCTGGCCGGATCGCAGCTGGGTATCACCATCTGCACCCTGGCTCTCGGTTCGATCACCAAACCCGCAGTGCATCACTGGATCACCCCGGCCATCGAGCACCTGGGCGCACCGTTGTGGCTGGCCGACGTGGCCGGCTTCATCCTCGCCCTGATCATCGTGACCTTCTTGCACCTGGTGATCGGCGAGATGGCACCGAAGTCGTGGGCGATCGCCCACCCGGAGCGCTCGGCCATGATGCTGGCGGTCCCGATGCGGGTGTTCATGTGGTTCACCCGCCCGATCATCGTGCAGCTCAACAAGCTTGCGAACTGGGTGTTGCGCAAGGTGGGTGTGGAGGCCGTCGACCAGGTCGGTTCCGGCCAGGATCCGGAGACGCTGCGCCAGCTCGTCGAGCATTCCGTGATGGTCGGCACCCTGGAGGATCGTTACAGCGAGCACCTCACCAGCGCACTGGATCTGGCGTCTCTGACCGTCGGTGATGTCGCCGGCGTCGGAGAGCCGAGCGGCGTGGATCGCACCGCGGGTGTCGGCGAGATCCAGGAGTTGTCGAGGGTGACGCGGCATCGCCGCCTGGTGGTGCGCGACGGCAGCCTCATCTGCGGGGTGGTGCACGTGCGGGACAGCCTGGAGGCTCCCGCCGGCGCCACCGCGGTGGATCTGATGCATCCGGTTCTCGAGGTGTCGCCGACGGTACCGGTCTACGACGTGCTCAACCGGATGCGCCAGAGCCGCAACCACATCGCCGTGGTGGTCGAGGACGGGGTCGCGACCGGCATCCTGTCCATCGACGACGTGCTGACCAGATTGCTGGCCACCGCGCGATAGTCCTCGGTGAAGCGGCCCGCCGGCGGGTGGCGCCAGCAGGTGACCGCCGCCGAGGTGGTCACCTACGCGCTTCGGCCGCAGGAGGTTTCGACGGCCGCATCGTCGCCGGTGTCTCTCGGTGTTCGGTCCGCGCGCACCTCACCACTCGTCGTCGGTGAGAATCCAGGGGTGTCTGGGTAGGGTCGCCGGATCGAATCGTTCGGCCAGCGTCGGCAGGTCCACCCGCTCACCGACGGCGCCCAGGCCCAGCGATACCGCGATGTGCGAGAGCACGGTGGCGGTGTCCACCCCGCGGGCGGACAGATCGGCCAGGGTGATCGCCCCGTCGCGTTTGCTCAGCCGAATGTGGTCGGCGTTCAACACCATCGGGACATGGGCGTATACCGGCGGGGCATAGCCCAGCAGTGCCGTCAGATACGCCTGGCGCGGCGCCGAGGCGAGCAGGTCGTCGCCGCGGCACACCTGGTCGACACCCTGCTCGGCGTCGTCGACGATGGCGGCGAGGTTGTAGGCGGGGGTGCCGTCGCCGCGTTGGATGACGAAGTCGTCGACGGCTCCGGTGTACTGGCCGGCGAGCACATCGGTGACGGTGAACTGCGTGACGTCGGCGACGATCCGGATGGCCGGCGGGCGACCGGATGCCCGCTTCGCCGCCAGCTGTGCCTCGCCGAGCCGACGGCACGTCCCCGGATATGCACCCGGCGGGGTGTGCGGGGCACTCGGTGCCTCCAGGATCTCGCGGCGGGTGCAGAAGCACTCGAAGGTGCGGCCCGCGGCGGTGAGCTCGTCGATCACCTCGCGGTATCGGGGGAGCCGATCGGTCTGATAGACGATCGGCGGATCCCACTCGACACCGAGGGCGATCAGGTCGGCGATCTGCTGCCGGTCGGCGCCGGCGGCGGTACGGTCCAGATCTTCCATACGCAGCAGGAATCGGCGTCCGGTGGTGCGGGCGAACAGCCATGCGAGCACCGCCGTCCGGAGGTTGCCGACGTGCAGCTCACCCGACGGCGACGGCGCATACCGGCCGGCGGGGCCGGCCGGTCGGAGGGTTCCGGAGTCCGAGGTCATTGCCCTGAGGCTACAAGTGGGTGACGATGGTCGGGTGGAGCTCCCCGTCACACCACCTGTCGCGCCCATGCTCGCCAAGGCGGTCACGACCGTCCCCGCCCAGCCCGCCGATGCCCTGGAATGGTCCTACGAGCCCAAGTGGGATGGATTCCGCGCGTTGATCTTTCGAGACGGCGACGAGGTGGTCATCGGGTCGCGCGGCGGCAAGGATCTGGCCCGGTACTTCCCGGAGATCGTCGCCGCCGCCAAGGAAGAACTGCCGTACAAGGTGGTGCTCGACGGCGAAATCGGGGTGCCGCATCTGATCGACGGCACCCACCGCCTGGACTGGGATCGTCTCGCCCAACGCATCCATCCGGCCGCATCCCGGGTGGCCCTGCTGGCCGAACAGACCCCGGCGGTGTTCATCGGTTTCGACGCACTGGCGCTCGGATCGGAGCCGGTGATGGCCGAGCCGTTCCGGGTGCGCCGGGAGACCCTGGTGGAGGCCATCGGGCCGGGGTCACGGGATCGGCATTTCCACGTCAGCCGCGTCACCACCGACCCGGTGATCGCGCAGGACTGGTTCTCGGCATTCGAGGGCGCCGGCCTGGACGGGGTGGTCGGCAAACGTCTCGACGGACCGTATGTCGAGAACAAGCGCGAGATGGTCAAGATCAAGCACAAGCGCACCGCCGACTGCGTCGTCATCGGCTACCGGGTGCACAAGTCGGGGACCGGGCTCGGGTCGATGCTGCTCGGCTTGTTCCATGAGGGTGAGCTGCGGATGGTGGGCGGGGCGGGTGCCTTCACCGACGCCAAACGTCAGGAGCTGCAGGCGAAGTTCGAGCCGATGCGGCTCGACCCGGACAAGCCCGCGTCCGGCGAACCCACGAGGTGGCGGTCGGAGAAGTCGGGGGAGTGGATTCCGATCCGGCCCGAGCTGGTCGCCGAGGTGGCCTACGACCAGATGGAGAAGGGCCGCTTCCGGCACACGGTGAAGTTCCTGCGCTGGCGGCCCGACCGTGAGCCGGAGAGCTGTGGATACGACCAGCTCGAGGTGCCGTTGACCTACGACCTGCACGATGTGCTGGAAGGAACCGACTGATGGCGTCCCGCTCACCCGCCGAACAGCTCGAGGTGGACGGCATCGACGTCCGGATGAGCAACCCGGACAAGATCTATTTCCCCGAACTCGGCGACGACGGCGGGCGCAAGCGCGATCTGGTCGGCTACTACCGCACCATGGCACTGCCCCGCGACGGGGCGGACGGGCCGATCATGGCCGCCCTGCGGGATCGCCCCACCTTCTTGCAGCGCTTCCCCGACGGCATCGAGGGCGACGAGATCTATCAGAAGCACATCGCCAAGAAGCGTCCCGAACACGTGCAGTCGACCCGAATCGTGTTCCCGTCCGGGCGAACCGGCGATGCCCTCCGGCCCACCGTGCCCGCCGACATCGTGTGGGCCGCCAATCTCGGGACCGTCACCTTCCATTCCTGGCCCACCCGAACCGATTCCGGCCACGATCACCCGGATCAGCTTCGGGTGGACCTCGATCCGCAACCCGGAACCGACTTCGACGACGTCCGTCGCGTGGCGCTGGAGGTGTTGCGCCCGATCCTCGACGACCTGGGCTACACCGGATTCCCCAAGACCTCGGGTGGTCGGGGCATCCACGTGTACATCCCGATCGAACCGCGGTGGGACTTCATCGCCGGCCGCCGCGCCGTGATCGCACTGGCCCGCGAGATGGAACGTCGTGACCCCGATTCGGTCACCACCTCATGGTGGAAAGAGGAACGCGGCGAACGGATCTTCATCGACTTCAACCAGAATGCCCGCGACCGGACGATGGCCTCGCCGTATTCGGTACGGCGAAATGCCCGTGGCCGGGTGTCGACGCCGGTGACGTGGGCCGAACTCGTCGACGTCGATCCCGACGACTGCACCATGGCCACCGTCGCCGACCTCGTCGCCCGCCGCGGCGACCCGATGGCGGGCATCGACGAGCACCGCGCCGGACTGGAACCGCTGCTGGAGATGGTGCAGCGTGACGACGCGGACGGGTTGGGGGACATGCCGTATCCGCCGAGCTATCCGAAGATGCCGGGGGAGCCGCCCCGGGTGCAGCCCAGCAAGAAGGTCGCCGCGCACTGGGATGCCGAGGGCAACCGGATCGAGGACTGAATACCCTGGTCCGGCCCGTGACTCGTAGGTTAGGGTCGCCTCATGCGCGCACGCTTTGGGTTGGTTGTCGGAGTCGTGGTGGCCCTGGTGGGTCTGGTGGCCGGCGGACTCGTCGGGACCGGGGAGGCATCGGCGGCGCCGACGTGGCGACCGGCGGTCTCGGTTTTCCTCGCCGACGGCACCACCCCGGTCGGTCAGACCGTCGTCCATCCCGGTGACAAGCTCGTCGTCAAGGGCACCGGGTTCGACCCGAACGCCAATCGCAGTGGCCTGCCGCTGCCGGTCCCGCCGGGTGTGCCGCACGGCACCTTCATCGCATTCGGTGCGTTCGCCCCGGACTGGAAGCCGTCGGCGGGTGCCCCGGAGTCGGCGCGGGCCACCAACCGTTCGGGTGTGGCCTGGGCGTTGTCGCGCTCGGCACTCGCCCAGGTGCCCGACGTGCCGTTCGACATGCGTCGCACGATCCGGCAGCAGTGGGTGCCGCTGAACACCGACGGCTCGTTCACGGCCACGGTGACCGCCTCCACCCCGAAGGACATCCCGGCCGGTGCCCGCTACGGCGTCTACACCTACGGTGCCGCCGGCGCCGACAACGCGGCACAGGAACTGTCGGTCCCGGTCAACTACTCCACCGCCCCCGGCCCCAACACGCCGGCACCGGCCCCGCGCAACCTGGTGTGGGGATACTCGCCGTCGTTCCATCGCACCATCACCGAGGACGCGCAGGGCGGTATCTCCGGCTCGAAGGGCGCAGGTATCACCGACAACGGTGCGATGACCTTCACCCTGGCCTCGTCGACTGTGCGCAACGGCACCGGTGAGCTGCGGTTCGAGGGGACCGTCGTCGCGTGGAGCCGGTTCCATCTGTCGGAGATCGCGCTCGTCGACCCGATCATCCGTGTCCAGGGCGGCAAGGGCGTGCTGAGCATGAAGACCTCGACCACCAACATGAACGGCACCGATGCACTGCGTCGCGTCGACATCGCCGACGTCGACCTCGCCGGTATCGGCAACGGGTCCGACGTCCACGGCGCGCCGGTGCGCTTCCGCGCCGGGATCACCCCGGAGGTCCTCGCTGCGCTGAGCCTGGGTCAGGCGTCGCCGCTCGACCTGAACTTCCCGGTCAACTGAGGCGGTTTGGGTTTGTGAGGTCGGCTCGGATATGATCGACCGTCGTTGGAGGATTCGCCTAGTGGCCTATGGCGCTCGCCTGGAACGCGGGTTGGGTTAACAGCCCTCAGGAGTTCGAATCTCCTATCCTCCGCCACAGCCGGACCGGTTCTCGAGTAGTCGAGAACCGGTCCGGTTCGTTTCAGCTATCCACAGGCTCCCCGCAGCACCCGTCAGTCGGCATGTCGCGGCCTATCGTCAGGCCATGACGTACCCGGGGGGACCACAACAGCATCCGTATCACTCGACGACCGGTCAGTTCCTACTGCCCGGTGGCGTGCCGCAGGGATCGCCGACGCCGCTGATGACACCGCCTTCACGCGACACCAGGATGTGGCTCTGGCCGGCCGGTATCAGCGCATTCCTCGCCGCAGTCTTTCTGGTCTGGGCCGTGGTGGCCACCGTCGAGGCAACGGCCTCCTCGGCGGCAGTGCCGAGTACTACGACGACGACGCACACCGAGCGGCTGTCCTCGACCAGAACGGTCACGGTGACCTATACCGAGTCTCCGGCCGCAGCCGCGCCGGAACCGGCGCAACCTCCGGTCCGGGCGGGCGACTGGCCGAGCCCGCCATTTCCGGCGGCAGCCGGCCGGGAGTGGATACCGCTCGGACCGTACGCAGAGGATGGGCTATGCGGTCGAAGCCACGCAGTGTGGCCGTCGGTCAAGAGCGAGTGCTTCGCCCACGACGGGGCCTACTGGTTCTACGTCCTGCGCAACGTCGGCTGAACGCGCGCCGACCGTTCCGGACCGGATAGTGTGTCAGATCCTCTGACCTGGGCTGTTGCACGTTCATTCGGATGTATGATTGAAAACATCCTGTTATCTATGGTGAAGTTCTTCCCATGCAGTCAGATACCGCACCGGGAAGCTCGCCGACCGTCGACGACACGCCCTCCACGTTCGGGGCCACCACTGCCGCACTCTTCACCCTGGCCTGCGTTGTTGCAGTGCTGATGCTTGCGATCGTTCTGATCTCCGCGCCGGCGGGGTAGTTGCTGGTCGAGCTGAGCCGACGCCGAGCGTGGTGACGGCGTGTCGAAACTCCGCCGGCCGGGCTCGGGGAGTGGTCACCTCCCGGTGCATGCTGCGGAGATTTCGACTCGGGTCCTCGCGCT
>NZ_BCNF01000064.1 GCF_001485495.1 Gordonia desulfuricans NBRC 100010 | reverse complement strand
CACCAACAGCCGGTTGAAGATTGAGACTGGACACTGACTCGACACGTCGCTTCGCTCCTCATCGGCTCAACCACCAACGGCCGGTTGAAGATTGAGTAGGGATCGTCGCGTACCCCGCGAATGGTCAGCCGTCGGACAGGGCCTTGCGGATCTTGTCGGCCGCGCCGCTCTCGCGGGCCCAACGCGGCAGGATGAAGATCCCCTCGGCCTCGGCGGTGGTGCCCTCGGCGGTGCTGATTCGACCGACGGCGATCGACTTGACCCCCTCGACGCGATCGAGGCGCGCCTCGGCGCGCACCTTGCCGAGTTTGGTGCCCTGCCGGTACCGGATGGTGAGGGTGCCGGTCATCCCGGGTGCACCGGCATGCTCGGCGGCCGATCCCAGGATCTGGTCGAGGATCGCGGCCAGGATGCCGCCATGCACCAGACCGGCGGGACCCTCGTACGCCGGGCCCATCTCGAACTCCGCCCAGGCGAGGCCGTCGTCGTCGAAGACGACATCCAGCGGTGGTGCGATCGGGTTGCGAGTACCGATGACGGCATTGCCCCACGTGCGCTTGGTGCCGTCGGTGTTGAAACGCACGCCGAAGGAGTCGTCCGGCAGTTGGCGCGAGCGCAGGATCTCCGCCGCGGCCTCGATGTGTTCGATCGCGGTGGCCGCCGCCGATGCGTCGACCTCGGTGAGCACCGTGTCGGCGATCAGGGTGCGTACCGCCTCTGCGATGTCGGTGGCGACGGCAGTGCGTTCCTGCAGCTCCTGGGCCCCGATGTCCTCGGTGAAGTAACCGCTCATGGTTTCAGTGCTCCGCTCGTCGGGTGGGCCGGAATCGGTACCGCATCCCATCAGTTGTAACAGGCCGACCCCGGCCATACCCGGTCTCGCGTCCAGTTCTTCCTACCAGCGAGTAACCTCCCTCGTATGAGCGAACAGTGGAACGCATTCGACGTCACGGTCGACGACGGCATCGCCGAGGTGTCGCTGATCGGCCCCGGCAAGGGCAACGCCATGGGTCCCGACTTCTGGCGGGAACTGCCCGAATTGTTCAAGGGCCTCGACACCGACGATGCCGTGCGCGCGGTGATCCTGCGCGGCGCCGGCAAGCACTTCTCCTTCGGCCTGGACCTCGTGTCGATGGCCGGCGATCTCGCACCAGTCCTCGCCGACAACGCGAAGGCCAAGCCGCGCACCGAATTCCATGACATGGTGCGCAGCATGCAGGCGGCCATCACCGCTGTCGCCGACTGTCGCAAGCCGGTGATCGCGGCGATCAGCGGCTGGTGCATCGGCGGCGGCGTGGACCTGATCACCGCCGCCGACATCCGCTACGCGAGCGCCGACGCCCAGTTCAGCGTGCGTGAGGTGCGCGTGGCGATGGTTGCCGACGTGGGCAGCCTCGCCCGACTGCCCGGACTGATCGGCGACGGCCACCTGCGCGAGCTCGCCCTCACCGGCAAGGACATCGACGCCGCCCGCGCGGAGAAGATCGGCCTGGTCAACGACGTGTACGCCACCCCCGAGGAACTCCTCGAGGCCGCCCGCGCCACCGCACGCGAGATCGCCGACAACCCGCCGCTGGTGGTGCAGGGCATCAAGACGGTGCTCGACCACAGCCGCGCCCCGGCGCAGGCCGACAGCCTGCGCTAC
Source organism: Gordonia desulfuricans NBRC 100010 (assembly GCF_001485495.1). Taxonomy (GTDB): domain Bacteria; phylum Actinomycetota; class Actinomycetes; order Mycobacteriales; family Mycobacteriaceae; genus Gordonia; species Gordonia desulfuricans. The sequence continues at coordinate 53,882 of NZ_BCNF01000064.1, read as the reverse complement.
GTTGCCGCGTGGAACTCCGCCTTCCTGCCCAGCAACGACATCGGCGAGGCCGTGGCCGCCGTGTTCGAGAAGCGCAAGCCCAAGTTCAGCGGATCCTGACGCCCGGGAGCCGAGGGCCGCACGGCCCTCGGCTCTGTCAGATTGTCAGGGCACCGGCGTCAGTTCGAAGACCGGGATCGTCCGGTCCGTGCGGCGTTCGTACAGATCGAAGTTCGGCCACACCGACCGGAGGGTCTGCCAGGCCGCCGCGCGGTCCGCGTCGTGTAGTTCCCGCACCCGCACCGTGCGGGTCACCCCTTGGTCGATGATCGCGGCGGTGTCGGTGGCACGGAGGTTGAACACCCACTGCGGGGTGTTCGGCCCACCGAAATACGAGCCCGCGACCAGCCAGGAGCCGTCGTCACGCGGTACCGCGAGCAGTCGCGTCCGCCGCACCACACCGCTCTTGCGGCCGGCCACCACCACCGTCGTATTGGGCAGCCCCGCGATGTCGAGCAATCCGTAGCGCTCCCGGGTGATCTTGCGGATCGCGTTGTCACACTGGACGATCCGCGGAAGGTACTTCGGCAGCCACGCGATCGAACCGACCCGGATCGCAACGGGGGTGAGCAGACCCATACCGACCAGTCTGTCATGCCGGTCCGTCATGCCTCAGATGTGGCACAGGTCCGACCGTCGATACTCCCCGGGTCGCCGTGACCTGTCAACGGCGCCCTCCACAGGTGTGGAGCAACGATCGCCGGTCGCGGTGGTACGGCCGCACGATCGGTGCATGACACCACATCACGTCCCCGCCCACCACATCCCGCCGGCCGAACCCATCCCGCACATCGACACCGCCCGCCTGCCCTTCGACGGAGCCGACGAACTCCGGCAGCGATGGCGCGCGCTGATGGGCCCGCTCGGCTTCTCCGAGTCGCTGCTCTGGTTCGTGTTCGTCCTCGACGACCGCGAGTTCATGCAGACGATCAACCAGATACCGCTGCCGACCACACCCAACGTCCACCTGATCGACGGTCTGATGGCGGAATTCGCGCGGGCGACCGAGCAGTTCACACGGGTCAGCGTCGCATGCCTGTACACACGACCCGGTTCCGACGGCATCACCGCGCGTGACCGTGGATGGGCGCAGGTGATCACCGACGGCGCGGCCAGGCACCACGTACCGATCCATCCGTTGTTCCGGGCCAACGATCTCGCGCTGGTCCCGTTGGGTCCCGACTCCGGGATCGAGTCGTCAGGTCCGTTCGAGCAGGCCTCGTAACCGGGACAGTTCGTCGTCGATCTCGTTCAGTTCCGAACCCCGATCCACCGAACCCGCGGCATCCGAATCCCGATCACAGGTCACGTCGAGTCCGTCACCGGAACCCAGTCCGACGATCCGTTCGGCGAGCACGGCAGCACGGTCGGCATCGGGCGGGTAAGTCCCCGCCAGTCGTTGCCCGGCGTACACGGTTACCGCATCGGCAAGCCGGCCGGTGGCCGTGGCCACCGGAATCCACGCCATCGCAGTGGTTCCGGCCGGTGGCGGCTCGGCCGATGCCCGCTGCATCCGGGTCTGCAGATCCGACAGCGCCCGGTACGCGTCACGACGCGCGGCCACGAGTTCGTCATGCCGTCGACGCGCGGCGCCCGCATCTTCGGGAACCGCCGTGGCAGCAATCCGAAGATGTGTTGCGATGCACGACATCGCGGTGGCAAAGGTCTCGGCGACCCAGGCTCGGCGTGAATGCGGCCAGATCAGATAGCCGAAAACGATCACCACGAGACCGCCCACAACGGTGGCGCCGATGCGCTGCCAGCTGTCGTTCGCCGAACTGTCGCCGGGGCTGATCACGTCGACGAGCAAGATGACCACCGGCGCGATCGCGACCGCCTGGAGCGCATACGACCGCATCATGAACCATGGCACGCACGCCGACAGCAGCCCGATCGCGACGCCGATTTCCCACCCCTTCGGCACCAGCAGGATCACCCCCGTGGCGATCGCGACGCCGATCACCGTTCCGACGACCCGCAGGATGGCCCTGTCGAACACCGATCCGAAATCCGGCTTCATCACCAGACAGACGGTGAGCGGGACCCAGAACCAGTGGCTGAACGGAAAATACGCCTTGGCGCCCACCGCGATCCCAAAGCAGAGGGACAACCGCACGGCCGCGAAAACGACCTCGGAGCCGATGGCATGGAAGGTGAACCCGCGACGGGGCGCCAGAACCGAGCGATGCGTACCACCCAGCGCATGATCGAGGGCACGGACTCGTCGGCAGAGTGGGGACGTCGAGGTCTGCACCACCGTAGGTGGTGGTGTCGGCTCCTTCTGCCGTCGGCCAACCGATCCGGCCAAATCGGTGAGATGCCCGCCGACGGCCGCCAGCTCCGAGGTGTCGGTCGAGGCCAGCACCAGCGCCTGCACGCGATCGGCGGCACCCACGACATCGGCGTCGAGCGACCAGTCGCCTGCCGATCCCATCCGGTGGACGCGGACCTCGGAGACCCGGCCGGCGGCGTTGCGGTGGGCGGTTGTCGCGGCGATCCGGGCCCGCCCCGTCCGATCGCTCCCATTCCGATCCTCGGGGTCGGCGAGGTCGGCAATCCGCGCGGTGGCCAGATCGGCCAGCGACTGCAGCAGCGCGACCAACACGATCCGTTGCGGCCGACGCGGTTCGACGAGCATCTCGATCGCGAGCAGCGCGGCATACAGCGCGCCGCCGACCAAGTACAGCCAGATCGGGGTCCACCAGTCGATGCCGTCGACACCGATCGCGATGGACGCAACCAACAAGAACTGCATCCCCGCGACGGAGAACTCCGGCCCGAATCCGGCGATCAGTCCCGCAAGCAGGGCGACGGCCGCCATCACCGGGATCAACGCGGCCAGCGGGATGTTCTGCACGAACCCGAGGAGGTAACCGCACGCCGCTATCGGCGTGGAGATCGCAATGATCCGGAAGTTCAGCCGGTACGTGCCCTCGCGTTCACCGGCGGCGAGCAACAACGTGGCCAGTCCGATCCACATACCGATGAGCACATGGCCGGTCAACGACCCGATGACGAACGGTCCGCCGACGGCGATGCCGGATCGGATCGAGTGGCCGATCGGGATCGCCGCGGGCTCGATCCGCATCATCTCGCCGAGCCACGATGCCGGCCGAACCAGGCCGTGCGATACCGCCGACCCACGAGCAGTACGGCCTGCCGAGGTTCCCTCCGTCGGGTTCCGATCCGGCGGGGTCCGGTCAAAGGGTCCTCGATCCAGCACTTCGTCTCCCACGAGTCGGCCGACCACGGAATGTGTCTGATCGTGAATCTAGCGCACGGAGGCGGTGAACCGCGGATCCGGCCGCGCCCTGAGATCGACCGTGCCGTCCACGATCTGGTCGACGGTCGCCGAATGGTCACCGCCGTAGGTGGCCGCATACTCGGCAGTCCAGGTGACGCTGCCGAACACCGGCACCCGTAACGGCGTGGGCTTGTCGATCTCGATCAGCAGCTCGTCGAGATCATCGGGAGGAGTCCATTGCACGGAATCGGTTGTGGCCGAACGGAACAGACGTTGAGTACAGCCGGGCCGATCGGTGGAGGCGTCGGCTTGCCGCGACCGGGCGCACTCGGCGAAATAGGCGGTCAACGCGTCGTCGACGGCGTGCGTGCCGGCGTCGGTCAGGCTCACCGCCAGATCCGGGGTGGGCGATACGGACCCGACACCGCCTCTCGCCTGACCACCGGAGTCGGCGATCGCGAGATAGCGGGTGCCGCTCCCCCACACCAGCGGGCCGCCGAAGATGTGGGCGGTGCGGATTCCGGTGGTGGCGTGACCGAGCAGGGACAGACCGGCGAGTGCGCGTTGGGTGTCCTGCGGGATGGTGACCGGGATGACCGCACCGTCGATCACCCAGCGTCCGGGAGCCCCGGACAGGCGGTAGGTCACCTCGACCGGCTCGGTACCCGAGCGGAATCGAGCGGTCACCGCGATCGGCCCGCCCGACTCGGCGCCACCGGCTCCGGTGGTGTCGGGGCCGGTGGTGTCGGGGCCGGGTGTGACCACCTCGATCGCGGTGATCGGTGCGGCCCGACGCTGGACGGCGATCGCGGTGTCGGACAGGAACGCCGTCGAGGGCGGTGTGACGATCAGCTGTCGGGCCCGGGTGCCGTCGGCGTCGGCGAGTGCATGCAGGAAGGTTCGGACCGTGTTCTGCGGGGTGTCACGGGAATCGTCGGACCCCGAGGGCCAGAACACGATGGTCCCGATCACCGCGACCAGCACAAGGGTGACGAAGACGGCGGCACCCGCCACCACTCGGTTGACGGATGGGGACGGGCGCCGCCGCTCGGGAACGGTCACTCCGCGGCGGCGGTCCCACCCAGCGACGAGGTCAGCTCGTCGGCGAGCAGCCGGGCGAACCCGGCCGGGTCGTCGAGTTCGCCGCCCTCGGCGATCAGCGCCATGCCGTGCACCAGCTTGGCCGTCGGCACCAGCGGCGTGTGGTCGTCGGCGGCCGCGAACGCCTTGTTCAGCCCGGCGACCAGCGGGTGGTTCGGGTTGAGTTCCAGGGTGCGCTTGGACTTGGGCAGTTCCTGACCCGAGGCCCGGTACAGCTTCTCCAGCTGTGGCGACATCGAGAAGTCGTCGCCGACGAGGCAGGCCGCGGACTCGGTGAGCCGCTTGGACAGCCGCGCTTCGGTGATGTCGTCGCCGAGTGCCTCACCGAGCCACCCCAGCAGACCCTCGAACTCCTCGGCCTGGGCCTGGTCCTCGGCGTCGTCGGCGGTCTCGGCATCGTCGAGCTCGTCCAGGTCGACCGATCCCTTGGCGATCGACCGGAACGCCTTGCCCTCGAACTCCAGACCCGAGGTCACCCACATCTCGTCGACCGGGTCGGACAGGATCAGGACCTCGATCCCCTTGGCGCGGAACGCCTCGAGATGCGGCGAGTTCTCGATCTGCTGCCGCGACTCGCCGGTCATGTAGTAGATCGAGTCCTGCTTCTCCGGCATCCGGCCGACATAGTCGGCGAGGGTGACCAGATCGGTCTCGCTCTGGGTCGACGAGAACGACGACGCCTTGAGCACCGCGTCGCGGTTGTCGAAGTCGTTGACCAGGCCTTCCTTGAACACCCGCCCGAAGGTCGACCAGAAGGTCTGGTAGTCCTCGGCCCGCGAGCCGCGCATCTCGGTGATCGTGGAGATGACCTTCTTGGTGAGGCGGCGGCGGATCGCGCGGATCTGCCGGTCCTGCTGCAGGATCTCACGGGAGACGTTGAGCGAGAGGTCGGCGGCGTCGACCACACCCTTGACGAAGCGCAGGTACTCGGGCATGAGTTCCTCGCAGTCGTCCATGATGAACACGCGCTTGACGTAGAGGTGGATACCGGAGTTGTGCTCCCGCATGAACAGGTCGAACGGCGCCTGGGTGGGGATGAACAGCAGCGCCTGGTACTCGAAGGTGCCCTCGGCCTTGAGGGTGATGATCTCCAGCGGCTTGTCCCAGGCGTGCCCGACGTGGCGGTAGAACTCCTCGTACTCCTCGTCGGAGACCTCGTCGCGGGACCGGGCCCACAGCGCCTTCATCGAGTTGACGGTCTCGGTCTCGACGGTGGTGACGGTGGTCGGCTCACCGCCCTCCTCCTCGGCCGGGGTGGTGGTGGTCTTCTCCACGTCCATCCGGATCGGCCAGCCGATGAAGTCCGAGTACTTCTTCACCAGCGAGCGCAGCGTCGCCGGGTCGGTGTAGTCGTGCAGATGGTTCTCGGTGTCGACCGGCTTGAGGGTCAGGATCACCGAGGTGCCCTGCGGGGCGTCGTCGACGTCGGCGATGGTGTAGGTGCCGTCGCCGGTGGAGCTCCAGCGGGTACCGGTCTGCTCGCCGGCCTTGCGGGTGATCAGGGTGACGGTGTCGGCGACCATGAACGTCGAGTAGAAACCGATACCGAACTGCCCGATGAGCTCCTCGGTGGTCGAGGAGTCCTTGGCCTCGGCGAGCTTCTTGCGCAGCTCGGCGGTACCCGACTTGGCCACGGTGCCGATCAGGTCGACGACGTCCTCACGCGACATGCCGATTCCGTTGTCGCGCACGACGAGTGTGCGGGCGTCGCCGTCGGTCTCGGTGTCGAGGGTGATGTGCAGATCCGAGGTGTCGACGTCGAGATCCTTGTCCAGCAACGACTCCAACCGCAGTTTGTCGAGCGCGTCGGAGGCATTCGAGATCAACTCGCGCAGGAAGCTGTCCTTGTTGGAGTAGATCGAATGGACCATCAGATCCAGCAGCTGCCGGGTCTCGGCCTGAAATTCCCTGACTTCGGATTCGGTACTCATCGGCGACCTCCACAATGATCACTGATCGGCTACGACTCGACCTGCGCCGCCCGGTCCACACGACCGCGGGCCGCGGGCCGGCGGCACAGATTCTGACGGCCCGAATTCTATCCAGGCGCACCCAGTAGGCTGGAACAGGGTGCCGCTCCCGAGTACGACCGACCACCGGGCACCGGGCACCGGACACCGGGAAACAGGAGGACGTCGGGCCGATGACAGTCCCGCGCTTGATGTGTGTGCATGCCCATCCCGACGACGAGTCACTGTGGACCGGCGGGACCATCGCCCGGCATGTGGCGCTCGGTGGCGACGTGACGGTGGTGACCACGACCTGGGTGCCGGGAACCTCACGGCACGGGGAACTGTGTCAGGCCCTCGGCGAGCTCGGGGTGACCCGCGAGCCGATCATGCTGGGATATGCCGACGAGGGGGTACCGCTCTCGGCGCCGAACAGCCCGCGATTCTGCGACGGCCGATTCGACAAGCAGGTCCGCGAACTGGTCACGCACATCCGGCGGTTCAAGCCGGAGATCATCGTCACCTACGACCCGGCCGGCATCTACGGCCACCGCGACCACGTGCACACCAACCGGCTGGCATGTGCGGCCGCCGACGCCGCGGCGATCCCGATGTTGCACCGCAGCACCGGTCCGGCCTGGCGGGTGCGGTCGCTGTATCTGTCGACCATTCCGGAGTGGATGATCGAGGACGTCGCCGACGACTTCTTCCCCAACATCTCCCGCTATGCGCTGCCGGGTACGCCGACGGCGCTGGTGGATCTGAGTCTCGATGTCTCGGAGTGGATTCCGCAGAAGACCAAGGCGATCCTGTCGCACCGCAGCGAAGTGGAACGCAGCTACATGATCTCGTCGCTGATGAAGCTGCCCGAACCCCGCCTGAGCCGGCTGCTGGGCACCGAGTGCTACATCCGCCGCGACCTCGTGCCCGGCGGCAGCGACCTGTAGTCCGGGTCCGGTGTGGACCGGACCGCGTCAGCGCTCGTACGGGGCATCGGGATAGGGGTGCAGTTCCGAGCGCAGTCCGCTGGCGCGATGGACACGACGTTCCACCGCCGCCTGCAGGCTCTCCGGCGTCCCGACGATGCGCACCCGCGACTTGGCGCGGGTGATCGCGGTGTAGAGGAGTTCTCTGGTCAGCAAGGGTGAGTCGGCCGGCGGCAGCACCACCGTCACCGCCCCGAACTGGCTGCCCTGACTGCGGTGGATGGTCATCGCGTAGGCCCACATCGTCTCGGCCAGCCGGGCCGGCGACACCTGGACCGGATCACTGAACTCGCTGCGCCGGAACGCCACCGACAGGCTCGGCTCACCGTCGTCGTCGAGGCGTCGGATCACCACACCGCAGTCGCCGTTGAAGACCTTGTTCTGGCGGTCGTTGGCGGTCACCAGGATCGGGGTCCCCGGCTCCCAGCGGATCATGTCCGGCGACACCGGCGGATGGCCCGGGACCTCCGAGAGCCACTCCATGATCTGACGGGACCAGCCCTGCACACCCCAGCTGCCCTCGCGGTGGGCACACAGCACGCGGTGCCCGTCGAGGGCGTCGAGGGCGTCGACCGCCGATCCGGTGCGGCCCGCCTCCCACAGCGCGCGTCCCCAGGCCACCACGTCGCGGGCGATCGCCGGATCACCGGGTTCGACCAGTTCGACGTCGTCGACCTCCGGTGATGCCAGTAGTTCCAGCACGGCGTCGGCGTCACCGCTGTTCACCGCGCTCGCGATGTCGGCGATACCGCCCCGGTTGCGGTAGTTGCGGGTCAGCGCGACGATCCCGTCACCGAGTCGCGGCAGCTCCGGTCCGGACAGCTCCGCGGTCGCCAGATCGGCGAGGTCGGTGCCCGGCATCGAACCGCTCGCCGCGCGCTCGACGAGGTCGGCGAGCACCGCACCGGCCTCCACCGACGCCAGCTGATGCGGGTCGCCGACGAAGATCAGGCGGGCATCCGGGCGGATCGCCTCCAGCAGGTGACTCATCGCGGTGATCGACAGCATCGACGTCTCGTCGACCACCACGACGTCGTGCGGCAGCAGATTCCCGCTCCGATAGCGCGGGGCCGACCCCGGTCGCCAGCCGAGCAGCCCATGCACGGTGACCGCATGCACCGTCGGGGTGTGGGTGTCGGGGATGTCGGTGTCGGGGGATGCGGCGGCCCGCCGCATGCCGTCCAGGGACGCCTGCAGCTGGGCGACGGCACGCCCGGTGGGCGCACACACCGCCACATGCGCCGGTCCCCCGGCGATCTGCTCGAGGACCGACAGGATGCGGGCGACGGTGTAGGTCTTGCCGGTCCCGGGCCCGCCGGTCAGCACCGAGGTCCATCGGGATGCGGCCACCGCGGCGGCGAGGCGTTGGCGCGGTGAGGCATCCGGGCTGGCGGCGAAGGCGGCGTCCACCGCGGCGCGCACGGCGTCGGCGTCGACGTCGGGGCGGCGTGCGCTGCGCTCGGCGAGGATGGTGCGGATCACCTGCTCCTGCTGGAAATACTTGCGCAGGTAGAGAAGTGGGCCGTCGTCGGAGTCCATCACCACCAGTGGCCGCAACGCTCCGCCGCTGGCGCCGACGATCAGCGGACCGGCCCGCAGCGCGGTGAGCATCGCCTCGGTACTCGGCAGTGCCAGCACCGGTTCACCGTTCTCGTCGGCGGGTACGGCGATGTCGGCGAGGGCCAGACAGGTGGAGCCCTGCCGGACCGCGCGGACCGCGAGCGCGGTGGCGAGCTGTTCGATCTCGCCGACCCGGTCGCCCGACATCCGTACCAGCCGGCCGGTGATGTGGATGTCGGCGGCGTCGAGGACCCCGACGCGATTGGCCTCGCGCAGCAGACCGGCGGCCGAGTGCACCTGCATGCCGTTGCGGTCGTCGGTCACCGCAGGCGCGTCGCCGGCTGCGGAGGTGCCGGAACCGGCAGGTGCGTCATGTGTGGTGCTCATCGGTCTCCCCCGGCCAGCAGATCCGACAGCGTGGTGACCAGCTCGGCCGGTACATGCCACTCGAACACCCCGCATCCCGGTGGGGTGTCGGGTCCGGCCATGCCGCGGACGAAGTGATACTGCACCGGCCCGAGATGGGTGGCCGGATGGTAGCCGGGTAGGCGCCAGCGCAGGTACCGGTGCAGCGCAACCGAATACAGCAACGCCTGCAACGGATAGTGCGATCGGATCATCTCGGCGGCCATGGCGGCGGTGGAGAAGTCGTCGACGGCGAGTTCCCCGGGGTGCAGCCGGTTGGTCTTGTAGTCGACCACCACGAACCTCCCGTCCGGGGTGCGCAGCACCGAATCGATACTGCCGGTGAGGAATCCGCGCAGTTGCTGATCGGGGACGGTGCGCAGGACGTCGGCGTAGCCGGCCAGCGGGTCGTCGGCGGGCAGGAGCCGATCGAGATGTCCGGCGATCGCCGCGAGGGTGGCACCGTTGCCGTGCCCGTCACCGAGGGGTAGCTCGAAATCCAACTCGGCCAGGCGGTCCCGCGGTCCGATCCCCCACAGGTCACCGAAACCCAGCGGGGTGGTCAGCACACCGTCGAGGGCTGCGGTGAGCGCGTCGATGTCCACCGGCGAGGCGTAGCGGGCGGCCGATTCGACACACAGCTCGCGGATGTGTGCGGTGCGATCGGGTTGTGCGGTGTCGACGTATTCGAGCACCTCGTGCACCAGGGTGCCGAAGGCCGCACCGAACGGCATCCCGTTCATGGGTGACGGGCGTCGGCCGTCGATGCCCGCGACCGCGTCGACGGGCTCACCGCCGTGGTCGACCGGCTCGTCGGCGACCGTCTCGGACTCGGATTCACTGCCTGCCGACGGTTCGGCGTGACCGTGCCCGGCGTCGGCGACGATCGCCGAGTAGGACGTGCGCCGCCACCCGCGGTCGATGGTGCCGGTGAACGATGCGGCGGCCAGTTCGATCTCGTCCGAGCCGGTCTCGGCGGCCGACCGGCGGGGCGGGGTGAGGCCACCGGCCGATTCGACGCTGATCGTGTCGGTCCCCGCGGCGAACTGCTGTAGCCGGGTGGCGCACTCGTCGGGCGCGGGTACCGGCACCTTCTCGGGCAGGTCGGTACCCATCGGCAGGAATCCGACCGTCTGGCGGGCGAACAGCAGCCGGTGCAGCGACGACTCGGCCGTGCCGTACGACGGCGCCCACCACATCACCACCTGTGAGGCGGCGCGGGTGAGTGCCACGTAGAACTTGCGGAGGTCCTCGCCGGCGTCCTCGGAGATACTGCGCGACAGCCGTTCTCCCCGACCGGTCGATCCCTGACCGCCGACGTCGAGATGCCGGCGGCCCTCGTCGTCGTGGTAGTGGAAGGTGGGTGGCTGCCGATAGCGCGACCCGTCCCAGCCGAACGGGACATAGACGATCGGGAACTGCAGCCCCTTGCTGGCGTGCACGGTCATGATCTGCACGACGTGGGTGTCGCGGTCGAGGCGCCGGGTCTGTTCCTCCGAGCGGCGCCACCGGGAGACGTCGGCGATCCGGTCGGCGAGCCACTCCTGCAGTGAGGTGAGGCCGCAATCCTGTTCCACCACATGGCGATTGCAGACCGTCGACACCTGCATCAGGTCGGTCAGGGTGCGTTCGCCGTCGTCGGTGGCCAGGACCCGGGCGGCGACCCCGCCGCGGGCGAGCACCTGCCCGGCCATCGCGGCGAAGCCGCCGTCGGTGAACACCCGGGCGAGATCGGCGAGGTCGGCGGCCAGTGCGGTCAGCCGGTCGTCACCGGCCGAGGCGACCTCGGCCGGCGTCCACCCGATCAGCGGGGTGAGGGCGGCCAGCGCGACCCGGTCGGCGCGTGAGGGTTGTTCGACGGCCCGGAGCAGCCACAGCCAGTGCAGGGCGCTCATCGTGCTGAACACGCTGGTGCCGGTGCCGACCACCGATCCGATGCCGTGCCCGGCCAGGGCGCGTTGCAGGGGTTCGATGGTCTTGTTGGCCGACACCAGGATCGCGATGTCGCCGGGGTGCACCGGCCGCGGACCGTCCACCGAGTCCAGGCGTGCGTCGGAGGCCAGCAGGGCGGCGATGTCGGCGGCGACGTCGGCGATCACCCGGTCGCGGACCGGCCCGATCGAGGCGAACTCGCCCCTCCCCGACCGCACCGGGAAGTCGTCGTGGGTGAACCACCGCAACCGCAGTGCCGGCGCGCCGGTCAGGCGGCTGCCGGTCCGGCCCGCCTTGACCTCGTGCACGGTGATGTCGGCATGGCCCAGGTTGGCACCGCCGTACACCCGGAACAGCGCCTTGACCAGCTCTTCGTCGGAGCGCCAGTTGGTGTCGAGGGCGAGCAGGTGGTCGGCGACCCGCACCGCCTGCAGGTAGCTGAGCACCTCGGCACCACGAAAGGCATAGATCGACTGCTTCGGGTCACCGACCAGCACCAGCCGCACACGACGGGCGGTGCGCTCGGTTCCGGGGCCGGTTCCGACGTCGTGGAAGCAGCGGCGCAGGATCTCCCACTGATAGGGATCGGTGTCCTGGAACTCGTCGACGAGCACCAGGTCGAAGGCGTCGCGGATCCGGGCGCAGGCCTCGGCGCCGATGGTCGGGTCGGTGACGATACCGTGCAGGATCGTCTGCAGGTCGTCGTAGGTGCGCAGGCGCAAGACACGTTTGCGTCGCTCGACGATCTCACGCACCTTGGCGCTGAACCGGACCCGTCGGGTCGCGACGGTGTCGGCGGCACCGTTGCCGGTACCCGGCGCCGGGGCGAGGATCGCGCCGGGACTGCGCACCGACTCCTTGGCGATGGTCACCGCATCGCCGAAGCCGAACGCCGGCTCCTCGGCGTCGCGCGCGAATCCCCGTAGATAGAGGTCGAGTGCGGCCTCTTCCACGAGATCGTCGACGTCCTCCACGATCTCGTGCACGAGTTCCCGCTCGCCGAGGAAGCCCAGCGCCTCGAGCATGCGGTTGCAGAAGGTGTGGGTGGTGGCGATGGTGGACGCATCGAAGTCCGAGAGTGCCCGCGTGAGTCGGTCACGGCGCGTGGCGATCTCCGCCTCCCCGCCGGTCCTCAGCACGCGGAGCAACACATCGTCGCCGCTCGGCTCATCGGTGTCGAGCGCGCGGACGAGACCGGCGAGCCGGGCACGCATCCGATCGCGCAGCTCGGCGGTGGCCGACCGGCTGAAGGTGACCAGGAGCAGTTTGTCGATCGGGATGCCCTCGGCGATCTGACGTGCGGCGATCCCGACGATCGCGTACGTCTTGCCGGTTCCGGCGCTCGCCTCGAGCACGGTGGTGCCGTCACCGAGGTCGGCGGACAGGTCGAACGGACGCGGTACCCCGGGGGCGGCGGCCGTCTCGGCGGCCCCGGTGGAGTCGGTACGGGCAGGAGACGTGGTCATCGGGGCGTCACCTCATGTTCCACGATCGGCGTCCAGAGACGTTGCGCCAGGGCACCGAACAGCTTCTCCCCGACCTGCAGACCCATTGTGGCCCAGGGGGACTCGTCGGTGACCGTCGCCACGGTGACGGCGTCGAAGCCGACCGGGGCGGTGACGTCGTTGCCGAAGACGTATCGGATGTAGGGGTCGGTGGTGTCGCCGTACATGTTGTCGAACCGCTGGGCCGCCGCCCGCAGCGCGATGGACGGGGAGCTGCCGTCGGCCAGCCTGCTCCCGTAGACCTCGCCGGCGTCGAGCGGCAACGGCAGGACCTCGAGCAGACCGAGCCGGCGGATCTCGACGAGGTCGGCGAGCAATGTCATGGCGTCATCGGGTGCCCGCAGGTGCACCGACGACACGCCCGGCGCCCTCTGCGGGGCGCGACCCACGACGATCCCCGCGGTCGGGACCGGCCCGGCAGCCGCACCCGACTGCGCCGCGGCGGTCAGGGCGAGCAGGCGGATCCACAGGGCCAGGCGCTGTTTGGGCCGGATCTTGGAATAGGTCGCCTCGACGACGGAGGTGCCGAAGACGTCACCGACGCTGCCGTGCAGGCGTCGTCCGCCGGGCAGTTCGAGGACGAAGTCGCGGGTCGCACCGGCGTCCCGACGCAGGGATGCCGCGGTGGATCCGACCGCGCGGACCTGCCCGGAGATGCGTTCGAGATCACGGCGGCCGAACTCGGCGGGCGGCAGCGTCCCGCGGCGCAGCTCGGCCATCAGGCAGTCCCGCAGGTCGGCCCCGGCGAGGGTCCGGTGCAGCAGCCGGTTGCCGATCGCCCACTCGGCGAGTCCACCGAGGGTGACGTCGAGACCGTCCTCGTCGGCGGTCTCGTCGTCGGGCATGCGGGCACCGAGTCGTTGGCGGACGAAGCCCTCGATCGGGTTGGTGAAGAACGAGATCAGCGATGTGAGCTCGATGTCGGTGTCGGGATCGGCACCCGGATCTGCGGCGCCGGGGGATGTCGCGGGTGCGATCACCGCGTCGGCGATCCGGACGGCCGGGGTCTGTGGTCCGCGCAGGGCACGGGCACCGTCGAGGAGTCCGGTGTCGAACCCGAACGGTCCGGCGATGCCGGCGACCGCACCCGGGACGAAGTTGCGTGTGTCGAAGCCGTGCAGGGTGTGCCGGATGATCACCTCGTCGGCATCGGTGGCGCGCAGCGCGGCCAGGGTGTCGGCGAGTTCGCTCACCACCACCGCGGGCGGGACGGGCGTACCACTGACCGGGTCGGCTCCGGTGTAACACACGAGCAGGTGCTCCTCGGCCGCCATGATCGCGTCGAGGAACAGCTGGCGGTCCTCGTCGCGCGGATTGCGTTCACCGACAAGCGGGACCCGACCGAGGACGTCATCACCGTCGACACGCAGTGCACGCGGGAACGACTCGGCGTCGATGCCGAGCAGGACCACCACCCGGTGCGGCACCGAGCGCATCGGGACCAGGGTGCACACGGTGAGCTCGCCGGTGCGGAAGTTGGCGCGGGTCGGTCGGCCGGCGATCATCAGGGCGACCAGGTCACGAACGTCGGAGAGCCGTAGCGGCCGGGTGGGGTCGCCGGAGCCGAGTGCCTCGGTGATCATCCGGACGGTCTGGGCGACCTGCCATTCGTCGCCGGTCGCGGTGTCGACGAGGTCGTCGACGATGCCGATGAGGGTCTGGGCCCAGACGGTGGCCGGATGGGTTCCGGTCAGCCGGGTGAGCAGGTCGCCGAGCCGGTCGACGAATTCCATCAGACGTCCGGCGAGGTCGATCTGGGTGCTCTCCAGTCCCTCGATCGGCAGGGCGGTGCCCAGCCATTCGCCGTCGTCCTCCTCGGCGACGGCACCGAGTGCGATGCGGTCGAGGCCGGCGTCGAAGGTACCCTGCGCGAATCCGGCGAGCTCGAACCGGGACCGTTGGGTGTCGTCGATCCCCCAACGGATTCCGCTGCGCGACAGCCATTCCCGAATCCACTCGAGATCGTCGTCGGACATCGCGAAGCGGTACCGAACCGGCGGCCGGGACAGCAGGTCGGCCACCTCGCTCGCGGTGACACGGCCGACGGCGAGTTCGACGACGGTGGCGACGACGTCGAGGACGGGGTTGACGTGACGGAGTCCGCGGTCGGCCAGACGTACCCGCAGCCGGGCGGCGGGGTGGTCGAGCCCGGACTGGCCGAACGACCCGCGGATGAGCGGGGCGAAGGTCTCGACGTCCGGGCACATGACGATCACGTCGCGGGGCGCCAGCGTGGGGTCGGCGTCGAACAGGTGCAGCAGCCGGTCGCGTAAGACCTCGACCTGCCGTTCCGGGCCGTGGCAGGCATGGATCTCCACCGAGGTGTCGGCTGCGGCCGGTGCCGGCCGGTCACGGGGTGCGGTGTCGTCGCGGATGCCGCGCTGTACGCGCTGCAGAAGCGTCGGCGTGTCGGTCGGGGTGCTCGCCGCCCCCTCGTGGTGGAGGTCGGCGTGGACCATCGGCTGCAGGTTGATCTGCAGTTCGCGGATGTCGTGGGACAGGCCCGCCAGCAAGGGATTCCGCAACGCGGGTGCGGTGTGCGCAGCCCGGCGGGGGTCGGCGGGGTGAGTGGATCCGGCCAGTACGTCCCACAACGCCGGCGAGGCATGCGGGATGAACAGGTGCACGTCGCGGTGGGTGGACACCGCCGCGGCCACCCGCCGGAACGACTCGGTCAGACGGGTCGGACCGAAGACCGCCGAGCGGGGCGGAAGGTCGATCACATCGGCGTCGGCGCGCAGTCGCGCGCAGACGTCGTCGAGTGCCTCCACCGGATGCGGTACCCCGATCCGCGCACGGACCTCACGCCAGACCAGCGGCTGCCAGGCCATGTCGGCGGGCAGGGCACCCCCGGCACCGTCCCCCTCGTCGCCGCGTGCCCACCCGGTGAGCATTCCCGGCCGCTGCCGGGCATACCGCTCGAAGAGATCGGCGATATGGCGTGCCGTGGCGTACCGGCGACCGGCACGCAGATCATCGGCCGCGCCGGTCGCGGGTGTCGCGGACCCGCCGGGATCGGCGCCCCCGACACCGATGTGGCGGGCCAGCATGCGCAGCGCCGGGTGGGTGATCAGCTCGTCCAGCACGGCGAGCACCGACCACACCAATGCGTTTGCACCCCACGCCGATGCGCGGTCGGCGGCATATCCGGGATCGGCGGCGAGCACCTGCTCGACGACACGATCGGTCACCGCCGCGGGCGACGAGAAGTCGATGTTGGCGGCGATGCCGTCACCGCCGGGTCCGGCACCGAGCCGGGTCGCGAGCCGCTGCTGCAGCCAGCGCTCCACCCCACGGGCGGGGACCGCGACGATCTCGGTGGCCAGCGGGTCGTCGAGCGGCACGAGCAGGATGTCGCCGAGGGCGTCGGCGAGGGTGTCGGTCCGCTCGGCGCGGTGCAGGACGAACATCGGCGTCCGGTGTCAGCGAGCCGGCCGCAGGGCCGGAACCTCACCCTGGTAGGCCGAGAGCACCGCCCGCACGCCGTCGGGGATCGGGATCGGCCGGCCCGATTCGGGGTCGATCACGACCATGGTGGTGCCGGCGAGGGCGGAGAGAACACCGTCGGCAGCGGTGATCGCGGCACCGATGGTGTACGAGCTGGTCCCGAGCCGGGTGATGGCCATCGCCACGCTCACCGGCTCCTCGGTGTAGAGGATCGGTGCCCGGAACTCGATGTCCTGGCGGGCCACCAACAGGTGCACCTGCTCGCCGCGACCACGGAACCAGCGGCTGAACGCACGGACCCGGCCCTCTTCGAACAGTCGCGCCACCTGCACGTTGTTGATGTGGCGGTTGACGTCCATGTCACCCCAGCGCAGCTGGGCCTCGACGACGACCACGTCGTCGGCGGGCGGCGCGGCAACGGGTGCGACGGGAGCGGAATCAGGTGTATCGGCGAGCACGACGGCAAGCCTAACGCCCGGTTCCGACATCGCCGGCAACACGCGGGGTGAAGTCGGCGGTATCGGTCGTACCGACTCCGTACACTCGTGACCGCACAGGCGCGTGATGCACCGGCCACCCCTCTCCACGGGCGGCGGGTGCATCCCGGTGGGCGCGCCGCCCGACCCGGATCCGCGTCGGGCGAATGTCGGAAGAGCCAGGGTATTGGGGGTCGAGTGATCGTTCAGACATCGCGGATGGTGCTGCGACCCGTGCAGCGCGATGATGTCGCCGATCTCGTCCGGCTCGACGCCGATCCGCACGTGATGCGCCATGTCAGCGGCGGACTCCCCACCCCGCGCGCGACGATCGAGGACTGGGTGGTCCCCCGTGCACAGGCCGAACTCCAGATCGGGCGGGGCGGCATCTGGGTGACCATCGACCGGCGGTACGGTGAGTTCTTCGGCTGGGTGTCGCTGCGCGCTCCACGCCACTCCCGACGACCCGAACTCGAACTCAGTTACCGGTTGCGGCGCGAGTACTGGGGTCGCGGGCTGGCGACCGAGGCGGCGCGCGCCGTCGTCGACCTCGCATTCACCGATCTCGGTGCCGCTCGCGTGTTCGCCAGCGCATCGTCGACCAACACGTCGTCACGGCGGGTGATCGAGAAGCTCGGGATGCGGGTGTCGGGAATCCATGTCTCCGACGAGCACGCGATCGACGGGATCGGCGAGGTCGAATACGACCTGCTGCGCGAACACTGGGAGATCAGGGCCCTGCGCCGACGGTCCGCGGAGGCCCCGTCGACCGATCTCACCGCCTGACCGGACCGGCCGGCGCGGCGTCGTGGACGTCGGTCGTCGGATCGGCCCTCGAGCGGGTGACGCGCCGGGAATTCACGCCTCATCGAGACCGAACCCCCGGCGGGGACTACCGTATGAGGTGCCCCAGACATGCGCTCCCCAGCCAGTTAGGAGACCTCCTCGGATGAGCAGTCCCACTCCGACGTCGGCCCGTCCACATGTCGTCATCATCGGGTCCGGATTCGGCGGGCTCTTCGCCGCCCAGCGCCTGGCCAAAGCCGATGTCGACGTCACGCTCATCGCCAAGACCACCCACCACCTGTTCCAGCCGATGCTGTACCAGGTGGCGACCGGCATCGTCGCCGAAGGCGAGATCGCGCCGGCCACCCGGGTGGTGCTGCGCAAGCAGAAGAATGCCACCGTGCTGATGGGTGACGTCTTCGGGATCGACCTGGCCGGCAAGAAGGTGACCTCCCGGCTCCTCGAGCGGATCACCGTCACCCCGTTCGACAAGCTGATTCTCGCCGCCGGTGCCGACCAGTCGTACTTCGGCAACGATCACTTCGCCGAGTACGCACCCGGCATGAAGACGATCGACCATGCCTTGGAACTGCGTGGCCGGATCCTGGGCGCCTTCGAGCAGGCCGAACTCTCCGACGACCCGGAGGAGCGCGCTCGGCTGCTGACCTTCGTGGTGGTCGGCGCGGGTCCGACCGGTGTGGAACTCGCCGGGCAGATCGCCGAGATGAGCGACAAGACCCTCAAGGGCGCCTTCCGCAACATCGATCCCACCGAGGCCCGGGTGATCCTGCTCGACGCGGCACCCGCGGTGCTGCCACCGTTCGGCCCCAAACTGGGCCAGAAGGCGGCCGCCCGGCTGGAGAAGCTGGGTGTCGAGATCCAGCTCAACGCGATGGTCGTCGACCTCGACTACGACGGCCTCGTCGTCAAGGAGAAGGACGGCTCGACCCGCCGGATCGAGTCGCAGTGCAAGGTGTGGTCGGCCGGTGTGCAGGCCAGCCCGCTGGGCAAGCAGCTCTCGGAGCAGTCCGGGGTGGAACTCGATCGCGCCGGTCGCGTCAAGGTGGGCCCCGACCTGACCATCCCCGGCAACCCCGATGTGTTCGTCGTCGGCGACATGATGGCCGTCGACGGAGTCCCCGGTGTGGCGCAGGGCGCGATCCAGGGTGGCCGCTACGCCGCCGATGCGATCAAGGCCGAACTCAAGGGTCAGACCCCAGACCAGCGCAAACCCTTCAGCTATTACGACAAGGGTTCGATGGCGACGATCTCTCGGTTCAGTGCCGTCATGCAGGTGCCGATCCCGGGCACCAAGAAGAAGTTCGAGACCGAGGGCTACTTCGCGTGGCTGGGCTGGCTGGCGCTGCACCTGGTGTACCTGGTGGGCTTCCGCAATCGCCTGAACACGCTGGTCAACTGGTTCTTCGCGTTCAGCACCCGCGGACGCACACAGTTGGCCGTCACCGAGCAGCAGGTCTACGCGCGTACCGCGATCGGCCAGTTGTCGGAGCTGGAGCGGAAGACGATCGCCGAGGTCGAGGCCGATTCCGCCGGGGCCGACGACCCCACCGGCAGCGGCCCCGATGGCGCCGGCGCCAAGGGCGCTGCCTCCAAGGACGCTCCGGCCGGCTGAGCAGACGTCTGCCCCACGACGACAGAACGGCACGACGACAGAACGGCACGACGACAGAACGGTGGGCCGGTCACCCTGGGTGACCGGCCCACCGTTCTGTCGTCCGGAGATCGGCTGCGGTGACCTGCGCGCGGCTAGGCGTGGGACAACGCGACGACGTCCAGACCGTCGCAGAGTGCCCGGGCCTGCGCGACCGACCCCGCGAGCGCGGTGGTCAGGGTCGCATCGCCCGGCAGGGTCAGGCGCGCGGCATAGTGCACCGCGTCGACGTCGGCCGCGCGGGCGTCCGGGTAGCGGAACACGCTGCTGACCGCCGACAGCCCACTGCGCTGCGTGGCGCCGGCCACCGTACCGGCGGTTCGCGCCCCCAGTGCCACCCGATGCCGCAGCACCGGCAGACCGGGCAGATCGACGCGCAACCCACCCTGCCAGCGACCGTCGGCATCGGTGTCGGCGAAGTTCCCCGAACGGCCGATCTGGACGTGCTCGTGCAGGTCGAGGGTGGCATCCGGATCGAGCACCACGCCGATGTCCGAGCGGTGGTGGGCACCTCCGGCGACGACGGTCGGCTGGGGGTCGACCCGCAGCCGGGCACCCGCACCCACCTCGATGTGCCAGTGCGCGGTCGAGTCCGGCCGGTCGGCAGCCGGTAGTGCGATGGTGGCCGCCACCGAACCCAGGTCCAGTACCGCACCCGCCCCGACCCGGATGACGACCTCGATGTGGTCGCCGCCGAGCGGGGTGGCCGCGGTCCCGATCAGATGGGCCGACGACACGCCGGTCTGCCGGACCGCGAGCCCACCGGTGGCCCGCAGCCGCGGTGACCGCCCGGCGTCGACGACGATCTCGACCTCGGTACGCACTATCCGGTCACCGCGGCCGCCTCGGCCAGCTGTTCGCGGATCCAGGCCAGGACGGTCGACGCCGCCGGGTCGTCGGTGAGCGAGATCATCGCGGTGGGGCGACCCTCACGGACACGCTCGGCGTCGGTGCGCATCACCTCGAGATCGGCGCCGACCAGCGGCGCCAGGTCGGTCTTGTTGATCACCAGCAGATCCGAGAAGGTGACGCCGGGGCCGCCCTTGCGCGGGACCTTGTCGCCGCCGGCGACGTCGATGACGAAGATCTGCACGTCGATCAGGCCGGTCGAGAAGGTCGCGGTGAGATTGTCGCCCCCGGATTCGACGAGGATCAGATCCAGCGGCGGGTTGGCCGCGACCAGATCGTCGATGGCATCGAGGTTGGCGGTGATGTCGTCACGGATGGCGGTGTGCGGGCAGCCGCCGGTCTGTACCGCGGTGATCCGCTCGTCGGGCAGAACCGCGTGGCGGCGCAGGAAATCGGCGTCCTCGGTGGTGTAGATGTCGTTGGTCAGCACGGCCACCGACAACTGGTCACGCAGCTGCCGGCAGAGCGCGGCGACCAGGGCGGTCTTGCCCGACCCCACCGGTCCGCCGATCCCGACGCGCAGCGCCTCACCCGGACGACGGTCGCGTCGGGGCCGGTCGTGGTGGTGGCCGTGGGGTTCGCCGTCGATCAGGTGCGGGGGCATGGAGATCCTCTTCTCGGGGTCGGGTGGACAACAGATCCGGTGGACGAGCGGACCGGCAGCGAACGCTGCGGTCGGTACGTCCCGGACGTCAGGACGCGAACAGCGGCATGGGGCGTCGTTCGTGGCGTTCGGCGAAGACGTCGAGCACCGGGTCGGACAGGTCGGCCAGACCGACCGCGGCCTGTGCCGCCACCTGCTCGCATTCGGGGCCGAGGTCGGTGATCATGATCGCGACGTCGGCCGGGT
This sequence comes from Gordonia desulfuricans NBRC 100010, assembly GCF_001485495.1. Taxonomy (GTDB): domain Bacteria; phylum Actinomycetota; class Actinomycetes; order Mycobacteriales; family Mycobacteriaceae; genus Gordonia; species Gordonia desulfuricans. The sequence continues at coordinate 33,021 of NZ_BCNF01000064.1, read as the reverse complement.
CGAGGGCCAGCAACCGCTGGCCGGCGGTCGCCGACCCGCTGACCGTGGTGTAACCGACCACCAGCGCGGTGTGGAATCCGGACAGGCCCGATGCGGCCCCGACCGATCCGCTGATCACCGGCAGGTGTGTAGCCGGCGAATGCGCCGACCAGTCGGCGTCGGGCCACATGCGTCGGGCCAGCCGCGCCATGCCGCGTCCCTGCGCCAGCGATGCCTTGCGGGCCGCGGGCGACGGTGTGCGGGCATCGGTCTCCAGTTGGGCCGACCCCACCTCAAGGGTGCCGTCGGCGACCGCCGCGGCGATCGACGCCGACACCAGACCGCTGGTGGTCAGCCGCCGGTACAGGAAGTCGGCGAGATCGGCGGCGGTGCGGATCACGCCGTCGGTGACGGCCTGCTCCACACCCCCGGAGTGCACATGTCCGCCCACCGGCAGACGCGAGTCGGCCAGGGCCAACATCATCGCCAGCGGCGACGACGGGGGCAGCGGGCCGGCGGGCCCGGCGGGTTCGGGCGGGCCGAGAGGGTTCGGGGACGGTGACATACGGCGTGCTCAGAACAGGAAGTAGCGCTGGGCCATCGGCAGCTCGGACACCGGCTCGGAATCCCACACCTCGCCGTCGATCCGGACGGTGAAGGTGTCCGGATCGACCTCGATCCGCGGAGTGGCGTCGTTGAGCGGCATGTCGGCCTTGCCGATCGACCGCGTGTTCTTGACCGGTACGAGACGTCGGCGGATGCCGATCCGCTCGGCCAGGTCGGGGTCGGCGCCGGGTGCGACGAAGCTGATCGACGTGGCCGCGGCGACCGGTGCGGCGGCCCCGAACATCGGCCGCGGCAGCACCGGCTGCGGCGTGGGGATGGACGCATTGGCGTCGCCCATCTGCGCCCACGCGATCGCCCCGCCCTTGATCACCAGGTCGGGTTTGACACCGAAGAACGCCGGGTCCCACAGCACCAGGTCGGCCAGCTTGCCGACCTCCACCGAACCCACCTCGTCATCGAAACCGTGGGCGATGGCCGGGCAGATCGTGTACTTGGCGACGTAGCGCTGTGCCCGGTTGTTGTCGGCGCGTGAGTCACCGACGAGCGATCCCCGCTTGCGCTTCATCACATGTGCGGTCTGCCAGGTCCGCAGGACGACCTCGCCGATGCGGCCCATCGCCTGCGCGTCGGAGCCGATCATCGAGATGGCGCCGAGATCGTGCAGCAGATCCTCTGCGGCGATGGTCGACGGCCGGATCCGGCTCTCGGCGAAGGCCAGGTCCTCCGGCACCGTCGGATTGAGGTGATGGCACACCATCAGCATGTCGAGGTGCTCGTCGAGGGTGTTGACCGTGTGCGGACGCGTCGGGTTGGTGGAGCTCGGCAGCACATTGGGCGCGGCCGCGACGGTGATGATGTCCGGTGCGTGACCGCCGCCGGCCCCCTCGGTGTGGTAGGCGTGGATGCTCCGACCGGCGATCGCGCCGAGGGTGGACTCGACGAATCCGGTCTCGTTGAGGGTGTCGGAGTGCAGGGCCACCTGGACGCCGGTCTCGTCGGCGACACGCAGGCACGCGTCGATCGCCGCCGGGGTGGAACCCCAGTCCTCGTGGAGTTTGAATCCCGACGCCCCGGCCCGGATCTGCTCGCGCATCGCCTCCGCGCTGACCGTGTTGCCCTTGCCGAGCAGCGCGATGTTCATCGGCCAGTGGTCGGTGGCGGCCAGGATCGACGCGAGATGCCAGGCGCCGGGGGTGACGGTGGTGGCCTTGCTGCCCTCGGCGGGGCCGGTGCCGCCGCCGATCAGGGTGGTGATGCCGTTGCCGAGGGCCTCGTCCATGATCTGCGGGCAGATGAAGTGGACGTGGCAGTCGATGCCGCCGGCGGTGAGGATCTTGCCGTTGCCGGCGATGATCTCGGTGGACGGGCCGATCACCAGATCGGGATGGATCCCGTTCATGGTGTCGGGGTTGCCGGCCTTGCCGAGGGCGACGATGCGGCCGTCACGCAGTCCGACGTCGGCCTTGATGACGCCCCAGTGGTCGAGCACCACGACGCCGGTGATCACGGTGTCGGGGGCGCCGTCGGCGCGGGAGGCGCGGCTCTGCCCCATCGACTCACGGATCACCTTGCCGCCGCCGAACACCGCCTCGTCCCCGGCCCGGCCGGGGCCGCCGCTGCGGTCCTCGGTGACCTCGATCAGCAGGTCGGTGTCGGCGAGCCGGATCAGGTCACCGGTGGTGGGCCCGAACAGCTGCGCGTATCGATCGCGTCCCAGTGTTGCCATCGTCAGTCGATCCTTCCGGGAGCGTCGAGGGAGATGCCGTACACCTCACGGGTGCCGCCGACCGGCACCAGGGTCACCGTCATCGCGATCCCCGGCTCGAACCGCACCGCGGTGCCCGCGGCGATGTCGAGGCGGTGGCCGCGTGCGGCGTCGCGGTCGAAGTCGAGGGCGGGGTTCGCCTGGGGGAAGTGCACGTGGCTGCCCACCTGCACGGGCCGGTCACCGGTGTTGACAACCGTGAGTTCGATGGTCTGGGCGCCCTGATTGAGTTCGATGGTGCCCTCGGCGGCGATCACCTCGCCCGGCACCACCGCTGACGTCTTCTCCGACATGTGGTCTTCTGTCCGTTCTCGTCTGCTCGGCTGACTGTTGCGACTGCGATTCGGCGGGGATAGCGCCGGTCAGCCGATCGGGTTGTGCACGGTGACCAGCTTGGTGCCGTCCGGGAAGGTCGCCTCCACCTGCACGTCGTGCAGCATCTCCGGGATGCCGGGCATGACCTCGTCACGGGTCAGGACCTCGCGGCCGCTGGTCATCAGTTCGGCGACCGAACGGCCGTCGCGGGCGCCTTCGAGGACGTGGTCGGTGATCACCGCGACCGCCTCGGGGTGGTTGAGCTTGAGGCCGCGGGCCTGCCGACGTCGCGCCAGTTCGGCGGCGTAGGAGATCAGCAGACGTTCCTGTTCATGCGGCGACAGTCGCACCGGACCCTCTCTTCGTCGTTCGACACACAGACCCGGCACCCCTGGAAGGGTGCCGGGTCTGTAATCCTGCCACGGTCCGGATGCGGCGGCGCGGTGAGCGACGAGCGGTGTCGGTCACGGCACACCGGGATGTCAGGGGGCGACCAGCGCACCTCCGCCTGCGGTCAGCTCGTCCAGCCGTGCCGGGGTACAGGCCGGTCCGACGGCCTCCACCTCGGCCGCCGTGAACGCCCCGGCGGCCAGGCCGCGGCGGATCACCCCGGCCAGCGACAGGGCGGTGGCGGGCTCGTCGACGACGTCGCCGGACTGGCGTTCGAAGTAGGACTGCAGCCTGTTCGCCGCGGTGGGCATGGCCGAGCGGAAGAACCCGGTGACCGCCAGCCATCGGGTCACCAGGTGACCCGGGTGCATGTCCCAGCCCTGGTAGAAGCCGCGCTCGAGTGAGCGGGTGACCAGGCGGTGATGGCGGCGCACCGCGGCGTCGACCTGTTCGGCCGAACCCGTCGGCATCACCTGGGTGGAGCCGTCGCTGATCCACACACCGGTCTGTGCGGCGGCCGCCTGCATGACGGCCTTGGCATGGTCGGCGACGGGATGCTCGAGCGACTGCTGCGCGGAGACGATGCCGCACGCCGCGCTGTAGTCGTAGGTGCCGTAGTGCAGCCCGACGATGCGCGGTGCCCCGCGATGGATCGCCTCGGCCACCGTGGCCCGCCCGTCCGGCCCCAGGACCGCCTGCGGGATCTCGATCTGCAGCTCCACCCGGAGCGAGCCCTCGGCCACCCCGTGGACGCGTTCGAACTCGGCACAGATCAGGTTGACCGCGTCGATCTGGCGGACATCGCGCAGCTTCGGGACGGTCACCACGAAGCCGTCCGGGATCCCGCCGGCGGCGTCGAGGACCAGTTCCAGGGTCCGCAGCCCACGGGTGCGTTCGGCGGCGCCGAGCCCCTTGGCCCGCACACCGGCGATGCGCGGGCTGTGGGGGCGGCGCGTGGTCCACGCGGCGAGAGTCTGTCCGGCCCGGCGGGCGTCGGCGTCCTCGCGCACGTCGCCACGCCATCCGTAGCCGTCCTCGAGGTCGATCCGGAGATCCTCGATCGGGTTGTCGACCAGGCGGGCGCGGGCGATGGCGCGGACCTCGTCGTCGGCGAGTTCGGCCAGGGCCGGAGCGGTGTCGGCGAGTTCGAGCGCCGCCGCGCCCCAGCGCTGTGGGGTGTCGACGTCGGCGTCGGCGGCGCTGACGTAGACCGTGTGCACCGGCTGGGGTTCCGGGCGGTCGCCGGGGAACCAGCGATCGAGGTCGCTGTCGACGGGGGTGAGGACATCCTCGATCGCCGCGCGAACCGCCGCCGCGAGCTCCCGTCCGGTGTCGGTTCGGTCCGGGCTCACTCTGCCGGGGCCTCGAGGTTCTGCAGGCGCACCTGGCTGCGGGCGATCAGCCGGCCGTCGTCGTCGGTCATGTCGACCAGCCACAGCTGTTGACGGCGACCCCGATGGATCGGGGTGGACTTGGCGGTGACGGTGCCCTCGGAGACCGAGCGCAGGAAGTCGGTGCTGTTGTTGACGCCCACGGCATGACCGCCGATGCCGGTGTCCTGCAGCCAGAAGAAGGCACTCATGCTGGCCACCGACTCGGCGAGCGCGCAGTACACGCCGCCGTGGACGATGCCGAACGGCTGATGAAGCTTCGGATCGAGTTCGAGGGTGGCGATCATCTCGTCGGCGGTCACCGACTGCACCACGGTGCCGAGCTCGGCATCGAAGCCCACGGTTCCCGAGGTCTTCACGAATTCATCTGTGTTCACTGCCATGCGACAAGCGTGACATGACCTGCGCGGCGGAGACACCCAGGGCGGCGAAGTGTCACGGGAGCCGACCGGCCGGGACCAAAGGCACAGGGACGAGGCGGGCAGGAGACCCGAGAGGACGGAGGCCCCGAAGAAGCCCCAGGCGAACCAGAATGGCCCAGGGGAACCGATAGGCCCCATGTCCCGTTGGGGACATGGGGCCTATCGGTGCGTGGACCGGGGGTCTCTGCAGCCCTCAGGACTCTCGCGCGGTCCAACGAGAATTAATGTAGGCTAGCCTTACCAATCCTGTCAAGCGGGCTGGGAATAGATCAGCAAAACTGCACGTCAGATACCACGGGAACACACAACGACTCGGCAGAGCGCCGGCCGCCACGCACAGAAGACACGGCAGATGCGGCATCGAGGAGGATCGGCAGTAAAATGCGAAAGATGAACGGATTGGGAGACCTGGAGCGGGCAGTGATGGACACACTGTGGGCCAGTCCGACTCCGCAGACGGTCCGCCAGGTCCATGCGACGTTGTCGGAGAGCCGATCGCTCGCCTACACCACAGTGATGACCGTCCTGCAGCGACTGGCCAAGAAGAACCTGGTCACCCAGATCCGTGAGGATCGGGCACACACCTATGTCCCCACCCACCCGCGCGAGGATCTCGTCGCGTCGTTGATGGTGGACGCATTGAGCGAGGCCGACGCCCCGGGATCGCGACATGCGGCACTCGTGTCGTTCGTCGGCCGGGTCGGTGCCGACGAGGCCGCCGCACTGCGTCACGCACTCGATGAGCTCGAAGCCGCACGCGGCGTCACCGAGACCGGTTAGATTCACAAAGAACCGGTTGAGTTCACGTCAGCCCGACGGCACCCCCTGACGGCACCCACAGCCCACACAGCCCGACCCGCGAGGACAGCCAACGATGACCGCCCTGTTATTCGGCATCCTGACCTTGCTGTTGGTCGGCCCGGTCCCGGAGGCCCTGACGCGGGCCGAATGGCCGATCCGGGCCCCCCGCGCCGCGATGACCCTGTGGCAGGCGATCGCGCTGGCCGCGGTGCTGTCGGCGTTCAGCTGTGGTCTGGCCATCGCCGCCAACCTGCTCGCCCCGGGCAGTGACGGCACCCCGACGACGCATCCGCTGCACGAGATCGAACGTCTCGGACTCCCGCTGTGGTGTCTGTACATCGGCATCTTCGCACTCACCCTGCTGGTGGGCGCCCGGCTGTTCTTCACCGTCATCCGCGTCGGTGTGCGAACCAGGGCCCGCCGCGCCAACCATCGCCAGCTGATCGACATCCTGGACAACTGCGACCGCTCGGATCACTCCCATCCCCTGTTCGCCCGCGACATCCGGATGCTCGGCGTCCAGCAGCCCCTCGCCTACTGTCTGCCCGGTCTGCGGCAGCGGGTGGTGCTCAGCGAAGGGGTGGTCGCACGCCTGTCCCGCGACGAACTGATCGCGGTGATCGCCCACGAACGCGCCCATCTGCGGGCTCGGCACGACCTCGTCCTCGAGGCCTTCATCGCCCTGCACGAGGCATTCCCCCGGTTCGTCCGGAGCCAGTCGGCACTCGGTGCGGTGATGCTGCTCGTCGAGGCGCTGGCCGACGACCAGGCGGTCCGGGCGACCGGGCCGACCACCCTCGGCCGCGCGCTGGTGGCGTGCGCCGATGCCACCGCACCGCGCGGGGCGATGGCGGTCGGCGGCCCGACGACCCTGGCCCGGGTCCAGCGCCTTCGCCACGATCGCCCGACCCGGCTGCTCGCCGCATCCGCCTACACCGTCGCCGTGACCATCCTGGTGGTCCCCACCCTGGCCGTCGCGATCCCCTGGCTGACCGAGATCTCCCGCCTGCTCACCGCCCAGTCGTGAGTGCGTGCTCGTGCGAGCCACCCACTCCGCGCCGGCCGGGTCGCCCGGTGACTGTGATGTCGGGTACACGCCCTTCCGAGCGACCCCATAGTCTTGTCCCATGACTACTGCCGCCTCGAGTTCTTCGACCGCAAAGGCCCAGATCGGTGTGACCGGACTGGCCGTCATGGGGTCGAACATCGCCCGCAACTTCGCCCGTCACGGCTACACCGTCGCACTGCACAACCGCAGTGTGGCCAAGACCGACGCCCTCCTCGCCGACCACGGTGACGAGGGCTCGTTCGTCCGCACCGAGACCATCGCGGAGTTCATCGATGCGCTCGAGCGTCCCCGCCGCGTGCTGATCATGGTCAAGGCCGGCGACGCCACCGATGCGGTGATCAACGAACTCGCCGACGCGATGGAGCCCGGCGACATCATCATCGACGGCGGCAATTCCCTGTACACCGACACCATCCGCCGCGAGAAGGCGATGGCCGAGCGCAACCTGCACTTCGTCGGCGCCGGGATCTCCGGCGGCGAGGAAGGCGCCCTCAACGGCCCCTCGATCATGCCCGGCGGTCCGGCCAAGTCGTACGAGTCACTCGGCCCGCTGCTCGAGTCGATCTCGGCGAAGGTCGACGGCACCCCGTGCTGTACCCACATCGGCCCCGACGGCAGCGGCCACTTCGTCAAGATGGTGCACAACGGCATCGAGTACGCCGACATGCAGCTGATCGGCGAGGCCTACGACCTCATGCGTCGCGTCCTCGACCTGCCCGCCGCCGAGATCGGCGAGGTCTTCGCCGGCTGGAACACCGGCGACCTGGAGAGCTACCTCGTCGAGATCACCGCCCAGGTCCTCGCACAGGTCGACGCCGAGACCGGCAAGCCGCTCGTGGACGTCGTCGTCGACGCCGCCGGCCAGAAGGGCACCGGACGCTGGACGGTGAAGTCGGCCCTCGATCTCGGCATCCCCGTGACCGGCATCGCCGAGGCCGTCTTCGCCCGCGCCCTGTCGAGCTCCACCGAGCAGCGCGTCGCCGCCCGCGGACTGGCCGGTGGCACCCCGGGTACCGCCCCCGCCGACAAGGCGACCTTCATCGACGACATCCGGGCCGCACTGTATGCGTCCAAGGTGGTCGCCTACGCCCAGGGCTTCGACCAGATCGCCGCCGGCAGCGCCGAGTACGGCTGGGACGTCGACCCCGGTTCGCTGGCCACCATCTGGCGGGGCGGCTGCATCATCCGCGCGCAGTTCCTCAACCGCATCCGCGAGGCCTACGCCGAGAACCCGAAGCTGCCGAGCCTGCTCCTCGACCCGTACTTCCGCGAGGCCGTCGAGTCCGGCGTGGACAGCTGGCGTCGCGTGGTGGCCACCGCCACCACCATGGGTGTCCCGGTCCCGGCGTTCGCGTCGTCGCTGTCGTACTACGACGGCCTGCGCAGCGATCGTCTCCCGGCCGCGCTGACCCAGGGCCTGCGCGACTACTTCGGTGCGCACACCTACCAGCGTGTGGACAAGCCCGGCACGTTCCACACCCTCTGGAGCGGCGACCGCACCGAGGTGGAGCAGTAACGATTCCTCACCGGGGTGTGGTCACCGGCCGGCGGTGACCACACCCCACCCGCAACCCACAGCGAACAGGAGCCCGACGCACCCGTGCGTTTCATCACCGGTCACCAACCCCCGCACGACCTCACCTACAGCGACGTGTTCGTCGTACCGTCCCGGTCCGACGTCACCTCCAGGTTCGACGTCGACCTGTCCACGTCCGACGGGTCCGGGGCGACGATCCCGCTGGTCGCGGCGAACATGACGTCGGTGACCGGCAAGCGGATGGCCGAGACACTGGCCCGGCGCGGCGGGCTGGCGGTGCTCCCCCAGGATCTGCCGTTGTCGGCGGTGGCGGAGTCGATCGCCTTCGTCAAGTCCCGGAACCTCGTCGCCGACACCCCGGTCACGCTGACCACCGAGGACTCGGTCTCCGATGCCCTGGCACTGCTGCACAAGCGTGCCCACGGCGCCGCGGTGGTCGTCGACGCGGGTATCCCGATCGGTGTGGTCACCGAGGACGCCTGCGTCGACGTCGACCGCTTCGCCCGGGTGCGCGCGGTGCTGGATCCGGCGGTGATCGTCCTGCCCGTGGAGACCCCGCCCCGCGAGGTCTTCGACGCGCTCACCGACGTCCACCAGGATCTCGCGGTCCTCACCCATCCCGACGGCACCCTCGCCGGTGTGCTGACGCGTGTCGGGGCGCTGCGCCACGGGGTGTACCGGCCCAATCTCGATGCCGACGGCCGCCTGCGGATCGGCTGCGCCGTCGGCATCAACGGCGACGTCGCCGCCAAGGCCCGCGGGCTGGTCGACGCCGGCGCCGACATCCTCGTCGTCGACACCGCCCACGGCCATCAGGACCGCATGCTGGGGGCGGTGGCCTCGGTCGCCGACGCCGATCTCGGGGTGCCGATCGTGGCCGGCAACGTGGTGTCGGCCGACGGCACGCTCGACCTGATCGCGGCCGGGGCGTCGATCGTCAAGGTCGGTGTGGGCCCCGGAGCGATGTGCACCACCCGCATGATGACCGGCGTCGGCCGGCCACAGTTCTCCGCGGTCGCCGACTGTGCGGCCGCCGCCCGCGAGCACGGCGCACATGTGTGGGCCGACGGCGGCGTACGGCATCCGCGCGACGTGGCACTCGCCCTGGCCGCCGGGGCGTCGAACGTCATGATCGGTTCGTGGTTCGCCGGTACCTACGAGTCCCCCGGCGACCTCATGCGCGACGCGCACGGCGAGTACAAAGTCAGCTTCGGGATGGCCTCCAAACGTGCGGTGGTCGCCCGATCGTCCTCCGACACCGCCTACGACCGCGCCCGCAAGAGTCTGTTCGAGGAGGGCATCTCGTCGTCGCGGATCCCGCTCGATCCCGAACGCCCCAGCGTCGAGGACCTCGTCGACCACATCTGTTCCGGCGTCCGCAGCACCGCCACCTACGCGGGTGCGCGGACGCTTGCCGAACTGCACGACCGAGTGGTGCTCGGGGTGCAGTCCCCGGCCGGATTCGCCGAGGGACGTCCCCTCCCGGGCGGGTGGTGACGCCCCGATGATGGAGATCGTCCTCTACATCGCCGGCCTGATCGGATTCGTCGCACTGACCCTCGGCACGGCCCTGTTCGTGGCCGCCGAGTTCTCCCTGACCGCACTGGAGCGGTCGGTGATCGACGCCTACGTCACCGCTCGCGGCGACCGGCGCTCCCGGATGGTCCAGCGAGCGCACCGGAGTCTGTCGTTCCAGCTGTCAGGTGCACAGCTCGGCATCACCATCACCACCCTGATCACCGGTTACATCGCCGAACCGGTGCTGGCGAGCCTCATCACACCGGGTCTGGAGGCGATCGGCCTCGGCGCGTCCACCGCGTCCGGCATCTCGCTGGCCCTGGCGCTGATCATCGCGACGTCGTTGTCGATGGTGCTCGGTGAGCTGGTCCCCAAGAACATCGCGATCGCCCATCCGCTGTCGGCGGCCCGCGCGACCGCCGGCCCGATGACGATCTTCTCGCTGGTGTTCACGCCGGTGATCAAGGGACTCAACGGCACCGCGAACTGGGTGGTCCGCCGGATGGGTATCGAACCCGCCGAAGAACTGCGTTCGGGGCGGTCTCCGCAAGAACTCGCGTCCCTGGTGCGCAACTCGGCGCGGCAGGGTGCCATCGACGCCGACACGGCGACCCTGGTCAACCGGTCGCTGCGGTTCGGCGAGCTGACCGCCGAGGACCTGATGACCCCGCGGGTGCGGGTGGATTCGCTCGACGTGGAGGCCACCGTCCGCGATCTGGTCGTCACCTGCGCCCACACCGGTCACTCCCGCTTCCCGGTGGTCGGTCACGGCGACCTCGACGAACTGGTCGGGGTGGTGCACATCAAACAGGCGTTCACCATCGCCCCGGACAGACAGGCCACCACCCTGCTCGGCGAGATCGCCCGTCCCGTACCGCGCGTCCCCACCAGCCTCGACGGTGACGCCCTGATGGACTTCATCCGCACCGACGGCATGCAGCTGTGTGTCGTCATCGACGAGTACGGCGGTGCCGCCGGGATCGTCACCACCGAGGACCTGATCGAGGAGATCCTCGGCGACGTCACCGACGAGCACGACGACGAGTACCCCGACGTGCAGGTCGACGGCGACGGTTTTCTGTGTTCCGGGCTGCTGCGCACCGACGAGCTGGCCGACGCCACCGGCTATCGCGCCCCCGACGGCTCCTACGACACACTCGGCGGACTCGTCATGTTCGTCCTCGGCCGCATCCCGGAGGTCGGCGACACCGTCGATCTGCCGACCCGCACCCCGATCGTCGTCGTCGCCGACGACGAGGATGAACCCGACGAGGCCGACCCCACCGATCCGGACATCGAACGCCGCTGGCGGGCGACGGTCACCCAGATGGACGGACGCCGCGTCGACGTGGTCTCGCTACGACCGGTCACCGACGACGGTCCGGACGGCCACCACCCCGCCGGCGCGGAGCCGGGGCGATGAACGACATCTGGGGTGTGGTCCTGACCGTGGCGTTGCTGGCGGGCAATGCGTTCTTCGTCGGCGCCGAGTTCTCCCTGATCTCTGCACGACGGGACCGGCTGGAGGCCCTGGCCGACGAGGGCAGGACCCGCGCCCGGACCGTCATCCACGCCGGTGAACACCTGTCGCTGATGCTCGCGGGTGCACAGCTGGGCATCACGATCTGCTCGATCCTGCTCGGCCGGGTCGGCGAACCGGCGGTGGCCCATCTCATCGAGCGGCCCCTGCATCTGGCGCATCTGCCCGCCGGACTGCTGCACCCGGTGGCGTTCGCGATCGCCCTGAGCCTGGTCGCCCTGCTGCACATCCTGCTCGGCGAGATGGTGCCCAAGAACATCGCCCTGGCCGGTCCGGAGCGGGCGGCCATGCTGATGGTGCCGGTGCACCTGGCGTTCATCAAGGTGGCGCGACCGCTGATCGCCTTCTACAACCTGCTGGCCAACCTCACCCTGCGGGCGTTGCGGGTGGAACCGAAGGACGAGCTGGACTCGACGGTGTCACCGGTCCAGCTGGCCCAGATGCTCGGCGAGTCCCGTGAGGAGGGGCTGATCGACGCCGAGGAGCACGCCCGGCTGAACCGGGCGTTGCGGTCGGTCAACCGCAATGTGGCAGAGGTGATGATCCCCCTCGACAAGATGCGCAGCGTCGACGTCGAACGTGACCCGGTGACCGGCGGCACCGGCCCGAGCCTCGGCGCGGTGGAACGCGCGGTCACCGACACCGGCTTCTCCCGGTTCCCGGTCCGCGGCCCCGACGGCACCTACACCGGCTATCTGCATCTCAAGGACGTGCTCGACGACATCCTCGACGAGACCATCGGACCGGATTCGATCATCGGGGTCGACCAGGTGCGACCCCTTCCGGTGATCGCCGACGACACCCCGCTCGACGAGGCCACCGGGACCCTTCGCCGCACCAGCTCGCATCTGGGTGCGGTGGTCGACGGAACCGGCCGCACCGTGGGGATCGTCGCCCTCGCCGACCTGGTCGAGGAGTTCGTCGGGACGGTTCGCGACGAGACGCACCGGGTGGCCGAATGACCACCACCCGACCGGCCGGCCCCGCCCCGATGGTCCTCGACGTCGACGACTGGACCGCCCGTCGCGCCGTCCACACCGATCGGGTCGAGCAGCTCATCGGCCCCTATCTGCAGGCGCGCCGCACCGGCGCCCGGCATCCGGTGCTGGACTTCCTGTTCACCTACTACTCGTCGCGTCCGTCACACATCCGGCGCTGGCACCCCGGATTCGGGGTGGTCCTCACCGGACCGGACGCCGACACCGCCGGCTTCCTGCGCACCCGCGGGTATCGCCGCACCGACCCCGGGGCCGCCGATGCCGGGGTCACCGTCGACCCGGCGTTCCTGGCGAGCCGGTCGCGGGCGCTGGCGACCACGGCGGCCCTGCTGTCGGCCACGGCGGGCCGCGCCCCGCGCCTGGGCTGTTTCGGGTTGCACGAGTGGGCGATGGTCTACCACGCCGACGAGACCCGCCATGACCTCCCACTGCGACTCGGAGCTGCCGGGACCGACGCCGTGGTCGAGTCGATGCCGTTGCGTTGCACGCACTTCGACGCCTTCCGCTTCTTCACCGACGACGCCCGGCCGCGCAACGAACTGAACCTGACACCGGCCGACCGACTCCGGCGTGATCAGCCCGGATGTCTGCATGCCACAATGGACTTGTACCGGGCGTGTTTCACACTGACACCCCTACTGGATGCGTCCCTCACCCTGGACGCGTTCGAGCTGGCCCGCGACGCCCGAGACCTCGACATGCGCGCCAGCCCCTATGACCTGCGGAACCTCGGTTACGAACCGGTTCCGGTGGAGACGTCGGCGGGTCGCGCCCGCTACGTCCGCGAACAGTCCGCGCTCACCGAGCGCGGCACTCGCCTCCGTGCGGAGATCCTGCACCGGATCACCCAGCTCACCGCAGCCGTCCCCGACCCGCCGGCCCACTGAGGGAAACCCCTCCTGGCGGGTAACATGGACGGCTGCCAGACCCATCACAGGTTCCGTGACCGGCGACGATGCCCTTCGGGGTTGGGCGCCGGGCGCCGCGAACCCACGTAGAAAGGCTCACATGTCCGACCGGATCACCGTCGACGGCTTGCAGATCGCCACCGTGCTCTACGACTTCATCAACGACGAGGCGCTGCCCGGCACCGGTGTAGACAAGGATGCCTTCTGGTCGGGTGCCGCCGCCGTCATCAAGGACCTGGCCCCCAAGAACAAGGCACTGCTGGCCGTCCGCGACGAACTCCAGGCCAAGATCGACGACTGGCACCGTGCCCATGACGGCGCCGATTTCGGCGATCCCGCCGTCGCCGCCGAGTACAAGGCCTTCCTCGGCGAGATCGGTTACCTCGTCCCGGTTCCCGAGGACTTCCAGATCGGCACCCAGAACGTCGATTCCGAGATCGCCGAGACCGCCGGCCCCCAGCTGGTGGTGCCGATCCTGAATGCGCGTTTCGCACTCAACGCCTCCAATGCGCGGTGGGGCTCGCTGTACGACGCCCTCTACGGCACCGATGTCATCCCCGAGACCGACGGCGCCGAGAAGGGCCGCTCGTACAACAAGGTCCGCGGCGACAAGGTGATCGCCTACGCGAAGGACTTCCTCGACAAGGCCGTGCCGCTGGAGTCGGGTAGCTACACCGACGTCACCGGTTTCGCCGTCGTCGACGGCGCACTGCAGGTGAGCGTGACCGGTGGCACCACCGTGGCCCTCGCCGATCCGTCGGTGTTCGCCGGCTACCGGGGCGAGGCCGCGTCGCCGAGCTCGGTGCTGTTGCGCCACAACGGCCTCTACCTCGACATCGAGATCGACCCGTCGTCGCCGATCGGGTCGACCGATCCGGCCGGCATCAAGGATGTCGTGATGGAGTCGGCGATCACCACGATCATGGACTTCGAGGACTCGGTCGCCGCGGTCGACGCCGACGACAAGGTGCTCGGCTACCGCAACTGGCTGGGCCTGAACCGGGGTGACCTGGCCGAGGACGTCAGCAAGGGCGGCAAGACCTTCACCCGCACGCTGAACGGCAACCGCGTCTACACCGGCGCCGACGGTGCCGAGTTCGACCTGCACGGCCGCTCGCTGTTGTTCGTCCGCAACGTCGGCCACCTGATGACCAACCCGGCCATCCTGGACGCCGAGGGCAACGAGATCCCCGAGGGCATCATCGACGCCCTGGTCACCTCGCTGGCGGGTATGCACGGTCTGGCCGCCGAGGGTGCGCAGGCCGCCGGCCTGGGCGTCGCCGCGGAGGGTCTGCAGAACTCGCGGACCGGCTCGATCTACATCGTCAAGCCCAAGATGCACGGCCCCGACGAGGTCGCGTTCACCGCCGAACTGTTCGGCCGGGTCGAGCAGGTCCTGGGCCTGCCGGAGAACACCCTCAAGGTGGGCATCATGGACGAGGAGCGCCGCACCACGGTGAACCTCAAGGCCGCGATCAAGTCCGCGAGCGACCGCGTGGTGTTCATCAACACCGGCTTCCTCGACCGCACCGGCGACGAGATCCACACCTCCATGGAGGCCGGCGCGATGTGTCGCAAGGGCGCGATGAAGCAGCAGAAGTGGATCTCGGCCTACGAGGACTTCAACGTCGACACCGGTCTGGCCGCCGGTCTGCAGCACAAGGCGCAGATCGGTAAGGGCATGTGGGCGATGACCGACCTCATGGCCGACATGGTCGAGCAGAAGATCGGTCAGCCGCGCGCCGGCGCCACCACCGCGTGGGTGCCGTCGCCGACCGCCGCCACCCTGCACGCCATGCACTACCACCTGGTGGACGTGTTCGAGCGTCAGGACGAGATCGCCAAGCGCAATCCCGCGTCGGTCGACGACATCCTGACCATCCCGCTGGCCGCATCGACCAACTGGTCCGACGCCGAGAAGCAGGAGGAACTGGACAACAACTGCCAGTCGATCCTCGGCTATGTGGTGCGCTGGATCGATCAGGGCGTCGGCTGCTCCAAGGTGCCCGACATCCACGACATCGCGCTGATGGAGGACCGGGCCACCCTGCGGATCTCGAGCCAGTTGCTGGCCAACTGGATCCGCCACGGCATCGTCACCGAGGACCAGGTGGTCGAGGCGCTCAAGCGGATGGCACCGGTGGTCGACCGGCAGAACGCCGACGACGCCGGCTACCGGCCGATGGCCCCCGATTTCGACACCAACATCGCGTGGCAGGCCGCCAAGGAGCTCATCCTGAACGGGACCACCCAGCCCAGTGGTTACACTGAGCCGATCCTTCATCGTCGTCGCCGCGAGTTCAAGGCCGCGGCCCAGGCATGAGGTGACGATCGCCGGTCCGTGCCCGGGTACCGCCCGGGCACGGACCGGCGATCGTGTGTAACCGCACGCTAACGGAGGGGCCGGGGTGGCACATCATCGCGTCGCCGATGGCAAGAATTCACTTCGCCGTCGGGGGGTGAGCAGGGGGCTGGTCTTCATGCTGCTCGCCGTACTGCTCGTCGCCTCCGGTGTGGTGGTGTGGTTCCAGGTCGGCGATCACGTCGGCCGGGAGGGCGACGCCGCGGCCGCCACCTGTGTGGAAGGTCCCGCCACGGTGGCGATCATCGCCGATCCCGACATCGCCGAGGGTCTCTCGGCGATCGCGAAGTCCTACGCCGAGACCCGTCCGGTGATTCGTGATCACTGCATCACGATCGCCGTGCGGCCGGGTGACGCCAAGATCACCCTCGACGGCCTCACCGGCAACTGGGATCCGCAGGCCAACGGCCAGTATCCGGCGGCGTGGATACCGCAGTCGTCGGTGTGGGCGGCCGATCTGGTCACCGCGAAGCCGTCGGTCGTCGACGGCACCCCGGAGTCGCTGGTCACCTCACCGGTGGTGCTGGCCACCTCCCCCGAGCTCGGTGCGCAGCTCACCGGCAAACTCGACTGGGCGCAGCTGCCCACCCTCGCCCGCCGCGACGACTCGCTGACCGAGTTCGGTCTGCGTGGCTGGGGCTCGCTGCGCATGGCGATGCCCACCGGCGCGCAATCGGATGCCTCGGCGCTCGCCGCCCAGGCCGTCGCGATGCGGATCACCCGGACCACCGGTGTGCTGACCGCCGCCGACGCGTCGTCGAAGGGGGTCGCCGCGGGTATCGGCGCGCTCACCGAGGCCGCACCCCGCTCGCCGGACGGCACCCCGGTCGGGGCGGCCACCGCGATCGCCGACGCCGCCGACGCCGCCGACGCCAAGGCGGCGCCCATCCACGCGGTCCCGATCACCGAGCAGCGCCTGTTCCAGCTGACCAAGGCCGACACCACCGCGAAGCTCGCCGAGGTGCTGCCCTCGGGTCCGACGCCGCTCGCCGACTACCCGTTCCTGAAGCTCACCGGCGATCAGGTGCCGGAATACGCGGCCACCGCCGTCGCCGACTTCTTCCGGTTCGCCGAGGAACCCGATCACCTCGCCGTCCTGACCGCGCTCGGCTTCCGCGGTGCCGCCCCGATGCCGCCCAAGACCGCGACGGTGACGTTCCCGGTGACCCCCAACCCGATGGCGAGCCCGGAGACCGCGGCCGTCGTCGACATCAACCGGCTGGTGTTCGGCCCGACCAGCTGACCCCGGCGACCGACAGACCGCACAGACCGAGAGTGGCCCCGGGAATCCTCCCGGGGCCACTCTCGTCTCACCGACGGCTCATGCCGACGTCACACTCGTGCTGAGGTGACCGTGGTGCACGGTCACTCGGCGAAGGCCTCGACCGGCGGGCAGCTGCACACCAGGTTACGGTCGCCGTAGGTGCCGTCGATCCGCCGCACCGACGGCCACACCTTGGTCCGTGCACCGGCCGACGGCAGACCCTGCGGATACACCGCGACCTCGCGGGAGTAGGCGTGATCCCACTCCCCGACCAGGCATTCGGCCGTGTGCGGGGCGCCGTGCAGCGGGTTGTCGTCGGCGGGCCAGGTGCCCTTGGCGACCTCGTCGATCTCGGCACGGATGGAGATCATGGCGTCGCAGAAGGCGTCGAGCTCGTCGAGGTTCTCACTCTCGGTGGGCTCCACCATCAGGGTGCCGGCCACCGGGAAACTCATCGTCGGCGCATGGAAACCGTAGTCGGCCAGGCGTTTTGCCACATCGTCGACGGTGACGCCGGTCGCCTTGGTCAGCCCGCGCAGGTCGAGGATGCACTCGTGCGCCACCCACCCGTACTCGTCGGTGCCGTCGGTACCGGTGCCCTCGTGTCCGGTGTAGAGCACCGGGAAGTACTCGCCGAGGCGTCGGGCGATGTAGTTGGCCGAGGCGATGGCGGTGAGGGTGGCCCGCCGCAGTCCCTGCGCGCCCATCATCGCGATGTAGGCGTAGGTGATCGGCAGGATCGACGCCGACCCGTAGGGGGCGGCGGAGATGGTGATGTCGCCGGGCAGTTCGGGGGCGAGCGGATGGCCGGGCAGGAACGGGGCGAGGTGGCTGCGCACCGCCACCGGACCGACGCCGGGACCGCCGCCACCGTGCGGGATGCAGAAGGTCTTGTGCAGGTTGAGGTGGCTGACGTCGCCGCCGAAGCGTCCCGGCCGTGCCACCCCGACGAGGGCGTTGAGGTTGGCGCCGTCGACGTAGACCTGTCCGCCGGCGTCGTGCACGGCCGCGCAGATGTCGCGGATGTCGTGCTCGAACACACCGTGAGTGGAGGGATAGGTGATCATGATCGCGGCGAGCCGATCGCCGTGGTCGGCGATCTTCGCGCGCAGATCGTCGACGTCGACGTCGCCGTTCTCGCGGCAGCCGACCACCACCACGCGCATCCCGACCATGGCCGCCGACGCCGCATTGGTGCCGTGCGCACTGGAGGGGATCAGACACACGTCGCGCCGGCTGTCACCGCGGCTGTGGTGGTAGTGGCGGATGGCCAGCAGACCGGCGTACTCGCCCTGCGATCCGGCGTTGGGCTGCAGGCTGATCCGGTCGTAGCCGGTGATGGTGACCAGCCACGACTCGACGCGGGCGATCATCTCGCGGATACCGACGGTGTCCTCGGCGGGCGCGAACGGGTGCAGTCCGGTGAACTCGCGCCAGGTGATGGGTTCCATCTCGGCGGTGGCGTTGAGCTTCATGGTGCACGAGCCCAGCGGGATCATGCTGCGGTCGAGCGCGATGTCCTTGTCGGACAGCGCCCGCAGGTAGCGGAGCATGGACGTCTCGGTGCGGTACCGGTTGAACGCCGGATGTGACAGGTACTCACTCGTGCGGGTCTCGATGGGCTGCGCGAACTCCCTGGGCACCACGCCGGCGGCACTGAACGCGCCGAGCAGTGCGTCGACGTCGGCGGGGGTGGTGGTCTCGTCGCAGGCGATGCGCAGCGTGTCCTCGTCTACCTGCCAGAGGTTGAATCCGGCTCGCCGCGCGGCGGTCACGTAGTGGGCGGCACGGCCCTCGCTGCGCACGGTGATGGTGTCGAAGAAGGTGGCCGACTTCACCGCGAAGCCGGCCGCGGTCAGACTGTTGGCCAGCAGGGCCGCCCGTTCATGGACGCGACGTGCGATGGCGCGCAGCCCGGACGGGCCGTGGTAGGCGGCGTACATGGCGGCGATGATCGCCAGCAGCACCTGCGCGGTGCAGATGTTGCTGGTGGCCTTCTCCCGGCGGATGTGCTGTTCACGGGTCTGCAGGGCGAGCCGGTAGGCGAGGTTGTCGTCGGCGTCCTTGGACACGCCGACGAGGCGACCGGGCATCTGCCGGGCGTGCTTGGTGTGCACGGCCAGATATCCGGCGTGCGGTCCACCGAAGCCCATCGGCACACCGAAACGCTGCGAGGTACCGAAGGCGACGTCGGCGCCCTGCTCGCCGGGCGGGGTGATCAGGGTCAGCGCGAGCAGATCGGCGCCCACCGCGACGAGTGCACCGGCCGCGTGTGCCGCCTCGACGACGGGTGCGACGTCGAGGATGCGTCCGGATGCGCCGGGGGTCTGCAGGATGACGCCGAAGTAGTCACCGTCGGGCAGTCCGGTGCCGGGCAGACCCGGATGCAGCGACGCCTCCACGATCTCGATACCGAGCGGCTCGGCACGGGTCTCGATGAGTGCACGGGTCTGGGGGAACAGGTCGGCGTCGACGACGAGCCGCGGCGACCTGGACTTGCCGGCCCGACGCATCAGGGTCATGGCCTCGGCGGCGGCGGTGGCCTCGTCGAGCATCGATGCGTTGGCGATCTCGAGGCCAGTGAGGTCGGAGATCATGGTCTGGAAGTTGAGCAGCGCCTCGAGGCGGCCCTGGCTGATCTCGGGCTGGTACGGCGTGTACGCGGTGTACCAGGCGGGGTTCTCCAGCACGTTGCGGAGGATGACCGGCGGGGTCAGCGTGTCGTAGTAGCCGAGGCCGATCATGGAGCGGCGCACCGTGTTTCGCGATGCCAGCTCGGCGAGTTCGGCGAGCACCTCATGTTCGGTGCGTGCGACGGGCAACGCCGACAGCCCGGTGTCGGCGGGATCGTCGGCGATCACCGCCGGGACGACGCGGGTGGCGAGTTCGTCGAGCGACGCCACGCCGAGGGCCGAGAGGATTCGCGCGGTCTCGTCGGCGTCGGGCCCGACGTGCCGGTCGACGAATGCGGCGGACTCTGTCTGGGAACCCGACGACGGGGATCCGGAGATCTGGGACATGGGGGCGCGACCTCTCGCAGGATCCGTGAATCCACGGATCGGGCTCGTCCTCCCCCTCTGTCATGCCATCGGATCGCGATCCGAACGGCGCCTGAGAGATTCGGTGCGCGTGTCGTCGGCGACGCACGCACCTTTCACCGTGGGCGGACGAGGTAACTCGTCACTTTCCAGAGACGCCGTCGACACCACGGTCCTGGGTGCCTGAGAGTTTGACGAGGAGGTGTTGCTCCTTCGGCGGCCGCCCGACCGGGACGCGGGTCCCGGCGGCGACGCTCTCCCGCAGTGCAGCGACGCGTTGGTCAGTCTACCGTCCGGTAGACCGATCCCGGTCATCGTCGGCACCGAGTGTGTCCGGCGCTACACCGCGACCGGCGCGCACCGGTCGTCGAGTGTCTAGCCGGTGCGGCGGGTGCGGTTCTTGCGGCGGGCGGCGAGCTCGTCCTCGGGCGACGATTCGGTGATGCCGCCGTCGGCGCGCTCGCCGGGGAAGTCGGAGATCGTGCCGGTCAGCTCACGCATCGCTCCGCTGACCGCTATCCCAAAAACCCCCTGCCCTCCCTGCAAGAGGTCGACGACCTCTTCGGCCGAGGTGCACTCGTAGACGGTGGTGCCGTCGGAGAACAGGGTGATGCGGGCGAGGTCCTCGACGCCGCGCTTGCGCAGGTGATCGACGGCGACGCGGATGTTCTGCAGCGAGATGCCGGTGTCGAGCAGGCGCTTGACGATCTTCAGGACCAGGATGTCCTTGAAGGAGTACAGCCGTTGGCTGCCCGAGCCGGCCGCGCCGCGGATCGACGGGACGACCAGCGAGGTGCGGGCCCAGTAGTCGAGCTGACGGTAGGTGATTCCCGCGATCTGGCAGGCGCTGGGCCCGCGGTACCCGACGAGTTCGTCGGGGACGATGTCGTTGGGAAAGAGCCCGGGAATGATCTCCTCGAGGGTTCCCTGGGTCGCCGTTCGTTGCGGTCCGTCGTGGTCCTCGGACTTCGCATCGTCGTCAAACGGCTGATCGCCCACTGCAGACTCCTCGCCACCTCTTGACCGACCCGACTCGCACGTCATCCGTCGGCCACTGTCCGTGGTCAAGGGTACGCGCTCCCGGGCTGGTTCATGTCCTTGTCGTCGCGGTGGTCCGCCGACGATCGCTTGCGACGGTATTCGGCCGAGGGGGTCGGATCAACGCGACACACCCTAAGTCTCAACCTCAACTTGAGCTGGAGCTGAATCGTTATCAACCCGGCCGGCTCGGACCGAGGGGTGACGCGGCGAGCCTGCGTCGCCGCGAGCCCACGAGCGTCGCCGCGACGAGGGACGGCCCGAGCAGGGAATCCCCGAGCAGGGACCGACCGTCACACGAAATCGTCGGGCGAGACGTTGTCGAGGAATTCCTTGAACTTCTCGACTTCGTCTTCCTTCTCGTCGGGGGTCTCGGTCTCCTCCTCGTCGGGGATGAGCAGACCGGCCTCGGCGAGGACTTCTTCGTCGGCGGTGATGGGGACCTCGGCGCGCATGGCGACGGCGATCGAGTCCGAGGGCCGTGCCGAGATCCGCAGATCGTTGGCGAAGATCATCTCCGCGTAGAACGTGCCCTCTTGCATGTCGACGATGCGGACCTCGACGAGGGTCTGGCCGAATTCTTCGATCAGGTTGACGATCAGATCGTGGGTGAGGGGACGCGGGGGTTCGATCCCCTTCTGCCGCAAGGCGATCGACGCAGCCTCACTTTGCCCGATCCAGATCGGCAGGTAGCGCGCTCCGTCCACCTCACGCAGCAGCAGGACCGGCTGACTCTGGGGTGGTTCGACCCGAATGCCGACCACGCGCATCTCGCTCATCAAGCACCTCCAGGGACGTCAGACGATCATGTCGGGATGCATTCGACGCTACACCGCGAAGGGTCGCGGTGATGAGCGTGCGAACTCAATCGAGGACGTCGCGGACGGCGGCCTTGACGAGCTGGGTGTGCAGGGTCACCGACAGTGCGGCGATCTCCCGGACGAGTTCTTCGGCGCGGTCGCGGGCGCCGGTGCCACGTCCCTTGGCGATGGGACTGGCGATCTGTGCGACCAGACCCGCCTCACGGTCGGCGGACACCTTGAACGCCCGCAGGTGCCGGGTCTCCAGACCGTAGGCGGCCAGTGCCGCGGCGGCCTCGACGAGCCGGATGGCGTCTTCGTCGAAGAAGCCTGCCGGCCCCGGGGTGAGCAGGCCGTTGCGCTGCAACTCGGTGACGAACGCCGCCTCCACCCCGGTGCGGTCGATCAGCGATTCGCGGGACACACGGTCTCCTCGGGTTCCGAAGTCGGTGGCCGGGGCCACCGTGCCGCGTGCCGACGAGAGGAGCCGGGTGTTGCCCGAGGACGTTGCCCCGGTCCCCTCGTCGATGGCGTCGAGTTGTTCTTTGATGACCTTCAGCGGGAGGTAACGGTCGCGTTGTGCGGTCAGCACGAAACGCAATCGCTCACAGTCGGCGGTGCTGAACCGCCGATAACCCGAAGGGGCCCGTTCAGGACTGATCAGGCCTTCGGCTTCGAGGAATCGGATCTTGGAGATCGTGACGTCGGGGAACTCCTCGCGCAGCAACGCGAGGACCGACCCGATCGACATCGATCCCTCGCCGCGCTGTCCCGCTGCGGTTGCCGGCACGTTCGTCAGGAACCCGAGGGACCGCTGAGGAACACCAGTCGGAACTTGCCGATCTGGACCTCGTCGCCGTTGCTGAGTTGGGCGGTGTCGACCGGTTCACGGTTGACGTAGGTGCCGTTGAGGCTGCCCACGTCGACCACCTGGAACTGGTTGTCGGCGACCCGGAACTCGGCGTGCCGACGGCTGACGGTGACATCGTCGAGGAAGATGTCGCTGTCGGGGTGCCGACCGGCGGAGGTGGTCGGCTGGTCGAGCAGGAATCGCGAACCGGCGTTCGGGCCACGCTTGACGACAAGCAATGCCGTTCCGGGCGAGAGTCGCTCGACCCCGGTGTCGGCAGGCTCACTCGAGGTCGCCGCACCCGCGTCGAGTTCGTTGATGAACTCTTCACGGAAGACCGATGTCGTCTCCACCGGCGCCTCGAAGTCCTTGTCGTTGTCGCTCACTATCTCTCCTTCGTCGTCCGCAGTGCTCTGTCGTGGTGCACGGGTCCCCCACGGTCGCGACCGTGCGGTCCGTTGGGGTAGTGCGTCGGAGCCGACTCAACGCCACCGGGTTTCGCATGGAGACCCCGCGCCGCCGCTCACGATCCAACCTACCGATCGTCGGGTCGTTCCCTGCGGGGAAGACTCGACGATGACACGCCCCTGATCATAACCGTCCGGTCCGTGTCGCCACCCGCGTTGGGGGCCGATTGTGGTTGTGCCGTGAGACGCCGGAGCCGGTCAGCCCTCGATGACCTGTCGGTATCCGTCGGCGTCGAGCAGATCGGCGAGTTCGGAGTCGAGGGCACTCGCCTCGTCCACCGAGATCTCGACGAGCCAGCCGGCTCCGTAGGGCTCCGAGTTGACCAGATCGGGGGTCGATTCCAGTTCGTCGTTGACCGCCGAGATGGTCCCGTTGAGCGGCCCGAAGATGTCGGAGACGCTCTTTGTGGACTCCACCTCGGCGAAGGACTCTCCGGCCTCGACCTCGGTACCCACCTCGGGCAGCTGGACGAACACGACGTCGCCCAGCGCGTCCTGGGCGAAGTCGGTGATACCCACCCGCACCGTGGTCGGCGAGGTGCGGGTGATCCACTCGTGTTCGGGGGTGTAGGTGAGTTCCTGCGGCACGTTGGTCTCTGTCACGGGTGTGCCCCTTTCTGTCGTTCGAGACTCTAGGACATGGAGTTCGGTTCAGCCCACCGGCACGCGGGGCACGGGCGGCATGTGACGGATCACCAGAATCGTCTGGGCCCAATACAACACGAACGACCACACATACATCCCGACGCCCCAGATGAGGAAGGCCCAGCCGATCGGATAGCAGATCGTCCCCACGACCGAGTCGAGCTGTCCGACCAGCAGCCAGGGGAATGCGCTCATCAGTGCGAATGTCGCGGCCTTGCCGACGTAGAGCACCGGCAGTGCGAGCAGCCCACGGGAACGCAGCAGCGGCGCCGTCGCGAACAGCAGTACGTCGCGGGCGATGATCACCCCGATCAGCCACCACGGCACGATGTCGCGCAGTCCGAAGCAGATCGGGATGACGATGACGTAGAGGCGATCGGCGGCCGGGTCGAGCAGTTCACCGATCCGCGACGACTGGTCGAGCAGTCGCGCCAGTTTGCCGTCGAGCCAGTCGGAGACGCCCGAGACGAACAGCACCACGAAGGCCCAGCCGTCGGACTTCTCGAACAGCACCAGCCACACGAAGACCGGGATCAGCGCGAGCCGCATGACGCTCAACGCGTTGGGCACGGTCAGGATCCGGTCGCCGGGAGTGGCGGCCGAGGGCGCCTGGTGCGGCGACTGCTCCCCTGCCATGCCCGGCCCGGAGGTCACCGGAAGATGCCGATGATGCCCTGCAGCGTCTTGGCGCCGCCCGACGAGAACAGATTGTCGTGGACCATGTAGGTCCAGGTCTGTGTCGAGCGATGCATGTCGGAGGCGCCCAGGTCGATCCCGTCCGCGGTGATGGTGGCCTCGCGGAAGGTCTTGCGGGACTTCTCGATCGCACGCTGCGGCAGTTCGCCGAACTCCTCGAGGATGAGGCGGTGGAACTCGTCGAGCGGGCTCTCGCGACCGATCGCACGCAGGTGGATGCTGGCCCGGACGTCGGAGACGAAGGCCAGGTGGTCGGCCCACTCGCGGTCGAGGTGATAGAGCATGATCTCGCGGGCCACCTGTGTCAGCACGGTGACCGGCACCGGCTCGACCGGAATCCACTTGTCCTCTGCCGCCACGGTTTCGGTGTCCGCGTCGGCGGTCGCGGCTTCTGCGGTCGTGGTGGCATCGGCGTTCGTGTCGCCGGAGTCCGTGCCCTCCGACTTCGTGCCCTCCGACTTCGCGCCCTCCGACTTCGTGTCGACCGAGCCGGCCGCACCGTCATCGGCGGCATCGGAGTCGTTCTGCGGCTTGCGTTCGCCGATCAGTTCCGCGTACCGGTCGGCCTCGAGACCTTTGAGTTCGTCGATCCCGGCGTCGGTGCGCAGCAACTCCATCCGACGTTTGACGACGATCTCGCGCTGCTGGTTGACCAGCTTGTTGTATCGCCAGGTGTTGGCGTGCAGCTCGAGCATGACGCCCTCGGCGACGCGCTGGGCCTGTTCGATCAGGTCGATCCCCTTGGCGCCCATCGATCCATCGGGCGACGGCGAGACCGGGTCACGCTTGAACGACAGGTTGCGGGTGACCACCGGGTCCTCGAGGCTGCTGAAGAACACCGACCGGCCGGGGTCGCCCTGACGACCGGCACGGCCGCGCAACTGGTTGTCCAGGCGCGCGGTGTCGTGACGGCCGGTGCCGACGACGCAGAGTCCGCCGAGCTCGATGATCTCCTCGCGAGCGGTCTCGTCGTCGGCGGAGCCACCGAGCCGGATGTCGGTACCGCGACCGGCCATCTGGGTGGAGACGGTGACCGCGTTCTTCGCGCCCGCCTCGGCGATGATCTTGGCCTCTTCGGCGTCGTTCTTCGCATTGAGGACGACGCAGGACACGTCGGCCTTCTCCAGGAAGTAGGCGAGTTCCTCCGACTCGGCGACGTCGTGGGTACCGATCAGCACCGGCTGCCCGGTCTCGTGCACCTCCTTGACGTAGGCGACGACGGCCTCGACCTTGTTGGCCTTGGTGTCGTAGACGCGGTCGGGCAGATCCTTGCGGACGTTGGCGGTGTTCGGCGGGATCTGCGAGACCCGCAACTCGTAGAACTGCCGGAGCTGCTCACCGGCGGCGATGGCGGTACCGGTCATGCCGCACACGATGGGGTATCGGCCGATCAGCGCCTGCACGGTGATGGTGTCGATCATCTCACCGCCGTCGGTCTGGGCGAGGCCCTCCTTGAGCTCGACGGCCGCCTGCATTCCGTCGGGCCAGCGCTGCAGCTGGGCGACGCGGCCGCGGGAGGCGTTGATCAGGTGCACGCCACCGTCGCGGACGATGTAGTGCACATCGCGCTCGAGCAGATGGTGGGCGTGCATCGCGATGTTGACGTGCACCAGGGTGGTACCGACGTGTTCCTCGTCGTAGAGGTTGATCCCGCCGAGCTCCTCCTCGACGAAGGCCGCGCCCTCGTCGGTGAGCGAGACATTGCGGCCGTCGACGTCGACATCGAAATGCTTGTTCTTCATCCGCGACACCACGTCGTGGATGGCCTGGTCGGGCACCTCGGCGTCGGTGGACCCGGCGAGCACCAGCGGGATCAGCGCCTCGTCGACGAGTACCGAGTCGGCCTCGTCGATGATCGCGACATCCGGTGTCGGCGAGACTAGTTGGTCTTCCGACAGCACCAGCTGGTCCCGCAGCACGTCGAAGCCGATCTCGTTGACCGAGCCGTAGGTGACGTCGCCGACGTAGGAGCGTTTGCGCTCGGCGCGGGTGGAATTCTCCGACACCGCCGACACGGTGATCCCGAACGCCGCGAACAGCGGTGCCATCCACTCGGCATCGCGCGTCGCGAGATAGTCGTTCACCGAGATGATGTGCACCTGGTGGCCTTCGAGTACGTGGCCGATGGCGGCGATCGCACCGACGAGCGTCTTGCCCTCACCGGTGGCCATCTCGACGACGTCACCCTCGAGCATCCGCAGTGCGCCCTGAAGCTGCACGTCGAAGGGGCGCAGGCCGAGGCTGCGGTCGGCGGCCTCGCGGGCGAGCGCGAGGAACTTCGCCCGGTCGCCGGCGTCGGAACCGATGTCGAGCTTCTCGGCCTCGGACCGGAAATCGGCCTCGTCGAGTCCGGCTGCCCAGTCGGTATGTGTTTCCGCGTCCTTGATCAGGCCGATCGACTTCGACTGATTGCGTGAGCTCTGGGCTCCCAGCAAACGCCACATGCTGTTGGTCAGCTTTCCCACCGAGCGCTTCTCCTGCCAGTTTGGTTCCGGGACCGAATCGCCTCCACGGTACGCGGCGGCTGCGCACCGGGTGTGCCCGCCGCTAACATCTGGCATACCCCGGTCGGCCACCCGAGATGAGGATCGTGATGACCCGTGCCCTGCGCGCCGTGATCGCGGGCGTCCTGATCGCCGCCGGGATCGGATTCGGCGCGTACAGCGTGTGGTGGATCGCGATGCTGCTCGGCATCCCGCTGATCATCGGCGGCCTGGCGGTGTTACCCCGTCCGGGACGTGCCGCAAGCCTCCCCACCTTTGCTGCCGGCGGGCCGCGTGAGGGCGTCCCGGTGCTGGTCACGGCGCTGAACCGGTCCACCTTCGACGTCACCGACGCGCAGCCGACCCTGGTGTCGGCGCGGATCACCCCACACGACGACACCGCCTATGACGCCCGCTGGATCACGATGATGTCGCGGGTCGGGTTCCAGACGACGGTCCACAACCCGCGGATCGCGCTGGCACCCGACGACCTGCCGCCGCGGACCGGCACCGAACCGGATCTCACCGCCGGCCCCGGATGGGCGACATTCCTCCCCCCGGCCATCGCCATCGTGGTGGGCGCCGTCGTGCTGTTCGGCGTCGGTGACTCGGTGTGGCGGATCGACACCCCGAACACGTTCGCGTCGTCGAGGAGCGGTTCCGGATCCGGCAGCGGGCCGGCGGCCGGCGAGGGGATGGCGCAACTCGGCGACCGGCGTGATCGGCTGGTGCAGGCCATCGACGACGCCGGACCCGACGCCCGGGCCAACGTGCTGGCCATGACCTTCGACGCGTCCGGCTCCGATCGCGCCGAGGTGTACGACCCGGCCACCGGCCAGTCGGTGAGCCTGACGGTTCGGGAAGGCGGCGAGGTCGATCAGCGTCGTTCCCCGACCACCAAACGTCGCGGCGACACGTTCGCGACGTCGGTCGTCGCGTCCACCGATCTGTCCAGGATGGCCGCGACGATGACCGAGCGGACCACCGCCTTCGCGGGTGCGGTGGTCTTCGACGACATGGTGGTCGAACGGCCGGACACCGACGAGGACGTGCTGATCACCGCCTCCTATCGCAACCCGGAGCACATCACCGAGACGCACGACATCCAGGCCACCCCGGCCGGCGAGGTCGCGGAGTTCTTCGACCCGGGCGACTTCGAGGCGTCCTTCGGGGTGTTGCGCGCCGCCCTCGTCGACGCCGGGGTCCCGCTCGACCGTCCGGCACTGAATCGTCTGGAGATCCGGGGTCTCGGCTCGATGACCCCGACGATGTATGCGGGCGACATCCAGAGCAGCGGTGGTGTGCTCGCCGAGTTCGTCTCCGGGCGTAACAGCGGCGAGGTGTCGGTGGTGCCGGGTGCCTTCCCGACCGTCGACCTGCGGTCCTGGTCCCCGGGTGACCTGTTCGCCTTCACCGATGTCACCCCTGCCGTGTTCGACAAGGTGCGCGACCAGGCGATGCGACGTGGCGACGTCGAGGAGATCGATCGCGCGGCGGTCGACATCCAGATGACCACCACCTTCCAGCGCGACGGCAATCCGGTGATCCAGGTCGCGGTGGGGAGATCGGACGGGTCCGAGGGCACCTACAGCCCGTCCGGGGTCTTCCTCCGTGACGGGGTGCGCTGACGCCTGACCGGGTGAGCTGAGGCCTGACCGGGTGAGCTGAGGCCTGACCGGGTGAGCTGAGGCCTGAACGGCGGGAGTCGGGGGCCTGATGGGCGGGAGCCGGAGCCGACGCAGTGCCCGGATCACCGTTCGCGCGGCGACTCGATCATCCTGCGCGACACCGTCTCCAGCTGTTCGAGTGCGCCCGTGGTCGGGTGGATCGCACCGCGATCGACGAGCCCGCCGACGATGTCGCGGACCCGCCCGATGTAGGCGGCCTGTTCCTCACTCGTGCTGCCGCCCTCGGCATGCCGGTACAGCTTGAGCGCGGTCCGCAGCGAATCGCGGTCGGGATCGTCGAGGTAGCCGGCCCCGAGCCGCCGCCCCTCGGCCTCGCATGCCGTCCAGGTACGACGCAACGTGGTGACCGCCTGCCGATAGGCGTCGGCCCGCGCACGGTCACCCGGGTAGGCGTCGGTACGCAACGCGTTGGCGTCCTCCAACGCGACCAGGAAGTCCTGCACGTGGGTGAGCGTGACGTCGATGACCGCCGGATAGGTCAACAGCATCGCCGGGTCGAGTTCGTACCAGCCGTACCGGCCGAGCACATCGTCGTGGCGGCGGGTCGCCTCCTCCCACAGACGTCGGGACGCGTCCTCGCTGCCCGCCTCGGCCATCGGGCCCGCACCGTCGTCGATGGTGGTGTTCTCGGTGGTGCCGGCCGCAGGTCCTCCGCGGGTACCGTCCGCCGGCGGGCCCGGCGGCTCCGACGGCGGGCCCGGCGGCTCCGACGGCGGTGACGGTTCGGCGGTGGCCTTCCGCCGGCGCGGGGCGGCTGCGCGCAGCACGTCGAGCACCGCTTCGGCGGCCGGGTCACCGACCGCCACCGCGATACGCCAGCCCTCGGGTTCCGGTGTGGCGAAGACGATGTCGGCCCACCGCATCCCCCGGATCAGCAGGTCGTGTGGATCGGCACGCACGGCACCGGCACCCACCGTCGTCGTGGTGGACGCGGTGCCCAGTGACGCCGACACCACGCTGCCGAGTGGGCGGCTGACGATCCCCGACTGTTCGTCGCCCAGATAGACGTCGGTTCCGTCGACACCCAGGACCACGGCGGGGCGCGTCATGGTGCGCGCGGTGGCCCCGGCGAGCATCGACCCCGACAGCAACACCCCGACCGTGACGGCCGTGGTGGTGCCGGACACGCCCACCGCGCTCGAGACGATCAGCATCACCAGTGCGGCGACGGCGAGCAGCATCGCACCGATTCCGGCGATGCGATGCTGCGGGGTCTCGTACTCGGTTCGTGCCATGATCGCGACCATCGCCATCATCATCGCCTATTCCTGCCGTGCGGCCACCCGGGACGCTCGGTTACGGTGGTGTCCGTGACCGAGAAGGAAACTCCTTCGACCGTCGCGGCCACCGCACTGATGGCCGCGATCCTGGTGGTGGTCGGTGTCGCCGTCGCCGCCGTCGTCCTCACCGACGCCCCGTCCGGCTCCGCCGAGGACGCCGCACCGACACCGCCTCCGATCGGGTCGGCCTACCGTTCCACCGAGGTCACGGGTGTCGCGATCCCCGGTGGCGGCCCCCTCGAGATCGTCTTCCCCGAATCCGGCCGAGTCTCGATGACCGCGGGCTGCAACCGCCACATGGGTGAGGTCACCGTCGACGGCTCCACGATGACCTTCGGGGCGCTCGCCTCGACGATGATGGCCTGCGCTCCCCCGCGCGACGGCGCCGACAGCTGGCTCGCCGACTTCGCCTCCGCACCGGTCCGCTGGCATCGCGACGGCACCGCCCTCACCCTCACCTCCGCCCGGTCCACCGTGGTCCTCACCGAGGTCGACTGACGGTCCCCCACCACACGCGCGCCCGGTTCCCGGGGTATCCCGGTTCCCGACCGCCCCAGTTCTCGTCCACCCCCTGCCCACACGATCCCGTTCCCCGATCGAGACAGGAGTCCTCGATGACATCCACTCCCGCCACCGTGACCGTGACCGGCGCCGCCGGCAGCATCGGATACGCGTCGCTGTTCCGGATCGCCGCCGGCGCCATGCTCGGCCACGACCGGCCGGTGCGTCTGCGACTGCTCGAACTCCCGCAGGCGGTGGCCGCCGCGGAGGGTACCGCCATGGAACTCGAGGACGGCGCGTTCCCGCTGCTGGAGTCGGTCGACATCTTCGACGACGCCCGAGCCGCCTTCGACGGCACCGACTTCGCGCTGCTGATCGGTGCCCGGCCCCGCACCAAGGGGATGGAGCGCGCGGATCTGCTGGCCGCGAACTCGGCGATCTTCGCCGGCCAGGGCTCGATCCTCAACGAGGTGGCCGCCGACGACCTCCGGGTGATCGTGGTGGGCAACCCCGCCAACACCAATGCCGCGGTCGCCGCGGCCAGCGCCCCGGACATCCCGGCCGAGCGGTTCACCGCATTGACCCGCCTCGACCACAACCGCGCGATCGCACAGCTGGCGCGACGCACCGGCACCCCGGTCGGCCGGATCAGCCGGGTGTCGATCTGGGGTAACCATTCGGCCACCCAGTACCCCGACATCTTCCATGCGATCGTCGGCGACACCCCGGGTGCCGAGATCGCCGCCGATCAGACCTGGCTGGTCGACGACTTCATCCCGACCGTCGCCAAGCGCGGCACCGCCATCATCGAGGCGCGCGGTGCGTCGTCGGCGGCGTCGGCGGCCAATGCGACCATCGACCACGTCCACGACTGGGTGCTGGGCACCCCCGCCGGCGACTGGACATCGGTCGCCATGCCGTCGAACGGCGCCTACGGCATCCCGGAAGGTCTCGTGTGCTCGGTGCCGGCCCGCTCGGTCGACGGACGTTGGGAAGTGGTCGAGGGACTGGCAATCAACGAGTTCTCGCGCGGGCGGATCGACGCATCGGTCGCCGAACTCCGGTCCGAGCTGGATGCGGTGTCGGCACTCACAGTGTCGTGACACACCGTTCGTGACACATCTGTCGCGCCCCGTCCCGTACGGGCCCGAGGAGGCATAAGCTTTCGCCCATGGCAAAGAAGGGCAAGTCGGGCGGGGCCAAGTCCGGCGGGGAGAAGTCGGGCAAGGAACGGAAGATCGGCAACAAGGTCTACGAGGCCGAGTTGTTCCGACTCCAAACCGAACTGGTGAAGCTGCAGGAATGGGTGCGCGAGACCGGCGCCCGCGTGGTGGTGGTCTTCGAGGGTCGCGACGCCGCAGGCAAGGGCGGCACGATCAAGCGGATCACCGAGTACCTGAGCCCGCGGGTCGCCCGGGTCGCGGCGCTGCCCGCACCCACCGACCGGGAACGTGGTCAGTGGTACTACCAGCGCTACGTGGCGCACCTGCCGGCACCCGGCGAGATCGTGTTGTTCGACCGTTCCTGGTACAACCGTGCCGGAGTCGAGAAGGTGATGGGCTTCTGCACCCCGGAGGAGCACACCCGGTTCCTGCGGCAGACCCCCATCTTCGAGCAGATGCTGATCGACGACGGAATCCTGTTGCGCAAGTACTGGTTCTCGGTGTCCGACGACGAGCAGCTCCGCCGGTTCCGGTCCCGGATGACCGATCCGGTCCGGCAGTGGAAGCTCAGCCCGATGGATCTGGAGTCGGTGTATCGCTGGGAGGAGTACTCGCGGGCCAAGGACGAGATGATGGTCCACACCGACACGTCGGCGAGCCCCTGGAACGTCGTCGAATCCGACATCAAGAAGCATGCGCGACTCAACATGATCTCGCATCTGCTCTCGACCATCGACTACCACGAGGTTGCCCGACCCGAGGTGACGCTGCCCAAACATCCGATCGAGACCGGCAACTATCACCGTCCGCCGCGGTCGTTGTCGCGGTACGTGCCCGATCACGTCACCACCCTGATGGGAGATGCCGGCTGATCGCATGACGGATCGGCACGGAGTCGGCACGGCGATGTGGATCGGATTCGCAGAATTCGACTATCTGCTCGGAGATGTGCACTCGCTCAAGCAGAAAAGGTCGGTGGTTCGTCCCATCGTCGCCGAGATCAAACAGCGGTTCTCGGTGTCGGTATCGGAGGTGGCACATCGGGATGTGCACCGCCGCACCGGCATCGGGGTGGCCGTGGTGTCCGGTGACCGGGCGCATGTGGTGGAGGTCCTCGAGGCGATCGAGCGGTTCGCCGCCGGCCGCCCCGAGGTGGAGCTGTTGTCGGTGCGCAGCCGGGTGATCCGCTCCGACGAGGTCGACTGAGGTCCCGCGTCTCACCCAGTTCGGTTGTGCCCTCGTCACACCGGTCGAGTGTCGGTGACCACCCCTGAGGTTGGTCACCGGCACTCTTACCTCACCGGGCCTCGACACGGGTCCTCGCCCAGGGGCTCGGTCCCGGCTCGACCACCCACGAGTCAAAACCTCGGTTGGCCGACGTCGACAAGCGACCAGCTCGGAGGTGGATGCGTTCCAGCGTGACCTTGCAGAGGTTTCGACGGCCGGTCGGCCTCGCCAGCGCGAGGACGTCCTGCTCAACCACCGTGCGGGGTGCGGTTTTTGCTGGTTGAGCCGACGAGGAGCGAAGCGACGAGGCGTGTCGAAA
>NZ_BCNF01000063.1 GCF_001485495.1 Gordonia desulfuricans NBRC 100010 | reverse complement strand
GGCTCTTCCTGATTGAGAGTGCCCGAATGGGTGTGCGAGTCCACTAGATGTAGGTCCGATTCGGTGGTGAGCCGCTGGGCTCGTGGCGGGTCCTGTGGTGTGAAGATGAAAGCTCTCACACACCCATCCGAACACCAACAGGACCCATGACGCAGCGTAGCGCTATTGCCGACACGATTTGCCGCACGATCGAACTCGGCGTCACGATCACCGATGCCGCCATCGACGGCGAGGACCGTACCCACTTGTTTTGCCAGCTCCTGGACCCGAAGAACACCTGCCCGACGTGCGGGCAGGCGGGTCGGCTGCGTGATCATGTCGACCGTGAGGTCGCCGATCTGCCCATCGTCGGGCATCCGACCCGGCTGCACCTGTCGGTGCCGCGCTATGTGTGTGCCGCCACCGACTGCACGACGTCGGTGTTTCGTGCCGACATCAGCGCCATCGTGGCGCCGAGGGCGCAGGTCACCCGCCGCACCACCACCTGGATCATGCGAGCGATGATCAGCGACAAGATGAGTGTGAAGGCCGTCGCGGCTGCGGTCGGGTTGAGCTGGAACACCGTCAACACCCTCGCCCTGGCCGCGGTCAAGAAGCTGGCTGCTGCACCGGCCCGGTTGGCCGGTGTGCGGGTCCTCGGGGTCGATGAGCACAAGTGGAAACACGTTCGCGGCAAGGGTGATCCGAATTTCGTGACCGTCCTGGTCGATCTCACCCCGATCGTGGATGGAACCGGCCCGGCCCGGTTGCTGGATATGGTCGCCGGCCGCTCCAAAGCCGCGCTCAAAGACTGGCTCGGCGCGCGGGATCAGGGGTTCCGCGACCGGATTCGGGTGGTCACGATGGACGGGTTCACCGGGTATCGCACCGCCACTGCCGAAGCCCTCGACAAGGCGCGTGTGGTGATGGACCCCTTCCACGTCGTGCATCTGGCAGCGGAGAAATTGACCTTGTGTCGTCAACGCGTGCAACAAGATACGTGCGGGCATCGCGGTCGATCCGGGGATCCGCTCTACGGCATCCGTCGCACCTTGTTGACCCGGATCGGGTTGCTCACCGACAAGCAGAAGACTCGGCTGCGCGGCGGCCTCGATGCCCGCGAGGAGCACGTGGCCGTTGCGGTCACCTACGCGATCTACCAGGAGTTGATCGATGCCTACGAGCAACCCACCAAGCGGGACAGCAAGATCGCAATGTACAAGCTGCTCAAGAAGATCAAGACCGGCGTGCCCGCCGGACTATCAGAGCTGGCCCAACTCGGGCGTTCGTTGTGGTCACGACGGGCCGAGATCCTCGCCTACTTCGATACCGGCGCCTCCAACGGCCCAGTCGAAGCCATCAACGGGCGCCTCGAGCATCTGCGCGGCATCGCCCTCGGGTTCCGTAACCTCACCCACTACATCTTGCGGTCACTCATCCACTCCGGCCAACTCGCAGAAAGCCTGCGCGCACTCTGAATTAGGAAGAGCCGGTTTCGTTCATGGCGGGGGCCTCCTTGGTGGCCTTGGTATGGGTGGTCTTGCTGGCGTCGAACTTGACGAGGCGTTCGCTCGGGTTCTGCTCGGTGCCCCAACGCTGCTCGAAGTCCTCGGCGGTGACGGCCTTGGTCGAAATGACGTCGCGGTAGAACTGGGTCCCAAGCCGCTGGGCGGGCGTGTAGCTCCGCCATTCCTCGATCTCGGTCTTGGTGATCCGGGCGTTTCGGTGGTGTCGCTCGACGGACTTGGCCTCGTCCTCGGACAAGTCGCGGCCCTCGCTCTCGGCGGCGTCGATCAGTTCCTTGGCCGACGCCAGAGCGTTCTCCAGGTAATCCACGAGCCGCTCACCGAGCGTCTGGTCGAGATCCTCGGGCTCGTCGGCCTTGTCGTCGGTCTCGTCGGCCGCGACGAACTCGGCCGCAGCAGCACGGGCCTTGACCAGTCGAGAGGTCCCGGACTTGTCCGACGCCTCTCCCGACTTCACCGCGCCGATGAGTGCTCGGTCGTTCGCCGGTCGAGAGACGATCGAGATCTCGGCCAGGTCGAGGTCGAGTAGCTCGTTCGCGCCGTCGGCGCTCTTGCGCTGGTCTCGCACCGAGTAACCGATCGAGAGCGCTCCCACGCGGCGGGCCTTCACCTGCCTGTAGGCCGCCTGTCCGGCGTCGGTGTCCATGTCGAACTGTCCAACGATCTTGAGCCCTTCGTCGGTCTCCTCGGCGGACTTGACCTCACCGACGAACGCGCGAGGGTCCTTGCTCTGGTGTTCCCAGATGAGGGGCGTCACGCGGCCGGAGTCCAGGCTCTTGCTGAACGCTCCACGCCGGACGATATCGCCCTGGTGGTCGAGGTGGTCGAATACCGAGGCGAAGCCCTCGAACTGGCCTTCACCGAGGCCGCTGGTCTTGATTCCCGTCAGAGCGACGGTCTTGTGCTTGGTATGCACGGGATAACCCTCCTTGAGGGATGAGAAATGGAGTGAATCAACGAACACGAAATATGAACTCCCCCTGGGAGTTTCGTGTCGGATAGCGTTCGCGGTCGGACTACGCGGGCCGTCCCGCTGGGACGATGGCGGCCGATCTGGCGACGTGCTCCGACACTGATGTTACCGGGTCACGCGGCCTGGAGGCGGTAGCCGACGACGGCGAGTAGCCAACGATCGTCACCGGCGTTGGACTCGCGGAACTCCCGTCGAGATCCGTCAGCGTCGAGCACGGTCACCAACGCCGTTCGGTCGCGGTGCCGGGTTATGACGATCTCGCCGCCGTCGTCGGCGCGGTAGGTGCTGTGCCAATGCCGTTTACCGCCTCGTCCGGTCGTGTGGCTCTCCTCGATCAGACGAGCGCCGACGATCTCGGGCGCGCTCATCGACCGGCCTCCCCGGCGAGCGCGTCGAGGTGAGCCGAGGCCATCGCCACCACTCGCTCGGCTGGCAGGTGGTCCGCGAGGACCGTGGCCAGGACACCGGCGAGACGGCCGCCCAGGCCCGCCCGCTCGGCCTCGTCGGTGATTCTGGCGAGGTTCTCGCGGTCGCCGTCCTGTGCCGCGAGGATGATCCGAGCGACCAGCGCGGCGAGACGGTCGGCGTCGGGAGATGGCTTGCTCATAGCGAATGCTCCTTGTTGATATTGGTGGTCATTTTCAGTAGCGGAATATGCGCTGGTCAGAGGTCCGCGTTTTTCAAACGCCAGGTAACCGGCGGAGCTGGGAAAGAGGTCGCGAGTTCGTGGCACCGACCCCCCTGGGCCTAGACGACCCGCTCGAACACGGGTCAAGTGTCGGGCGACCCGCGAGGACGACGAGCGTGGTGGTGACCGCAGCTACGGACCGCGCCGCCGGTGAGTCGTGCCGTCGCCACGAGCCGAGCACGACCGCAGTCACACTCACACCGCCACCGCCGACGCCCGCCATCCCAGCCGGTGGCCACGAGATCCCCGAACCGGCGGCCGACGAGATCGACGCGAGGCGCGACGGTCGGCGGGTCAAGCTCGTCAGCTCGCCATCGGCGGAGATAGCAGCGGGAGCAGAGCCCACGCGCCGAGACCGTGCGGTCGCATTGCTCGATCGAGCACGTTGTCGCACTCATCGTCTGCGCCGGTTCCGTCGTCGCTTGCGATTGATCGACGGCCGGACCTTGGACCGTGCGCCGCGCCGCTGCGCTGGCCGCTGGGCCTCGATCCCGCTCTCGGGCTCCCCGGGTGCCGGAGCAGGAGCAGCACGCCGCCGAGGCCCACGCCAGCGCATAGCACCGGCGATCGAGGTACTCGCGGCCGTCGGTCCGGTCACACGGTTGCCTGGGATCGAGGTCGCCCAGGCCCAGCAGGAGGAGCGGACCGGGCAACCGATACACAGCGCCTCGACGGCTCGCTCTCGGTCAAGAGCCGTACGGAAGCCGAGCGCCTCGGCCGTGCGATCGGGGTCGAACAGCGGACCACGACCGACACAGGCGGCACCGCGCAGATCTGCCGATCCGGCGACAATCGCCGCGATGAGCGCGACAGGTCCCTCGTGGGCAGTCTTGCCGTGGATTGCTTGTGGCCTACCCACGCGGTGCTCCTTGCTCGGGTAGCCCATGCCGCCCGTTGGGTTGGTGGTTGGTTTGGAGTTCTGTTCGTCTGCTCGCGCCAGTTCGCCCACTTCGCCAACCGCTGGCCCCCTCCCTACGGGAGAGGGGGGACCGGCGGCGAGGTCGATGGCGAGGTCGATGGCGAGGTGCGGCGAGGTGGTGGTGTTTATGGCGTTGATGCTGGTGAGAGTCGGTTTTGACCTCGCCGCCTGACCTCGCCGCCTGACCTCGCCGTGACCTCGCGGCGAGGTGGGGCCTTGGCGAGGTCG
Organism: Gordonia desulfuricans NBRC 100010; assembly: GCF_001485495.1. Lineage (GTDB taxonomy): Bacteria > Actinomycetota > Actinomycetes > Mycobacteriales > Mycobacteriaceae > Gordonia > Gordonia desulfuricans. The sequence goes on along the minus strand of NZ_BCNF01000063.1, from coordinate 54,913 downwards.
TTGGCGAGGTCACGACGGGCTCGCCAAGCGGTAGAGAATGGCCCCTCGGTCGCCGTTGGTCTCGGTGAAAGTGCCGTCGTCCACGAGCGAGGCGTAGGCGTCTCGAACCGCTCGACGCGGTGCCAGGCCAGCGGCCTTGGCGAGGTCCTCTAGCCGCTTCTGGCTCACCGGCCCCGAGTCGGTGACGATGGCTACCACCACCGACCGCGCGGCCTCCAGCTTGGCGCTGGCCTCCTCGGCGGCGTCGGCCTCCCGCTTAGCGGCCCGTTGCTCGTGCAGCTCCGTCACGGTCGAGTCCTGGACCTCGGGCTCCTCGTGGACGACTACCGGCGCTGTCGGGTAGACGGCGTGATCGACGGCCACCTCTGCCAGGCGCAGTTCACGAGGCGCAGCTCGTGGGAAACTGCGTTGCTTGGCCGTCGTCAGGTGGAGCCGGTTCCCTTTGGCCGACAAGCGGAATACCGACTCGGCGCTGTCCTCCCACGTTCCCGATCCGCGCCCCTGGGCACCTTGTCGCCCTGGATGATGAAGGATGAGGGTCGCCGCGCCGGTGAGCTGGCGAATCCGCTGGAGCTTGGCCTGGGTGGCGGTCGCGGCCGACGTCGCGTTCTCGTCAGTGCTGGACTGGTGAGCGGTCAACGTGTCGATGATGATGAGGTCAGGGTCGAAACGCGCCAGGGCGGTCGTCAGGGCGTCCCACGCGGGTGACTGGAAGTGCGGCGAGGGGTCCACCACCTTGAACCATCCCCGTATGTCGTCCCACGTCTTGCCGTGGTGGTTGAGCCAGGCGTCCACCCGGACCCGGAAGGCGTCCCCTCCGCCCTCACCGACCAGGTACGCCACGCGGCCGCGCGTGGTGTAGTCCGATCCCCACGGCGTCCCCGTCGATATGCACAGACCCATATCCGTAGCCACGGCCGTCTTGCCGGTGTTGTTCGGAGCCGTGAACATCGCACTAGTACCGCTGACGAGGTGACCGGCGATCAGCGCTTTCACTGGTCGGCTGGTGACCTCATCGGCGTCAGACAACGCCACGACCGTCCCGCCAGTGGCGGCGAGCTTCTCGGCCTCGAATCGGTCGGAGGCGTCGGCGCTGGTCCGTCGGCGTACCAACGCCGCCCGCTCCCGGGCCTCGGCTACGGTGCGGCCGGTGAACAGCTTCTTACGGTCACGATCGACCAGTGGCTCCAGCGGCGTGATCGGGTAGGCCCCCAGCGGTGGCCCGGTGGGGTCCACGATGTGCAGGTGCATATCGGGATTACGGTCGTCGGGGTCGGCACCTCCGCTCACCGTCGCCTCACGAGCCAGCTCGTCCAGAACCTCGGGGTCGGTCAACGGCTGATCGAGCGGACCCGATAGCCCGCCGGTCAGGTCGTCCGAGGCGACGACGACGTGGATCTCGTGGCCCGCGTACCGCGACCACTCGATCCCGAGCGGGTTCGCGCCGGATCGGTTGACGATCTTTCGATCGGGCACCGAGTCGAACGGGGTCGCGTCGCGGCGGGTTAGGTTGACCCACACCACCGGGTCGTCGTGCTTGGTGGTCGATCCGTGAGCCGTTACCCTGGGCTTACTCGCTTTTGAGTTGGCTGAGTGATCGGTGGCGACGGTTTGGCGGACCATCTCATCGAGCAGATCGGGAGTGCCGTCGGACAGTGTTCCGACGGTGCTTTCGTTTCTGGACACGCTAGGTCTCCTGTTTCTCAGATAGGTTGTGCCGCAAAGGCATTGGCGTGTCCTATGCATGTGGGTTGGTAGTCAGAAGTGGCGCGGCCGACGCCCCGCGAGGGAACCGAGGGCGGTCCCGACTGGCCAGGCCGCGAGCGCGACGAGCACGAGGGCGAACACGACGGCCGCGCTCATGCGTCCACGCCCAGCATTGCGAGCAACTTGGCCGACGGCACGCGTACCCGGCGAGGGCCGAGGTGGATTACCGGGAGCCGACCCTCTCGGGCCATGAGGTAGGCGTAGGCCCGCGAGACGCCGAGGTACTCCCCGGCGCGCTCGACCGAGACCGTCGGAATGGTGCGGAGTTCGTTTATGTCCAGTGGCGCATGGCGTTGTGTTTTCATGACTCAAGCGTGGGCTATTGATTGCGAAGTGTCGAGTACGTTAAGCTATCAACATGCGCACACACCGAGAAGAGAAGCGAACCGGCGACGTGATCCACGTAGACCGGGTGGAGGGATCTCCCGGCGACCTCGCCGGTATCCGCGTGACCCTCCACGGCCACGATCACCAGTACGTCGTCGGCGTCGTCACCGGGAAAGGCGGGCCGCGTCTGGTGGACCTCCAGATCCGCTCCGAGACCGACGCCGCGATTTCGCCAGAAACGTTGCGCGCCATACCCTCCCGACGCCTAGCACACGCGGCGGCGAAGTTCGCGTATACGCACGACGGCAAGTTCGGGACGCCACTCCTCGACGTCGGGACTCAAACAGCCTTGGAGCATATGGACGATCCCGCCGAGGCCGACGCCGAGTATCGACGTCTCGCGTCGGCCGCTAAGCAACGTCCCGAGGAGCGGACCGCCCGAGGCAAACTCCCCGACTCGCACTTTCAGGAGGTGGCCCAGCGCGTAAGGGCGGCCGTCGTCGCCGGGTTCCCGGTCCGGGAGACCGTCGCCGGTGACATGCATACCACCGTGCCGACCCTGGACCGCTGGATACGCAAGGCCAAGGATCTCGGCTACCTGGACGAGGACGAGCTTCCCCGACGCAAGAATCCGGAGAACAACCGATGAACGAGGAGAAGCGGACCCGCCGGTCCGAGCCGATCACCCGACGCACGGCCAAGAACGGCACCGTGAGCTACGAGTTCCGCGCCGACGTCGGCGTGAAGCCAGACGGGAGCCGGGACCGGCGTCGGTTCACCTATCGCACGCTGACCGAGGCCCGTAAGGAGTACAGAAGGATAACTACCGAGGTGACTTCGGGCTCCTACGTCGGCCGCTCTCGTGTCACGGTGGCCGAGCACGTCGAGGCATGGCTGGCAGGCAAGCGCGATATCCGGCCGAATACGTTGCGCAACTACACCGACGCCGCGAAGCCGATCGTCCGCGAACTCGGCGGCCTGGAACTCCAGAAGTTGACCAAGGCGCATATAGACAAGTTCCTCGGCGGGCTCACCCGGCGCGACGGGCGGCCGTATTCTGCCGACTCGGCCCGGTTGGTTCTCGCCGTGCTCCGACAGGTGACCAAGGACGCGCACCGACAGGGGATCATCGCCCGCGACCCGGCCGAGTTCGTGGAGCCGCCCAAGGCCAAGCGTCGCACCTCCGAGGACCTCGACGTCTGGACGCGCGAGGAGGCCAACCTGTTCCGCAAACACGCGGCCGAGGACCGCTTGGCGGCGTGCTGGCTCCTTACGCTGTGCGGGCTCCGCCGGTCCGAGGTGCTCGGTCTCCGCTGGAAAGACGTGGATCTCGACGCGGGGACGATCACCGTCGCCCAGGGGCGCGTCGAAGTCACCGCGACGTTCATCGACACCGCCGAGCCAAAGACGGCACGCGGGTACCGCACCCTACCGATCTCGGGCGAGATCACCGAGGCACTGCGAGCCCTACGCGTCGCCCAGTCGGCCGAGCGGGTGGAGATGGGCGGCGGGTACGTCGAGACGGGACTCGTCTCGGTGGAGGCCGACGGGACCGCGACGCTGCCACGGACGTACTCGGATCGGTTCCGGCGATTGGCGGCGTCCGCTGGAGTCCCGGCCATCACGCTCCGCAACGTGCGACATACGTCGGTGTCGGTGATGTTGGACGCCGGTATCCCGCCGACGGTGGTCGCCGCCTGGCATGGGCACGACCCGAGAATGACCGTCTCGGTGTACGGCCGGACCTACGACGACTCGCTCAAGTCGGCCGGGGCGGCATTGTTCGGGACGTCGGCGTAGGCCGCGACTCACTGGGACACTCTTGGGACACTGGCCTCGGCGACGAAAAAGCCAGGCCCGAGGATTTACCCTCTGACCTGGCTTTATTCTGTGGAGCTAAGGGGACTCGAACCCCTGACCCCCACACTGCCAGTGTGGTGCGCTACCAGCTGCGCCATAGCCCCTTGTCAACTTCTTGTTTGCCCTCTCTGCGGGCAAGAGAAAAGTTACACCACCGTCGTTACGGGTACCAAATCGCCTGGTCAGGGGGCTGCAGCCGAAAACGGTCGCTGCACGGCTGCGCCGCGATCACTTGGTCTCCTTGGTGAGGATCTCGGTCAGCCAGCCCGGGCCGTCCAGGATGCCGGGAACCGGCTCGCCGTTCAGCAGGACCGTGGGGGTCGCGGCAGGGCCCTCGAGTGCCTTGGTGAGCTGATTGCGGGAGATCTCTGCGGCCTCGTCGGCTTCGGCGACCATCGCGCCGGTCGAGATGCACTGCTGGGTGGCCGGGGTGGCGCCCTGGGCCGCGGCGATCTGGGCCAGCTGGGCGTTGGAGTGGTCGGAGGAACCGTTCTCCTCCGGCTGGTCGTCGAACAGGGCGGTGTGGAAGCGGAAGAACACCGCGGGGTCCTTGGCGGCGCCCACACATTGCAGTGCGCCGGCGGCTCGGGACGAGTAGTCGCCCGACGAGGACATGCGGTTGAGGAAGGTCAGCATGTGATATCGGACACGCAGGGTGCCCGCGTTCACGGCGTCGACGATCGCCTGCCCGGACTTGGATTCGAATTCCTTGCAGGCGGGGCACATGAAGTCCTCGAACACGTCGATCGTGGTCGGCGCGGCCGGCTCGCCGACGATGAGTGCGGCGTTCTCGTTGAGCACCTTCTCGCTGACCTCGCCCCGATCGGGCTTGTTCGCGTTCCACACGAAGCCGCCGATCACGAGTGCCGCCACGATCACGACAGCTGCGCCGATGAGCACATATGTCGCCCTGCTGGACGTCGCACGTGGTTGGTGGCGCGACGCGCCCGATGATTTCCGCCGGTCAGTCACCCGCTCGACTCTAATGTGTGTCGGCCGCGTGGATGGTCGGCGGGCGGAGTGCCCACCGGGCGGTGCGTGGGAGAGCCGTCGGCGGCGAACGTCTGCGGTCGGGGAGTGGCGCCGGGCCGGTCCTCGCGGCCGTGCATTCGGGGCCGCTGTTCGCAGCGAATCTGTGGAGTTGCTGCCAATGTGCTGAACAAAAGTGACCCGACAAAAGTTAGTCAGACCTAATGGATCGGAACCGGACGCATTTCCGGGAATCCGAGGTCGGGCGGCGAGCGGGCATGAATTACGTGTGTTTTGTCTGATTTACGCGATACAGAAGTAGACATATAGCTTTGGTATGCCTACCCTTACCACTCGCTGGTTCGAGCGATCTCGGGCCGCTGACCGACCCGCTATCCGATGCCGGTGCGACGCCTTCGACGACGCCGCCGACAACCGAGCGGGCGGGCACTCACCACTTGGGCTTGTTCATGTTCGGAGGAATTCATGAAGGTGTGTGTCGTCGGAGCGGGCCCGTGCGGCCTGACGACCATCAAACAGCTGCTCGACGAAGGGCATGAGGTGGTCTGCTTCGACAAGAATGCGGATATCGGCGGTCTGTGGCTGAGGCACAACGGCGACGACGAACAGATGAAGGCATACGACAACCTTCACCTCACCATCTCGATGAAGCTGATGGCCTATTCCGACCATCCGTTCTCCGGCGACCGGGTCTTCTACACGCGCAAACAGTATTTCCGGTACCTCGCCGAATACGCCGACCGCTTCGGGCTCCGTCCGGCGATCCGATTCGGCAGCCAGGTCACCGACGTCCGACGGGACTCCGGCGGGTGGGCGGTGACCGTGCGTCACGACGGCGTCGAATCGCAGGAGACCTTCGACGCGGTGGCGGTCTGCTCCGGACCGTTCAAGACACCCAACCGGGCGATCCCCGAGATCAAGGGCTTCACCGGCGAGATCGTGCATTCCTCGGAATACCGGAACAACAAGCGATTCCAGGGCAAGAAGGTGCTCATCGTCGGACTCGCCGAGTCCGGGGCCGACATCGTCCGGGAGATCGGAGACGTCGCCGACACCGCCACGTTGTCCATCCGGTCGCGGGCCTATCTGCTGCCGCGGGTGTTCAACAGCACCAGGACCACCGACCACGGCACCATCCGGTCCCATCACCACGAGATGCTCCGTCGGGCAACCGATTACCCATTCGCCTACGAATCGTTCTGGGGCCGCACCACGATTGCCGAGGTGGTCTTCACCGTGGTGTCGATCATCTACGGGATCGCCACGACCGCGCTCGGCGCGCTTCGGGTCCTCACGGAGAAGATGGTTCCCGGCCGGCGTCCGGCCGCGCCCACCGTCAACCCGTTCGGACAACCCGCACACCCGCCCCAGCTCGACATCGACACCCCGCACACCGACGAGAACTGGGACTTCATCCGGACCTGGAACCGGAAATCGCATCCCGACGGCAGCTGGGCCCAACGCAGCATCTTCAGCAAGAACGTCAGCTTCGTCCCGAGCATCACCAGCGGCAAGGTCTTGTTGAACGACTCGGGAATCGCCGATGCGGACGGCACCACGGTGCGGTTCCAGGACGGAACGGCCGCCGAATTCGACACCATCGTGTTGTGTACCGGATTCAGCACCGACGAGATCTCGATCGGTGAACTGCGGGTCCGGGACGGCAATGTGCGCAACCTGTACAAGCATTTCCTGCACCCCGACCACCAGGGCACCGTCGCATTCATCGGCTTCGTCCGGCCCTTCTCCGGTGGCATTCCGATCTGTGCGGAAATGCAGGCCCGCTACTTCGCGCAGGTGTGCAGTGGGACGCTGAGGGTTCCGCGGAACATCGACGAGGTGATCGACCGCGAGAAGAAATGGGAGGAGCACTGGACCGCGCTGAGTCCCCGACACACCGAGTCGATCCCGTCGAACATCGTCTACCTCGATTCGCTCGCACGAGAAATCGGTTGTCTGGTGCCGATGTGGCGGATGATCCTGAACCCCAAACTCTTCATCCAACTCTGGTTCGGCCCGTTCAACCAGGCCGGCTACCGAATCGTCGGACCGCATGCCCTCGGCCGTTCGGCCGTCGACGACCTGTACTCCGAGCTCGTCGACAACCGACGCGAGATGGCATTGCGGATGTCGCTGCTGCAGCTGATGCCGTCGCATGTGCACCCCGAGCACATGATGTGAGCCCACACCGGCCGACGGCGAGCCGACCGGCTCGTCGTCGGCCGGCGGGTGTCAGTCGCCGAAGAACCCTTGCAGCCACTGTCGGGATTCGGCCGGGATGTGGGTGAGACCGCCGATCTCGGCGCGGTAGATCGTGTCGAGGACAGGGCGCGCGAGCTGGGCGACGAGGGCGTCGTCGCCGGTGGTCTCGGCGAGCAACCGGATGATCAGGTCCGCGCCGTCGAGACGTCCGTTGAGGTAGTCGCTCTCGCGGTATCCGGGCTCGAGGAATGCTGCGAAGTGGGCGAGCTTGGCGCCGTACAGCTCCGGACGCGCGGTGGGGTGGCCGGACAGGGTGGCGGCCTGGCGCGGACTGAACTGGCTCACCGGGATCGGCGTCAGCTGCGGAATCCGCGACAGCGCCGTGATCGGGAACAGGGCACCGTCCCACTTCGGGAAACCGAGGTAGCGCGATGCCAGCAACCGGAAGTGCTCGTCGGTCCAGCCGTCGCCGAGGCGAAGTGTGCCGGCCGCGTCGTGGGACCCGGCCGACACCGCAGACAGTGCGGTCTTCTGGAACGTCGACCAGATGGTGTCGTTGTCGTTGCCGATGCGGACGTCGACCAGAGCCGCATACCGGGTGAAGAGGTCGTCGAGCAACGCGGTGAACTCCGCAGGCAACTCGTCGGTCCCGACCGGTCGTGGGGTCTCGGCATAGGCGACCGCAGCATTGGTGATGCCACGCGTACCGATGGTCGTGACGATCTTCTCCGGCGCGTCGTGCAGTTTGGTCAGTTCATCCCAGACCGCGGCCTTGAGCTTGTCCACCGCGGCGCGGTCGGGTCCGCCGTCACCGTAGAGCTTGTTGATGCCGTCGATGATGAACATGTACCGCCGGACCCGATAGGGGGTGTCGGCGGGTTTGAGGAACCTCTCCGCCAGTCCCTGTCCACCGTCACGCCATTCGGCGGTGGCGCGCATATGCGACGACAACGCGTCGCGAATCGCGCTGGCGGTCAACGATTCCGGTGGCAGCTGTTCGACGTCGATGATCGCATCGGCCACGCGGTCGGCGATCGCCAGTGCCTTCATCCGCTGGTAGGTCCGCCACGTCTCGGACAGGTCGGTCTCGGCGTCCTGATAGAAGCTGTCGGAGACCTGCTGCGCCGACGCCAGCGTCAGCAACTGTTCGAGGAAGGAGGCGGGCGGAGTCGCCTCGACGCCAGGAGAACTCGCCGCGTCGGCTTCCACCACCTGCTGTGCGGCGTCCCGGACCCGCTGACTGATCACCGCCTCCACCTCGGCGCGCTGGAGCTCGGCGATGCGGCCGATCTCGGCGATCCGCCCGTTCATGTCCCGCAGGTGCAGCAGATCGCCCAGGTAGGAGTGGCTGGTCAGCGGCGCCTTGATCGCCATCAGGTCGTCGGCGAAGCTGTGTGAGCGCCGCTGGTACTCCTCGACGGCCGCGGTCAGCGACTTACCCGGGTCGGGTTCGATGTACACCAGGCGCCGGATCACCTCGTGCTGTGCCGGTTCGCGGGCGATCGCATCGACCACGAGGTCGAACGGTGCGTTGTCGAGGAGCCCGCCGTCGATGAAGTGACGCTCGGAGTCCTCGACGGTGCTGCCCCGGGGGAGCAGTCGCGCCCACCACGGCCGCTTCTGTTGGCTCGACGTGTCGGTATCGGTGTCGGTGCTGTGATACCGGAACAGGAACATCTCCCCGAACCGCTTGGGGTCCAGGGAGATCGCGTTCTTGACCTCCTGGAGGAAGCCGCTGCGGGTGACCGGGGCGAACGCCGCCGGGAACGCCGACGTCGCGCGCGCCGCGAAGGCGAGCGCAGGGGTGTCGTCGGAGCCGAAGCCGGACGGTTGCACCCGCGGATCGGGATTGCTGCTGCGGAACTCCATCACCTGCGCGTAGGCCCGGTCGCGTTGCCCGATCCCGCCCGCACCCGAGGGCACGACCACATCGAATCCGGACTGGTCGGTGGTGGTCACGAACAGTTGGAGCCGACGCAGCCGCGGGATCAACGACGACGACTGCACCACGGCATTGGGCCGAGTGCTCGAATCCATGGTGGCCAGCGCGTGGACCAGGTTCTGCGACATCACATCCGAGCGCAGCAGCGAGGTCGGCCGCCACGCATTGGCCACCGCCCACACCGCCGCGGTGGCCGCCTGGACGGCCAGACCCGCGAACTGCGGGCCGCGGAGCAGCTTGCGGAGGTCGCCCTCGTTGATCCACAGACTCCGCAGCGCATCCTGGGACGCGTTGATCGCGAGAGCCTTCGCCAGCACCACGCCGTTGATGCCACCGGCGGAGGTGCCACCGATGATGTCGATGGCCACCGACAACGGCCGGCCCGCATCCTCGAGCCGACGCAGCGCATCGAAGTAGAGGGCCTCGGAGTCGAAACCGTCGAGGATCTGCGTCGGATCGGTGGCCGAGCGGAACGGGTTGGCCGTGGCCCCGGCGACCCGGGCGGCATCGAGCGCCCGGGACGCCACGACGAGCTTGTGTAGTTCCTTGGTCACACCGTGCATGTAGACCGCCAGGGACACCCCGCCGTAGCAGACGAGGGCCAGCCGGAGTTCGACGGTCTCGGGGTCGGGATGACTGGCGGACTCGGGCATCGGGTCTCCACTCGGGTTGATTCGTCGGCATCGGCGCGTGCGGATCGAATTCTGCCCCGATCCGGCGCCGAACGGGAGTCCCGAGTCGGCTACTCGGACCACCTCCGGCGCGCACCCCGCCGCCGGGGTTGCCGGCACGACCGGCATATCGGCACAACCGGACAGCGAAAACGGCCGGTGCCGGGAGGGTTGTCCCTCCCGGCACCGGCCGGTGAAGCCTCTGGTCTTCGGCTCGGCGACCTCTCTGGTCGTCGACTCAGTGAGCGGCTTCGAAGGCCTCGAGAACGTGCGCCGGAATGCGGCCGCGCGAGCTCACCTCGTACCCGTTCTTGGTCGCCCATTTCCGGATGGCCTGGGTTTGCTCTTTGCTTCGCGAAGCATCTGCCGTACGACGCTTCGCCGCAGAACTACGAGCGGTACCCGCGGTCCGGGAGACCTCGAGGTATTTCGACAGGGAGTCACGGAACTGCTGGGCGTGCTTCACCGAGGTGTCGAATTCGTACTCTTTGCCATCGACGGCCCAACGAACGGTTTCGTACTTGTCGAGTACCTTACCGTCGATGTCGTCGATGACCTGGACGGTCTGGACCTTTGCCATCTGGCCTCCCGGGGCTTTCCTCTTTGGGGTGATCGGTGGACGCCGATCAATCTCGCCGTTGATTATAGGCATAGGAAAATGAGAAATTCCTGGGTGTCGCAGGTCGGCGTGGTGGGAAAGCTGTGAATTCACCGCGTGGGTGAAGTAGTGGTGGTCACATCCTCGTCGTCGGCACTATCGGTCCGGGTGGTCGTCGACTCGGAATCGATGGTGCCCAGCAATGCGCCAGGAGCTCTTTCGTTGGCGTAGATCTTCTGGTAACCCTTTGCGGTACTGGAGAATCCGGTCTTCGAACGGGATTCGAGGCAATAGATGCCGGAGCTTTCGACCAGGCACGAGAATCTGCCCACCGCGATGGTCGTCCCATAGTCGACAATCGCGCTGCGATAAAGAACCGGGAACTCTTCGGCACACGCCCCGTGCTGCGGACCGGAGGCGTCGAGGATCACCAGGTCAGAAGCCCACTTGCAGCCCGCCGCCGTCGACGATGTTCGACGCGAATTCGACGAGTCGTCGGCGATCCGGCACGCGAGCGTCGGGGTCCCGGTGGAGAAGGTGGAACAATTGACCGACCGGTCCGGGGTGGAGAAGTGATAGTCCGAGGTGTCCTCGAGTGGCGTTTGCGGCCCGGTGGACCCCTGGTGATATCGAGAATTGTCGGCGCGCGGTGCGAGCGCGATCACACGACCCATGCTCCAATTCGGCAATTCCGTCGGGGTGTCGGAATCCGGGGGTGTGGTCCGGCTCGAACTCGAGAGTTCTGATTCGGTGGTCAATTCATCGGTCGGGGGCAGGACGATCGGTGACGGTGTGGTATCGGCGGAAAACGAACAAGCGGCCACCGCGGCACCGGAGCCGATCACGGCGATGGCCGCGAGCGCGAGAAAGGCAACCCGCCCCCACCGCGATCGGTACTCACCCCGTGATCCGTACCCTTGCATTGTGTCGACCCCCAAGATCGTCCTGTTCTACGTGTTCACCCCGTTGCCCGATCCCGATGCGATTCGGCTCTGGCAAGAGGCGATATGCGAGTCGCTCGGGCTTCGCGGCAGGATCATCGTGTCACGTCATGGGATCAATGGCACCGTCGGTGGCGAACTCGCCGATGTGAAGCGATATGTCCGCGCCACTCGTGGATATCGCGCATTCGGCGATGCCGATATCAAATGGGCCGAGGGAACGGGAGATGATTTTCCCCGTTTGTCGGTGCGGGTACGGCCGGAGATCGTCACCTTCGGGGCTCCGGACGAACTGCAGGTGGACGATTCCGGTGTGGTGGGTGGAGGCAGGCACCTGGACCCACACGAGCTGCACCGGCTCATCGACGAGCGCGGCGACGACGTGGTGTTCTTCGACGGTCGCAATCGCATCGAATCGCAGATCGGGCGGTTCGCCGGGGCGATCACCCCCGACGTCGAGACCACTCGAGACTTCGTCCCGCTGATCGAGTCCGGGGCCTTCGATCACCTCAAGGACCGGCCGGTCGTCACCTACTGCACCGGCGGAGTGCGCTGCGAGGTGCTCACCGCGCTGATGCGCAATCGCGGCTTCGGTGAGGTCTATCAGCTCGACGGCGGCATCGTCCGATACGGCGAACAGTTCGGCGACGACGGGCTCTGGGAAGGATCGCTCTACGTCTTCGACAAGCGCATGTCGGTGGACTTCTCCGATCACCCGGCGGTCCTCGCCACCTGCGTCGAGTGCGGCACCCCCACCTCGAATGTCGCCAATCATCCCGACCGGCTCGGCCGCGACCTGGCCGTCCTGTGTACCGAATGCGCCGGCCCGGGGCCGTCGTGACGCGCGAACCCATCCCGGTGATCGTGGTCGCCGGGTTTCTCGGTGCGGGTAAGACCACTCTGCTCAACCACCTTCTGCGGGGTGGGTCCGGTGCACGAATCGGCGTGCTGGTCAACGACTTCGGCGCGGTCAACATCGACGCCATGCTGGTTGCGGGACAGGTCGGCGACGTCGTCGGTCTGACCAACGGCTGCATGTGTTGTGCGGTCGACCGTGCCGGCCTCGACGATGCGCTCTCGGCGCTGGCACGTCCTGCCGCGCAACTCGACGCCATCGTGATCGAGGCCAGCGGGATCGCCGAACCGAAGTCGCTGATCCGGATGATCACCGCGATGGCCGATCCGCGGATGCGCTACGGCGGCCTCGTCTACCTGGTGGACGCGGCGCTGTTCGAGACCGCGCGGCGGGCCCATCCGGAGATCGACGGTCATGTCGCGGTGGCCGACCTCGTCGTCCTCAACAAGACCGACCTCGTCGACGTCGACGCCCTGACGGCCACCCGCACCGAACTCACCGCGCTCAACCCGAGTGCACCACAGCTTTGCGTCACCGGCGGGCGGATCGACCCGGCACTGCTCTTCGACATCCCGACCCGCGCGCCCGACGACGGCGGCGACCGTCCGATCCAGCTCTCGCTCGATGCACTGCTGCGGGAGGCCGACGACACGCACGCGGGGGAGTCGGGGCATGTGGGCGAGTCGGGGCATGTGGGGGAGCTGGGGCACGCCCACCTGCACGATGCGTTCGAGTCGGTGGAGTTCTGCACGCCGGAAGCGATGGACCCGCGGGCACTCGCGAGCTTTCTGACCCGTCCGCCGGCCGGGATCTACCGGATCAAGGGAGTGGTCTGGTTCGACCTTCCCGGCCACCGGCAGCGTCACGTCGTGCACGCCGTCGGCGGGTTCGTCGACGTGTCCCGCGACTCCTGGCACGGGCAGGACCGCCAGACCGCACTCGTGGCGATCGGTACCGGGATCGATCGCGACGAGGTGTGCGCGCAACTGGCGGCGGCGTCGGCGACCACGGCGACCGCCGACGACGAGCACGGCATCCTGCACATCACCCGATTCCTGCCGCCGGCCTGAGCGGCCACGTCTCGGGTGGATACCTGCAACGTCACAGGTGCCTAACGAAACCGATCGGACCAGGCGGCTTCGTCGCTGAACGTCGACCTCGGGTTGACTCTGTTAAACCTGTGACTATTGTGGCCCATGTTGCTGGATGGAAGGAGTGAGGCGCGGGGGCCGATCCGGTGCACCCGTGTCCGTACCGCGATGACCCAGACACGCTTCTCGCGAATGAGGATGTCGATCACCGCCGCCGCGGTTGCCGTGGCGACCGGTGCCGCGGTGCTCAGCGCTGTGACGACCGCCCCGGCGTCGGCGGCCCCTGCCGCCGGCACCTCGCTGGCAGGCAAGACCGTCTTCCTCGACCCCGGGCACCAGGGCAGTGCTGCCGGCCACAACCTCTCCCAGCAGGTCGTGGACGGTCGTGGGGGCAAGAAGGACTGTCAGACCACCGGCGCCACGGCCGTCAACGGGACTCCCGAGCACACCATCAACTGGGAGGTCGCCCAGTTGGTGAAGGCCGGCCTGGAGAGCCAGGGGGCCCGAGTGGTGCTCAGCCGTCCCGACGACACCGGATGGGGCGGCTGCGTCGACGAGCGCGCCGCCGCGGCGAGCCGTTCGGGTGCCGCGATCGCGGTGAGCCTGCACGCCGACTCCACCACCACCGGCACGGATGCCACCAAGAAGGGCTTCCACATGATCGTGCCGACCCTGCCCATCCCGGATGCCACGGTCAACGCCGTGCAGTCCGGCGAGGGCCGCAAGGCGTCGACGGTCATGCGTGACGCCTTTGTGCGCGCGGGATTCCCCACCGCCAACTACGCCGGCGTCGTCGACGGCATCCAGACCCGTCCCGACATCGCCGCGGTCAACCTGACCAAGGTGCCCGCGGTGTTCATCGAGATGGGTAACCTGTCGAATCCGGCTGATGCCGCCGCGCTGACCGGCAAAGACGGTCAGCTGAAGTACTCGATGGCCATCACCGAGGGCATCGTCAACTACGCCAAGGGTGCCGCGGCCGCGTCGACGACGCCGAGCCCGCAGAACCTCGGTGCCGCGCCCGCGCCGGAGGCCACCCCGCAGGCGGGTGACGGCGAGCTGTCGGCGGTACTGCCGTTCGTCCAGAAGCTGCTCGGCACAAGCGATCCCGCCGAGATCGGCCAGCTGCTGCTGACCGACGGGCAGGATGCGTCGGCGCAGGTGCTCAACGCGATGCTGGTGGTGTTGTACGGATTGTTCGACGGCAAACTCCCGATCGGCTGAGCCCCGCCGCTCCGGCAGCGGCATCGTGGGTGAGAAGAGTTGTCCCGGTTCTGCTGAGCGTCACAGAATCGGTGGCTAGGGTCGAGGCATGTCGCTTCGAGATCTGATCCGGATGGATCCGCCGGTGCCGACGCTGCGGGGCCGCAAGGTCCTGATCACCGGTGCCGCGAGTGGGATCGGGCTGGCCACCGCGCAGGCCGCAGCCCGGGCCGGCGCCGAGCTGGTGCTCACCGATCTGCACGCCGATGCCCTCGACACCGCGGTCGCCGCGATCGTCGACGCCGGCGGGACGGTGCTGTTCCATGCCGCCGGGGACGTCTCCGACTACGACTGGGTGCACGGCTTCGCCGGGGAGGTCGACGCCGAGGTCGGCGTGATGGACGTGGTGATGAACATCGCCGGTGTCTCGGCCTGGGGGACCGTGGAGAATCTCGAACACCGTCACTGGAAGACGATGGTCGACGTCAACCTGATGGGCCCGATCCACGTGATCGAATGCTTTGTACCCCAGATGGTCCGACGCGGACACGGTGGACAGCTGGTCAACGTGTCGTCGGCGGCCGGGCTGATCGCACTGCCGTGGCATGCCGCCTACAGCGCCAGCAAGTTCGGTATCCGCGGGGTGTCGGAGGTCTTGCGTTTCGACCTGCGCCGCCACCACATCGGGGTGTCGCTGGTGTGCCCGGGAGGTGTGGACACTCCCTTGGTGAACACCGTCGAGATCGTCGGCGTCGACCGCGAGGACCCGCGGGTCATCAAGCAGATCAACAACTTCCACAAGGTGGCGGTGAGTCCGGAGAAAGCGGCAGCGGCCATCCTGGCCGGGATTCGCAAGAACCGCTTCCTGGTCTACACCTCCTTCGACATCCGCTTCGGCTACTGGTGGGCCCGCAAGTTCGCGCTGCCGTACGAAGTCGTGATGCGCATCGCCAACGACCGATTCGACCGACTCGCGCAGATCAGTCGTGTGGCACAAGGGGACTCGGCGATCACCGGCTCCGACGTCGAGTCCAACCACGGGTGAACCCCGACGCCGCCTTCCGCAAGGTGCGCCGCGACGTCGACCCGGATTTCTTCGCCGCCGAGGCCGCCGGTCTGGGGTGGCTGGCCGCGGCCGGTGCCCCGGTGGTCGAGGTGGAGTCGGTGTCTCCCACCGGGATCACGCTGCGCCGACTGACCACGGTCCGGCCGACGCCGGAGGCCGCCACCGCCTTCGGGGTGGCACTGGCCCGCATGCACGACGCGGGTGCCGACGCCTTCGGGGCGCCGCCGGCCGGCTACACCGGATGCCAGTTCATCGGTGAACGGCCGTTGAGCTCTGTCATCCACGACAGCTGGGGCGAGTTCTACGCCGCCGAACGTGTCGAGCCCTACCTCGCGCCCGCGATCGAGGCCGGTTTTCTCGACACCGCCGACGCCGAGGCCACCCGGGCGGCCTGCACGCTGATCGCGTCCGGGGCCTTCGACGACGCCGATCCGCCCGCCCGCCTGCACGGCGACCTGTGGAGCGGCAACGTGATGTGGACACCCGACGGTGTGGTGATGATCGACCCGGCCGCACACGGCGGGCACCGCGAGACCGATCTCGCGATGCTGATGCTGTTCGGCTGCCCGCATCTGGAGGCCGTCCTCGACGGCTATCTCACCGCGCATCGGATGCGGCCGGGGTGGCGTGAGCGGGTCCCGCTACATCAGCTGCATCCACTGGCGGTGCACGCCGCCGGTCACGGACCGGCCTACGGTCAGGCACTGGGCCGGGCCGCCCGGGCCACTCTCCGGTCGGCCGGCGACGCGACGTGACCCCGGCCCCGCGATAATCGTCGGGTGACCGTCGATCCCACGTCCCGTGACGCCCATCCCTTCGATCTGCTCGACCCGTCGGTGCTGGTGGTGTCGGCCACCCGCTCGGAGGCCCGGTACATCCCGAAGGGAACCCGGTTGCTGATCACCGGGATCGGCAAGGTGGCGGCGTCCATGGCGTTGACCCGCGAACTGTCGGCGTGCCCGCAGACCCGGCAGGTGATCAACATCGGCACCGCCGGTGCCCTCCACGACCACCACTCGGGGCTGTTCGTGCCGTCGCAGGTGATCGAGCACGACATCAGCAGTGCCGAACTCGTCGCGATGGGCTATCCGGTGGTGGACCGCTGGAACCTGCCCGACGGCGACGGCACCGTGCTCGCCACCGGCGACACCTTCGTCGCCGACAGCCTGCGCCGCGCCGAACTGGCCGAGCGGGCCGACCTCGTCGACATGGAGGGCGGTGCGATCGCCCACGTGTGTGCGGCGTTCGAGGTGGAATGCCGGCTGATCAAGATCGTCAGCGACCCCGCCGACGAGACCGCGATGGACTGGCCTGCGCTGGTCGACGATGCGGCCCGACGGCTGGGGGACTGGCTCACCGGGCGGTGACGACCGGGCGGGTGGTCTGGAGCCGCCGATCGGGTCGTCGGGTCGGCCGCAGGGATTGGGACCCGAGCCGGGACCGTCAGTGCTGTCGGCGGGTCCGTGCCGGACGGGGCGCCGCGGCGGTCTGGCCGGCTGCGGACTCGTAGCGGTCGAGGTCGGCCGCGGCGGAGCGGGGCCGGGGCCGCGGAGTACCCGCGGCTGCCGCTCCGGTGCCCGCAGCACCGGTCGTGGCCGCCTCGCGGGCGTTCTCCTCGGCCGCCCGACGACGTCGCGCCCGGGCCTCCTGCTGGCTTCGCTCACCGGACGTGGCACGTTCGGCGTGCTGGGCTCGCTCGCCCGCCGCGGTGCGTTCACCGGACTGACGGCGGGCACCGGACTGGGCCCGGCGGGGCTCCTCGGCTGCCCTGGTGGTTGCGTCGGTGCGTGCGGTGGTGCCGTTCGTGCTCGCCGCCTGCGCGGTGGCGTCGGGCCGCGGCTTCCGGGTCCGGGCGGCGTCGGCCTTGCGGGTGCGACCCTCGGCGGCGACGGCCCTCGCGGACCCGCGCTCGCTCCGTTCGTGCTGTCCGGCGCGAGGGGTGCCGGGGTCGGCCCGCCGGGATGTGGGGTTCTTGCCGGCGGCAGGCTTCTTGGCAGCAGCGGCCGACGAGCTCGTCGCGGTCGGGTTCTTCGCGGTCGGGTTCTTGGTGGCGGCCGACGTGCGTGTGAACGGCGAGTCGGTGCCGGGCCGGGTCAGGTACCACCGGCCCACCACCACGACGAGGGTCACCAGGAAGGTGATCGCCATCCACGGGAAGTTACCGGCGATCGGCAGCAGCACCTTGAGGATCAGCGACTTCAGTTCCGACGCCTGATCGGCGGACGCGTAGAGCGCGATGAGTGCGATGACGAACGAGATCAGCGGCGGCTGCGCGGCGGCGGTGAACAGCGCGCGGCGGCGGACCGCGAGGGCGGCGAGGACGCAGCCGACCAACTGGCAGAAGTTGAAGGCACCACCGATGGTGCTGTTCGCCGAGGTGTCGATGATCGCACCGATCGCGGTGATGACCGTCGCGATGAGGATCGCTCCCCACCAGGGGACCCCGCGCACGCTCGGCAGGACCGACTGCTGGTCCACGGGCACCGTCGAGGAGCTTGACTGCGGGAAAGGCACAAGTAGACGGTACCGGTTGCGACGCGATTTCCCGTGAACCGCCGGGTCATGTTGGTCATCCCGACCGAGGTCAGGTGTCTGCGTGCACGCCGCCAGCATCACGGATCGTGTCATGGATCACGCGGGGACTGGTCGGTTCGTCCAGATTGCCCAGTGCCTCCAACGATGCCAGCTTGCGGGCGGTGACCCCCACCCGGCTGTCGAGGGCACCGACCGTCGAGTTGTAGGCCTCCACCGCACGCCGCAGTGACACCCCGACCCGGTCGACATGGCCCAGCACGGTCTCGAGCCGATGGTGCAGTTCCACACCCAGTTCGTGGATCACCGCGGCGTCGCGGGCCATCGCGTCGTGCCGCCACCCCAAGGCAACCGTCCGCAGCAGCGCCACCAGACTCGACGGTGTGGTCAGCACCACGTTCTTGGCGAAGCCGAAGTCGATCAGTCCGGGGTCGCTGCGCACCGCCCACTCCAGGACGGCATCCCCCGGGACGAACAGGACCACCATCTCCGGACTGTTGGGCAGCGCCGCCCAGTAGGCCTTGGACGAGAGTGTCTTGATGTGCGCGCGCACGGCCTGCGCATGGGAGGCGAGGAGTTCCTCACGTAGCGCCGGGTCGTCGCATTCGGCAGCGTCGAGATAGGAGTGCAGCGGCACCTTGGCGTCGACGACGATGCTGCGTCCCCCGGCGAGACGCACGATCATGTCCGGGCGTTTGGCCTCGTCGGTGCCGATGGTGACCTGGGTGTCGAAGTCGCAGTGCCGCGTCATACCGGCCAGCTCCACCACCCGCTCGAGTTGCATCTCGCCCCAGCGTCCCCGCAGGTGCGGGGTGTGCAGCGCGTTGGTGAGTGCGCGGGTCTGGTCGCCGAGACGGGTGGAGGCCGCATGCACCCCGCGGACCTGCTCGGTGAGTCCGGCATAGGCGCCCACCCGGTTCTGCTCGACCCGACGCAGTTCCTCGGCGAGTTGCCCGACGAGCGCGCGCAGCGGATCGACGATGTGGGTCATCTGCGCGCCGATCGCAGTGGACTGCCGTCGCGCCGCATCCTCGGACGCCGCCGACAACGACCGCCCGACCAGCTCCTGGGACTCGCGGACGGCCTCGGTCTCGGCGCGGGCGGTGGCCACCGCCGACGCCGCCCGGCCGGTGGCCGCGAACCATCCGATGGCCACGCCGGCCAGGATGCCGACGACGAACGCGATGAGGGCAAGGGTCATGGCCGAGATGATGCCGGAGACCTCCGACAGAAATGAGCGGGCTTCGTCGGCGGTGGTCTCGTCGGCCACCGCCCTGGACGGTCGCCATCTGACGTCGGCCGGCTGTCGGCGGATGTGGCGCGTGACCACTTTGGATGGTTGAGCCGGGACCGAGCATCGCGAGGCCCCGTGTCGAAACCCGGTGAGTCGAGGGTGTTGGTGACCACCTCGAACGTGGTGGTGGCGTTGCGGGGTTGGCCGGCGGAGATTTCGACACGTCTCGTCGCTGCGCTCCTCGTCGGATCGATCAGCGGATGCGGGGTGCGTGACCACGGTGGATGGTCGCCATTTGACGTCGCTTGGTTGTCGAAGGCTGCGTCGGCGACCCCCTTTGGATGGTTGAGCCGGGACCGAGCATCGCGAGGACCCGTGTCGAAACCCGGTGAGTCGAGGGTGTTGGTGACCACCTCGAAGGTGGTGGTGGCGTTGCGGGGTCGGCCGGCGGAGATTTCGACACGTCTTGTCGCCGCGCTCCTCGTCGGATCGATCAGCGGATCAAGGCGCTTGTCGAGCAGCAGCGTCGAACGACGACAGCCCACTCACTTCGCCCGGACGGACTCCCGGGCCAGTAGCGACTGCTTGATCGGTAGGCCGTATCGGAATCCGCCCAGCGACCCGTCGAACCGTTGCACGCGGTGGCACGGGACGAACAGTGCGGCCGCGTTGCGGGAGCAGGAGCTCGCCGCGGCCCGGATGGCCTGGGGTTCACCGGCCAGCTCGGCCAGGGCGGTGTACGTGATGGGCGCACCCGCCGGCACGGTTCGCAGCGCCGCCCAGTTCTTCTCCAACACCGGGCCGGACTTCTGGGTGACCGGGATCGCCGCGGGGGCGTCGAAGTCGCCGTCGTAGTAGGCCTCGACGGCGGCGACGATCGGGCCGAGAGAGTCGGAGCGCCGCAGGTCCGACGGCCGCAACGCGCGATTGACCAGCGCGAGTAGGTACTCGGGCTCGTCGGTCCAGCCGGATGCGAGCACCGTCGCGGCATCGTCGGCGATCACGGTGAACGCGCCGTCCGGGGTGACGACGGTGGCCCAGACGGCCACATCGGTGGCGTCGGTGGTGTGCGGATCGGTCATGGGTGCTCCTCAGGGGACGGGGTTGCGAGAGTCGGGGTGAACAGGCGGTGACGCCACAGATGCATGGATGCATAGGAACGCCATGGTGACCAGTGGGCGGTGTCGGCGAGGTTGAGTCCGAGGTCGGCGGCGGCGTGCCGCACCACCAGGTCGTGATGCAGCAGGATGTCGGGATCGCCGGTGATCTGCAGGGCGACCTGATCGGCGGTCCACGGCCCGATCCCGGGTAGTGCGAGCAACTGTGCATGTAGATCGGACGCAGCGACCCCCGCGTGTAGTTCCACCGAATCGCCGGCAATCGCCGAAGCGGTCTCGACGATCGCCCGGATTCGCCGTTGTGGCCCGGTCAGGACCGCGGCACCCGACGCCGCGATGGTCGCCGCGGTGGGAAACCGGCGCCACCCTCCCGGCCAGCCGGTCGGTTCGCCGAGCCGGGCGACCAGCGCGGCGATGTGGGTGCGGGCCGCGGCAACACTGATCTGCTGACCGATCATCGTGCGGATGACGGTCTCGGCACCGTCCACCGAGCCGGGTAGCCGTACTCCCGGGGCAGCCGCCACCACCGGGGCCAGCACCGCATCCGCCGACAACGCCTCTCCGACCGCCGCGGTGTCGGCATCGAGGTCGAACAGGCGGCGCAGCCGGTTGACGGCCGCACCCAGATCCCGCAGGTCGAGGTGCTCGAGGCGGGTGAGCAGATAGCCGTCGGCGGGTGAGATCACCGCAAGCGCGGGACCGTGGGCGAGGTCGAGAACGCGACGATACGACCAGCCGCCCTCCGGATCGGGGACGAGTTCCTCCACGCCCGCGACCGCGTGCGCGGCCAGCCGATGACCCAGCCAGGCGGCGTCGAAGGGACGACGATGCGCCAGGCGCAGGACGATCACCGGGGAGTCGTCGGATGAGGCATCTGCGCCGACGGCCGGCGTCGGCGCGCGTCGGCGGGCCCGCAATTGCGTCGGTGTCACCCCGAACACCTCACGGATGGTGTCGTTGAACTGCCGGATGCTGGCGAATCCCGCGGCAAAGGCCACCTCACCCATCGGTAGTTCGGTGCACTGGGTCAGGATGCGGGCGTTGGTGGCCCGGTGTGCGCGGGCCAGGGCGAGCGGCCCGGCACCCAGTTCCGCGGTGAGCACCCGGGTCAGATGACGCTGCGAGTAGCCCAGGCGCCGGGCCAGTCCGCCGACGCCGTCACGTTCGACGGTGCCGTCGGAGATCAGGCGCATCGCCCGCGCGGACAGGTCGGCACCCAGATTCCAGCGGGGTGAGCCGGGGACCGCGTCGGGCAGACACCGCAGACATGCCCGGAAGCCGCGGGCCTGGGCGGTGGCCGCGGTGACGACGAAGTCGACGTTGCGGGGCAGCGGTGTGCGGGATGGACACGACGGCCGGCAATAGATGCCGGTGGTGCGTACGGCCACGAAGAACTGTCCGTCGAACCGGGTGTCGCGGGCCTGCAGCGCTCGGTAGCAACGGTCGAAATCGAGGTCGACGGTGGTGGTCACCTCTCCACCCTGACATCGATCCGGCGATCGAGCTGGCGGAAATCGGCCACGGCGGCGGAACGGCCGGTGAGGGGGCGTGCGGGGGCCTGCGCGCCACCTCGGGATGCCGGTGGAGTGCAATGGGACAACTGGGTGACGTAGATCATAGTTCGTGTCACGATGTCACCATGAGCACAGGGGAGATGCAGCTCGCGGACTATCCGGAGTGGGGACTCGACATCATGCGGGGACTGTACGGCTGTGATGCCGTCGAAGCCGAGTGCGCCCGCGGACGGCGCCGCAGACCGGTGCACTGCGAGCCGGTTCCGCCGCTCTCCCCGCTGCAGGCCGAGCTCGAGGCACTCGACGCGGTCGGCGAGCTGGTGGTGTCCTTTGTGCGCCGCAGGGTGGCCGCGCATCGTCGTCGCACCCGCGTGCACTGACCCGGCAGGCATCCGGAAGCCGCTGCCGCCGGGTTCACCGACACCGGCCGAGGTGACATCGATCCCTGCCCGCTGACGTCCGGGCCGTGCCTGCGCGCCGCGATGCGGTCGTTATGTGAGGATCGACGCGTGACCGACGCCGCAGCGCACGATTCCGACAGCGCTCCCGAACCCGACGGATCCGTCGAGGCTGTGAAACCCGACCAGTATCCGACCCGTACCCAGGTCTTCCTCGGAGGTCTGCGATCCAGCGCGATGGTCGGCGCCCAGTTCATCCTGTGTGTCGCCGCATTCGCCGTCCTGATGTGGGTGGTCGGCCGGATCTGGGTGATCCTGCTGCCGGTGCTGTTCGCGATCATCGTGTGCACGCTGCTGTGGCCGCCGGTGCGGTGGCTGCGTAACCGCCGGGTACCCCCGGCCGCGGCGTCGCTGCTGATGATGCTGATCGGCGTCGGTGTCCTCGGCGGGGTGATCGGGCTGATCGTGCCGTCGATCATCGACCAGGCCCCGGACCTCGCCTCGCGTGCCATCCAGGGTGTGCACGAGTTGCAGGACTGGGTGCAGGGGCCGCCGCTCAACATCCGCGACGAGCAACTCGACAACGCCGTCCACGCGATCACCGGGAAGCTGCAGTCGAGTGCGTCGACGATCGCCTCCGGTGTGTTCAGCGGTGTCGGCACCGCCACGTCGTTGCTGGTCACGTTGTTCACCACGCTGATCCTGGTGTTCTTCTTCCTCAAGGACGGTCCGCGGTTCGTGCCGTGGCTCGACCGCACCGTGGGCGCATCGGTCGGCACCCACCTCGGCGAGGTCCTGACCCGGATGTGGAACACCCTGGGCGGCTTCATCCGCACCCAGGCGATCGTCAGCTTCATCGACGCCTTCTTCATCGGCCTCGGGCTGTTCATCCTGCAGGTCCCGCTGGCCGGAGTGCTGGTGGTGATCACCTTCCTCGGCGGGTTCATCCCGATCGTCGGTGCCTTTGTCGCCGGGTCTCTCGCAGTGCTGATCGCGCTGGTCTCCAACGGGCTGACCACCGCGCTGATCGTGCTCGCGATCATCCTGGTGGTGCAGCAGTTGGAGGGCAACGTGCTGCAGCCGTGGCTGCAGGCCAAGTCGATGGACCTGCACGCGGTGATCGTGCTGCTCGCGGTGACCCTCGGCGGCAGCCTGTTCGGCATCACCGGAGCCTTCCTCGCCGTGCCCGCCGCAGCGGTGATCGCGGTGATCCTGCGCTACCTCAACGAGCAGATCGCGATCCGCGTCGGCGAGACACCGCCCGGCCGAGAACCTCCTGCCGTCGACGATCCGGTGCCCGACGGGGAGGCCTCGCCCGACCCGGCGTGACCGGCCGATAGACTGTGCGCCCGTGAGTCTCACCCTCGGTATCGTCGGGCTGCCCAACGTCGGCAAGTCCACCCTGTTCAACGCGCTGACCCGCAACGACGTGCTCGCCGCGAACTACCCGTTCGCCACCATCGAGCCCAACATCGGCGTGGTCGAACTGCCCGACACCCGGCTCGTCCGGCTCGCCGAGATCTTCGGCAGCGAGCGGATCCTGCCCGCCACCGTGTCGTTCGTCGACATCGCCGGCATCGTCAAGGGCGCCTCCGAGGGCGAGGGCATGGGCAACCAGTTCCTGGCCAACATCCGTGAAGCCGACGCCATCTGCCAGGTGGTCCGCGTCTTCGCCGACGACGACGTCGTGCACGTCGACGGCCGGGTCGATCCGCTCGCCGACATCTCCGTGATCGAGACCGAGCTGATCCTCGCCGACCTGCAGACCATCGAGAAGGCCATCCCGCGCCTGGAGAAGGATGCACGCAAGAACAAGGACCTCGTCGAGGTGCTCGAGGCCACCAAGAAGGCCGAAGAGATCCTGACCTCGGGCAGCACCCTGTTCGCCGCGAAGGACTCCTTCGACACCTCGCTGGTGCGCGAACTGCACCTGATGACGGCCAAGCCGTTCCTCTACGTGTTCAACGCCGACGAGTCGGTGCTCACCGACGACGCGCGCAAGGCCGAGCTCAAGGCCTCGATCGCACCCGCCGACGCGGTGTTCCTCGACGCCAAGGTGGAGAGCGAACTGCTCGAGCTCGACGAGGCCGACGCCCAGGAACTGCTCGACTCGATCGGCCAGGACGAGCCCGGCCTGCGGTCGCTGGCCCGCGCCGGCTTCCACACCCTCGGCCTGCAGACCTACCTGACCGCCGGTCCCAAGGAGTCGCGCGCCTGGACCATCCACAAGGGCGACACCGCCCCGCAGGCCGCCGGCGTCATCCACACCGACTTCGAGAAGGGCTTCATCAAGGCCGAGATCGTGTCCTTCGACGATCTCGATGCCGCCGGCTCCATGGCCGCAGCCAAAGCTGCGGGCAAGGTGCGGATGGAAGGCAAGGACTACGTCATGCAGGACGGCGACGTGGTGGAATTCCGGTTTAACGTCTAGCGTTATTGACGCCCTGCGTTATAGGTTGTCCGCGTGATCAGATCGTTCGGCAGCAAGGGCACCGAGCGCATCTGGCACGAGCAGTAGGTCAAGCGCGTCGATCGGACGGTACAGCGGACGACCCTGCGGAAGCTCGAGCTGATCCATGCGGCGAAGGATGTCGAAGACCTCCGGGTCCCGCCGGGAACCGGCTGGAGGACTTCATCGAGGGCTTCGGGATCACGCAGAACAAGCTGGCCGTTTCGATCGGTGTGCCGCCGCGCCGAATCAACGAGATCGTGCACGGCAAGTGGGGGATCACCGCAGACACGGCGATTCGGCTGGCGCGGTACTTCGGCGCCTCCGAAGAGTTCTGGATGAACCTGCAGTCCCACTATGAACTGCGGATCGAGCGGCGTGCCCTGGGCGACCGGGTTGACGCTATCGAGCCGCTCGGGACCGCCTGACAGTGCCGGAGCCGCTGGGGCCGTCGTACATGTAGGGAGTTGGGTTCGTGACGACCGTGTCGGGTGACTTCGAACTGACCATGGATGAACTGCGTGTGGTTGCGCGCTTCGTCGCTGAGACTGCTCAGCGCATCCTTCCGGCGTTTGAAGAGATGCATCCAGATGATCCGCGACCACGTGTTGCAGTGGACTCCGCATGGACGTTTGTGAACGGCGCACCCCGCACCAAGCTTCAGCGCATGGCTTCGCTCGACGCACACCGCGCGGCCAAGGAATCGTCCACCGAGATCGCTCGCCTCGCCGCTCGTTCTGCCGGTGATGCAGCTGCTGCTGCGTACCTGCACCCGATCGCGCAAGCCAGCCAGGTCGGGCACATCCTGCGTGCCGCCGCGAGCGCCGCGCGCATTGCAGAACTCCAGGCGGACGGCGACCCTGCATGCGGAACTCGAGCAATCGAGGAGGCCTGTCGACGCGCTACGCCGACCCTGATCGATGTCCTCAGCCGATACCCGGTTGCGCCGGCCACCAAGACCCGAGTCTCCCAGCTCCAAGCCGCACTGGATGCCTCGCTTCGCGCGGCCCACTCGAGAGCACGCTGAACCTCGCGCACACGCTGTTCGTGCTCACCGGGTCCGGTGAGTCTTCGTCTGGCAGATGGTTCTCCGTGCCGGAACCCGGTGGAGTTCCGGTTCTTGTCGAATCCGTCAGCCGATTCCCCCGTCTTTCATCATCGCGGTGAGGGCTTCCTGGGCTCGGGGTGAGTAGATGACATTCACGTACCGGCCGTTCGTGCCGGTTCCCTCGTAGGCGGCGATTCCCAACACGGAGCCGGCGGCGGTCGGCGTCGTGCCATCGGCGGTGCGTTCGATCAGGCCGGCATTCTCCAGCGCGCGGTTGAGCGCGACGACCGAGAGGTTCTGGTGCTTCGGAATCCCGTGGGCCGTATCCCAGTGCGCGACAAGGTCCCTG
Organism: Gordonia desulfuricans NBRC 100010; assembly: GCF_001485495.1. Lineage (GTDB taxonomy): Bacteria > Actinomycetota > Actinomycetes > Mycobacteriales > Mycobacteriaceae > Gordonia > Gordonia desulfuricans. Next base: position 28,757 of record NZ_BCNF01000063.1, on the reverse strand, counting down.
CCGATCATGTAGCCGGGTTGATCGCGACCGAAGACGTCGAAAGCGCTGCCGCTCGGTGTTGTGGTGGCGACCGTCTCGGCAGCCGCTACCGGCGGGGTCGGGTGGTTGGGTGCGGCGCTGGGGGCCGTCGCCGTCGGATGCGCGAACTCGCAGGCGTCCACGGTCGCGAGCTTGCGGACCAGGGAGAACACCGGTCCGTCGTCCTTGCGTCGGACCGCTCCGCCGAAGACGATGAACAGATCCTTGGCTCGGGAGACGGCGACGTTCATGAGTTCGAGGGTGGCGTCGACGAAGGATGCCTGGGGCGAGTTGTCGCCGTACACCGACGAGAAGAGCACCACCGGGCGCTCGGCGCCCTGAAGCCGATGTGCGGTGCCCACGGTGATCTTCTTCGACAGGCTCGCGTCGCCGATCTCGCGGATCTTGCGTGAGATGAGCCTGGCCTGCGCAGCGAAGGGGGTGACGACTCCGATGACGGCGCCCGGGCTGGTGCCGTCGGCGTTGTAGATGTCGTCGAAGTAGTCGTAGTTCGCGACGACCCACTCGGCGACTGCGGCCGCTTCACGCTCGTTCACCCGACTCGAACCGCTTCTCTTGTCCTGCGACCCGGACACCTCGCAGAACAAGAACGGGCTCGGCGTCTTGCCGTCGAGCTTGTACCCGTCGAGGGGACGGCTCGGGACGAGCAGCCCTTTGTACAGCAGTGCATTGCAGTAGTCGATGATGCCGGGGTGGCAACGGAAGTGCTCGGACAGGAACAGCCCGGGCAGCTCGTCCCCGCCGTAGGACCAGATACCGGCCGTACTCGCGGCGGCCATCACCGACGAATGATCCGACGATGTGAGCCCGCGCTCCTCCAGTGCGGTCCATCGCTCTGAAAGTCTATGAACCGCTGCGATTTCCGAATCGGAAACCGGGTCGATGCTCCATACCGGCGCCAACTGCCGAACATCGCCGACCACCAGGGCCCGCTTGGTCACGGCGAAGGCTGCGGCACCGACCGAGGTGTCCACCTGGCCCGCTTCGTCGACGATCAGCAGATCGGCGCGCCCGTGGTCGAAGGTGTGGCCGCCGCCCTTCCTGGACAGCTTGAAATACTTGGGCAATTGGTAGGCGGTCATGACGAAGCATGGCGTCAGCGCAGGAATCTGCTCCCAATACCGGCCCATCACTTCTGCGGTCGTCCGCCAGCGATCGTCCTTCCGGATGAGTGACTCACCGGCGGCTGCCCGCAACCACTCGGCCTCGTACAGGTGGATCGCGAGCCAGAACTCCGTGTACCGGGCGGTGGTATCGACGAGTCTGTCGAGCTGAAGAAGGCTTGTGGCGTAGGCGATCTGAGCGCCGGTGGCGTCGTCGATATTGCCGAGGCGCTGGATCCACCGAACCGCATCGTGCACCTCGGGTGTCGGAGCCGATTCTCTGATGACCTGGTCCGCGGCCATTCTGTGCCGACCGCGAGCGTCGTCGACGCGCATGGACCATTCCGTCACCCAGTAGTCGTAGAACGAGACGTAGTCCGAAAGGCTCTGCCGGCGGCCCGCGGGTTCCTTCGGATCGTGGTTCGCCTCGATGACGAAGCGCTCGTCGTCGGGGCGACTGTTCGGGTAGGCCGCTGCCCGAGAACGGGTTTCGGCCCAGAACTCCAACCGCGACCGGCAGTGCTCCCGTTCGCGTTCGATATGCTCGATCTGACCTTCGAGAACGACCTTGTCCCTGGCGGCGGGTGATCCTTCGGCCTTCGCCCGCGTGGTGATCAGCACCCTGCGACTGTGATCGACCCGGGAGAGTGCAGTGCGCAGCGCGCTGATCGCATCGGCGAGCGATGTTGCCACCCGCACCATCCCGCCGGTGGAATCGGCATACTCGCGAAGCCTCGTGAGAAAGAACGCCGTCGCCTGAGACACGTACTCAGGCTCCGAATACTCGGAGTACACACCGCGTTACCGGCTGTCCTCGACCAGATATCCGTTGGCCCGAGCCTCTCGCGCCTTCTGTTGGGAAGGGCAGTAGGTGGCCAACCCCGACAATGACTCGCCGGTGGCCCCGTTCTCGTCGGCCCGCGGAAGCCACCGACGGTCCAGCGGTCCGGGCATGTCCTTGGCGACCGAGTTGAACGAGTCGATGATGTTGGTGACGGCCTGGTTGTTGGTCGACGTTCCGACGATCAGCGGCGCCCGAAGACCATCGAGAGCATGTCGGACGATGGTGCTGGCGACGACCGACTGCAGCATCGTCGTCTTCCCGGTTCCCGGAGGACCGCTCACCGCGGTCAGCGGGTTCTGGCCGAGAGTGTCGAGGGCGAACCCATGCACCGCCCGGCGCTGGGACGGCGTCAGCGGATGCCGATCACTCATGCTGCCGCAGGACGCCAGGGCGGCGGGCACGAGCGTGGTGAGATCGCTGTCGATCGTGTCCGAGGGTCGTCGTTGTGTTCCGGTGAGCGAGACCAGCCGTTCATAGGCCGGAACCTTCGGTTGCTTGTCCGAGAGGAACTTGTAGAGATCGAGGATCGCCCCGTTGGCGATGATCACCTCCTCCGTGGAGATGAAGCACCTGTCGCGGATGACCTCGGTACCGGCATCGGCGGCCATCCGGTCGAGGTCGGGAGCCGCGACCGCGGCAAACATCCGCTGTGTCGCCTGCACCGCGGCAGCCCAGGAGTCGGCTTTCGACACCTCCCGCGGCCACGTCTTCAGCCGGTGGCTCCAGAACGACGCCAACGGGCCGACCATGACCTCGAGGTCTGCCACCTTGGCGGAGCTCAACCGGCCGGCCGGAATCCAGGGTGGCTTCGACTCGAGGTCGGCGTCGAGCGTGCCATCAGGTCGCACGGAGGCAGGCAGCAGTAGAAGGCCGTTCTTCTTCACTCCCTCCAGGGTCACGAGCGAGATCACCACATCGATGGGTTTCGAATCCTCGGGTGGCATCTCCGGCGTCGATGTCCGGCCACTGCCGGACCGCCGTCCGGGCCCGGACTTGCGTTCGTTCGCCTGGTGGAAGAGTGCAGCCGTGGTGGCGGGGCCCAACCGGCCGGAGGTGAGATCGTCGAGCGAGGTCTCGTCGAACGGCGAGGACGAACCGAAGTCGAAGTCTTGAAGATTCGCCCGCTCCTGGACGTCGCGGTAGTAGCGAGTGAGGCAGAGAGTGGCCTGGTCCATCGTGCCCTTCCCGAAAGGCGTCATGAGTGCTCAGAATCTAGCAGCGGGGACCGACCGAGAACGGTGACCGGAGCGTGGCGATCACGGTGATGTCGGTCCACTGGTCGACGGCGTGACCGAGATTCGGACGACGCGGCTTCCGATAGCTGCTCTAATGATGGGCATGTCGCTCGTCGACCGTGCGCTCACCGCGTTGGCTCGCCAGCTCGGTGAACCGACCGGGTTCGCAGGCCGAATCGTCGGACGGTTGCTCAATCGGACCAATCGGTCGATCGTCGTCGCGGCAGTCGCCGCCACAGAGTGCGGACCGGCGGCCCACGTCGCCGACATCGGCTTCGGCGGCGTCGGACTCGAGGCCCTGCTCGAATGCGATGGCACGGTTGTTCACGGTGTCGAGATGTCGGAGACGATGCTCGCCGAAGCACGGCACCGCTTCTCCTCGGACATCGCTCGCGGGCGGCTACATCTGCAGTCCGGCCGGATGGAGAGTCTGCCTCTCGCCGATTCCGCGCTGGACGCGATCATCTCGACGAACACGATCTACTTCGTATCCGATCTCGCCACCGCGCTGCGTGAACTGGCCAGGGTGCTGGCGCCGGGCGGGCGATTGGTACTCGGAGTCGGTGACCCCGACCAGATGTCCACAATGCCCTTTACCCGCACCGGGTTTCGGCTGCGGCCGATCGACCAGCTCGTGTCGGCCCTGCGCGACGCGGGTTTCGATCCGATCGACGACAGGCGCGTGGGTGACAAGCCGGGGGCCTTCCACCTTCTGGTGTGTGACCGGCCGGTCTGATCGTCCGACTTCCTTGCGCCACTGGGGAAGTGTCGAGATGACCGTCGACGGGCCACACGCGACCGAAATCCGTACGACGTGCGCGCTGACCGACGCGGATCTGCGCTGAACGACGGTCAGGTCACGGCAGCGTTCCAGGTCGGGGCAACATCGGCGAACAGCGGGAGGGCCGGTAGCCCTGCTTTCTACGATCAGATCGTGCAGACAGTGCTGTTCGTCCTGGGCTTGGTGCTGTTCCTCCTGGGTTTGGTCACCGGACTCGCGGTCCCGGCGGTGAAGAACCCACGGATGGGACTGGCCAGTCACCTGCAAGGTATGACGAACGGACCGTTCCTCATCGTCGTCGGCCTGCTCTGGCCGTATCTGGAACTGCCTCACGTGTGGCAGGTCGTCACGGTGGTGCTGCTCGCGTATGGCACCTATGCCAACTGGCTGGCAACGCAACTGGCGGCGATCTGGGGTGCCGGTCACAGGTTCGCGCCGGGCGCGGCGGGGGCCCACACCTCGACGCGGGCGAGGGAGGGTGCCGTCGACTTCCTGCTGGTGTCGCTCGCGCCCGCCATGATGGCGGCCACGATCATCCTGATCGTCGGCGTCGTGCGGTGAGGATGACCGCTGATGTCACCGGAGTGCTTGTCATCGCCGGGCTCTCGATTCGACCAGGCGACGGTTCGGGCAGCGGACCCGAGACGATCAGTCGCCCCGATCCCAGTCCGCCACATCGCACTGGCCGTCGGTGTCGGCGCCGGTCGCCACCACGGTTCCGTCGACGTGTAGCCCGATAGTGTGCGCCGATCCCGCGGCGATCGCGGTGATGTTCTTCCACTCGTGGACATCACACTGCCCGAAGTCGTTGTCCCCGACAGCATGTACGGTTCCGTCGGCGTAGAGCGCGACGGTGTGGTGGCTACCCGCCACCACCGCCGAGACATCGCGCCAGTCCTCGACGTCGCAGGCGCCGCTGCGGCGGTCTCCGGCGGCGACGACCATCCCATCACGCCGCAGGCCGACCGTGTGCAGATGGCCCGCGGAGACGGCGGTCAGATGCCGCCATCGGCCGACGTCGCATTGCCCGCGAGCATTGTTGCCGGTGGCGCAGGCACTTCCATCGGCACGGACTCCGACCGAATGCCAATCTCCGGCCGCGATCCACACGATCTCTCGCCACTCATCGACGTCGCACTGGCCTTCGCGTCGACGTCCGCCGGCCACCACGGTGCCGTCGCCACGCAGGCCCAGGGTCGTCCGCCATCCTGCGGCGACCGCTGCGATCGCAGTCCATCCGGCGACATCGGTCTGGCCGTCACCGTTCCATCCGGTGGCGACGACGGTGCCGTCGGCACGCAGACCGACAGTGTGGGAACGGCCGGTGTTGCGGGCCGCGTGGACATTCCCGGCCGCGACCGCCACGACATCCGACCAGCCGCCGACATCGCATTCACCGGCACGGCCGTCGCCGCACGCGAGGACGGTGCCGTCGCCTCGGCAAGCCAGCGAGTGGCGCCGACCGGCAGCCAGCAGCGCCATACCGTTCACCCCGTTCCGCTCGTCGACCGTGGCTCTCATCTAAACACCGGGGGGCAACCAGGGTTTCGCGGACGGCCGGCGTCACCGTCACCGGAAAATGGTTTGCCGCAGGCGGAACAAGCTGCCAGTCTCCAGGAATCGACGACGGAGAGCGGAAGGCGTGAGAGTGGACAACGGTGTGCCCGATGTCGTGCGGCTGGGGCCCGACGATGCGGGCGAGATACTCACCCTGCAGCGCGCGGCGTACGTCAGCGAGGCGATCCTGCACGACGACCTCACGCTCCCGCCACTGGTGCAGACCCTCGACGAGCTGACGGCCGAACTGTCCGATCCGGACGTCACCGCGCTCGGGATTCGCCGCGATGGTCGACTCGTCGCCGCCGTCCGGCTCCGAACTCGGGGTGACACCGCCGAACTGGGGCGCCTGACGGTCGTGCCGGACCTGCAGGGGAACGGGCTGGGAACCCGGCTCCTGACGGCGATCGACGATCACCTGCCCGAGGAGATCGATCGGGTCGAACTGTTCACCGGGGAACGCAGCGTCGCCAACATCGGCCTCTACCGACGCCTGGGATACATCGAGACGCGACGCGAGAGAATCGGCGACTACCACCTGGTGTTCATGTGCCGCAGGGTGTGAGCACGTGAAACCATGTGGGGCACTATCCATGGCTGCGGCAGGAGAGACCGGCGTGACAACAGACGACACCAGACCGGGCGACACGCGGTCGCTACTGCGAGAACTGCCGGCGCTGGCGGGTGTCGCTCCGCCGCTCGACCTCGACGCCGTGCCGGACCATCCGGTGACTCTGTTCCTCGACTGGCTGGACGTCGCGATGCGCCATGCCGTGCCCGAACCGCACGCGATGACGATGTCGACGGTGGATGCCACCGGTCTGCCCGATGCGCGGGTCCTGGTGCTCAAGGACGTCGATGCGCGCGGCTGGGCGTTCGCGAGCACCAGGACGAGCGCGAAAGGCGGTCAGCTCGCGGCGAATACGCAGGCGGCACTCACGTTCTGGTGGCAGCCGATCGTCCGGTCGGTCCGAGTGCGCGGACATGTGGTCGAGGCCTCCCGAGACGAGAGCCTGGCCGACCTCGCGGCCCGCAGTGCAGCGGCACGCGCCGACGTCGACCCCGACGACTGGACCCTGTGGCGGGTCGTGCCCAGCCGGGTCGAGTTCTGGCAGGGGTCATCTGACCGACGCCACCTCCGCATCGTCTTCGATCGGGACGGCGACGACTGGCGACGGCAGATCTGAGTCCGGTCCGCCCGGTTCGATGCAGATCTGCTCCGGGGGAGGAGGCCGGCGTCCGGAACATCCTCATCCAGGACGCGCCGAGTCGACACCACGGATCATTTCGCATTCCCGTTTGACCCCGCCGCCGTGGACATCGTCGTGAATGTTCTGCGTGGGGACCGGAATCCGACGGCGAATGTCCCATGTTCGCTCGTGGTCCCCTTCGTGGGGCCGGTGTCCGGGCCTGCTGGCGGTGCCGGGTCGTAGGTCACCGATACGGTGGATCGACCCGGTCGGGTATGCCGACCGTGCACAGACGTGGGTGGAGGACGAGTTGACGCTCTGGATCGTCGATTACGTGGCCGGGGCGCGCGGATGCCCGGTGGTGCTCAAGGGTGAGCTCGACCGTCGGTGGGAATGGGATGCGTTCGCGCCCACCCCGCCAATGGGGGAGATCCCGTCGGAGTACGTGCTGACCACCCGGCATCCGGTGATCGACCTCGACTACTGGGGCATCAACTGGCTGGCGTCGGAACGATTCCTGCAGATCTGCCGGGACTTCGGCATCGGCGTGCATCCGGTGCCGGTGCAGATCATCCAGTCCGGTGGGACGCCGACGGTCAAGCCGTACTCCTACCTCCGATGGTCGGAGTGGGCATCGGTGATCGACCTCGAGGCCTCGTCAGACGAGGCCGACAAGATATACCCGAGTGGAGAACCCGCCTACCACAATCACTTTCAGAATATTTCGGTGCTCGAGTCGGTGGAACGGTTCGTCGTCGACGAGACGAAGGTACCTGCGGCCGCGGCATTTCTGTGCCTCGACCTCGGCCATGAACTCGTCTGTGACGACGACTTCAAACGGGCATGCGAGGATGCCCGGTTGCTCGGCATGGGGTTCCGACCGATCACCGAATACACCAAGGGTGGGTTCTGGGATTGAGCACGGGGCACCACGAGGCCTCGGCGGTGCGGCGTCACGCGTCGTCCTAGGATTCCGGCCATGTCCACGTTCTTCGTCCCGTCCCTGCCCGATGCCCGCGACGGTGGACGGCTGGGTGGCGCTCCGCCGGTGGCGATCGAGACCCATCCGCTGCTGAGCACCCATCGCTACCTGCTGACGCTGCCCGCCGGTTGTGCCGGGTGGGCGACGGGCATCGAGGTGTCGGTGCTGTTGCGGGACGGATTCGACATCGGCGACGACGATCTCGTGTACCCGGACATGGCCATGCGGGCGCTTGTGCACAGTCCCTCTCCGCGCGGGGTCCGGCCTGATCTCGGGTGGCTAGGACTGCGATCGGCCGGTCTCACCGTCCCGGGTGGCGGCGGCGACGTGGTGCCGTTGGTGCGGATCGACGACGAGCCCGTCCTCATCCAGAACGAACCCGGCTATGGTGACGCCGTGCGAGCCGCGGGACATCGCTTCCTCTTCCAGATCGACGAGGAGGGATGGCCGGTCGGCGGCGAACTCGATGACGTGATCGACGAGTATCTGTGGGGGTACGGGTCGGTGTACTTCTACGGAACATCTGGCGCCGGTGGCGTCGTCGAGGATGTCGTCGCCGGATTCATCGACTTCTGACGGTCCGGCAACGGTCCGTGTGCCGGAAGCATGGCTATCATCGTCGCCGTCGGGTGAATCGGCCCGGCTTCCGCTCACTGTCCGGAGGTGGCGCCATGAGTGCTGAGTCGAAGAACCCGAACGAGATCCCGCCGTACGCCGTTCTCCCCGAACTGCCGCTCGACGAGGAAGCCCGCACCGACCTGACCCAGGAGATCTGGGACCTGCTGATCACCGGCCAGGGTGACGTCGACGAGTTCATCGACATCTACGGCGACGACTACGAGCTCACCGAAGACCAGCTCACCGCTGCGCACACCGCGCTACGCGACGCCCGGCTGCGTCAGCAGAAGGAGATCGGCGAGTACACCGCCCGCACGATCACCGCGTTCGAGGAACTCATCGACAACGGCGTCGTCGCCCGTGCCGACTTCTCCTGCTGCGGCAACTGCGCATCGGGTGAGATCTGGGACGAGCGCGACGACACCCGACATTGGAAGGGCTACGCCTACTTCCATCAGCAGGACACCGAACGACTCGTCGAGACCGGCGAGACCTACATCGGTTACGGCGCATTCCCTCCCGAGGACTTCGACGAGGAGACCTACAACAAACTCACCGAAGCCGAGCAGGAGAACCGGTACAAGGCCGACGTGATCCGCCTGCTCGACGACGTCGTCTTCCCCGTCCTCCGCAGGCACGGCATCGAGCCCGAGTGGAACCGTGACCTCGACACCCGGGTCCTGCTCAAGAACGCCGACTGGTACGACCCGATCGAGGCATAGGGCGAAGAGTCGGGTACGGTCTGTCCGCTTCTGGTTGCGTATCGAGTTCGGCCCACGGAGATTTCGACTCGACTTGTCGCTGCGCTCCGCGTCGGCTCAATCATCGTGGTGGTGGCTGGGTTGCTTGGGGTTGCGTATTGGGTTCGGCCGGCGGGGATTTCGACTCGTCTTGTCGCTGCGCTCCGCGTCGGTTGAATCATCGTGGCTGGTCGGCCGGGTGCGGTGGCTGGTTGAGCGTGGTGGTTGGTTGAGCAGGTCGACCGAGCGTAGCGAGGACGCCCGGTTGTCGAAACCTCCGCCGGCCGAGATGGCGGCGGCTGGGTCACCGACCGCTGTACACCGGGAATGCGCTCGAGTCGCCGTAGTCGCGCTCACGCAGGGTTCGCAGGGCATCCATGTCGTCGTCGGAGATCACGAAGTCGACCCGGGCGTTGGCGCGCATGTGCTCGGGATTCGCGGTCTTCGGTAGCGACACGGTGCCGAGCTGCAGGGTGTATCGGATGCACAGCTGCGGCACGCTCACACCGTACCTGTCCGCGATCGCCGCCACCGCCTCGTTGTCCAGGATCTCGCCGTGTGCGATCGGTGAATATGCCTCCACCAGAATCTCTTTGGAGCGGCAGTGGTCGAGCAGATCGTCGGGGGTGTTGCCGGCGTGCACCAGTATCTGGTTCACGTGGGGAGTCACCGTGGCGCCGTCGAGGTTCGCGAGATCGGCGGACAGGAAGTTGGAGACGCCGACAGCGCGCAGTTTGCCTTCCGTGTAGGCCTTTTCGAGTGCGCGCCACGCCGCACGATTGCCGTCGGCGTAGTCACCGCCGCGAAAGTCGTTCCAGGGCTGCGGACTGTGGATGAGCATCAGGTCGACGTAGTCGAGCCCGAGGGTCTCGAGCGAACCGTCGATGGCGGCCACCGCGTCGTCGAAATCCTTGATCTCCGCGGCGAGCTTGGTCGACACGAACAACCGGTCGCGGGGGACCCCGGACGTCCGCACCCCCTCGCCGACACCGCGTTCGTTGCCGTAGGCCTGGGCGGTGTCGATGTTGCGGTACCCGATCTCGACGGCGTCACGGACGGCCTGCGCGGCCTTGTCGTCGTCGATGAACCAGGTGCCCAGCCCCAGCTTGGGGATCTCGACCCCGTTGGACAGGGTGTAGGTCTCGGTCAGGATGCTCATACGGTCTCTCCGTTCTTCGGCAGTCGGCGGTACTCCTCATCGGCGACGGGGTCGAGCCACTCGTTGCGTAGGCCCTCGCCCGGCACGATGAAGGCGAGATGACTGAACCAGGAGTCGGCCTTCGCGCCGTGCCAGTGTGTGGTCCCGGCCGGGACCCGGATGACAGTGCCCGGTTCCAGGCTGATCGGCGGTTCACCCTGGGCCTGGTACCAGCCACTGCCCGCGGTACACAGCAGGATCTGGTCGCCACCGGCGCCATCGCTGTGGTGGATGTGCCAGTTGTTACGGCATCCCGGCTCGAAGGTCACATTGCTCACCGCGACCCCCTCGGTGGTCAGCGGAGCAAGGTAGCTCTGTCCGATGAAGTACTGCGCAAAGGCGTCGTTCTTCTCTCCCAGCGGGAACACCGGGTCGAAGGTGTTGTCTGTCATGTCAATTCCTTCTGCATACGGCTGGCGGTCGGCATGGTGACTTCGGCCGGGGGGGCTGTGCCGACCCTCCGGAGACCATGGTGGCCCCGCTCGCGCATGCGTGGGAGCCCCGCTCGATGCAGGTACTGCGGGTACCTCCCACACCGGCAGGCCTCGGCCTACCGTGGGACACGTGGACAATCGAGCAGAGGTGCGGGAGTTCCTGACCTCGCGGCGGGCTCGGGTGACCCCGGACGACGTCGGTCTGCCTGCCGGAACCAACCGGCGTGTGGCGGGACTGCGGCGCACCGAGGTCGCCATCCTGGCCGGGGTCAGCGTCGAGTACTACACGAAGATCGAGCGCGGCTCGATCAGCGGTGCATCACCGGAGATCCTCGATGCGCTGGCCAAGGCACTGCTCCTCGACGACGCCGAACGGGCGCACCTGTTCGACCTGGCGCATGCCGCGAGTCCCGTTGCCCGGCCGCGTCGGCGCAACCCGAAGAGCTGGCGGCCGCACGAGAGTCTGCAGTGGATTCTCGACGCCATCACCGACGGCCCGGCGTTCGTGCGCAACGGTCGCCTCGACATCCTGGCCACCAACACCCTCGCCCGGGCGTTCTACAAGGACACCTTCGACATGCCGGGGCAGCCACCCAACATCGCCCGGTTCACCTTCCTCGACGCCCGGGCCCACGACTTCTCTCCCGACTGGGAGAGGTTCGCCGACATCACGGTGGCGATCCTGCGGACCGAGGCCGGCCGCGACCCGCACAACAAGGAACTCCACGATCTGATCGGTGAACTGTCCACCCGCAGCACCGAATTCCGTACCCGGTGGGGATCGCACGATGTCCGCCACCACGGGACGGGAACCAAGACCTTCCACCATCCTGTCGTCGGCGAGATGACTCTGGCCTACGAGGGCATGGAGATGGAATCGGAGCCGGGTCTGTCGATCACCGTGTATGCGGCCGAACCGGGTTCGGCGTCGGCCGAACGCATGCAACTGCTCGCCTCCTGGGCCGCAGGCGAATACGGCCAGAACACGTCGAGGATGCCGGCGCAGGAGTCGAGCGAGCGCTGACGTGCCCGCGCGATGACATCCGGCCGTGACGGTGGACGAGCGTCGAGACGTGTCGATGTCGGCCGGCGTCGGTTTCGACGGCCGGCGTCCTCGCTGTGTTCGGTCGACCTGCCGGGGGTGCTGATCGGGTTGGGTGTCCGGGGTGTGCGCGGTTGACCTGCTCGACCAGTGCATGGTGGGTGAGGGTCGGGAGCGACTGCTCAGCTGCCGAACTCCTCGAGCAAGGCGAGTACCGACTCCTTGCCGAGTCGGTTCGCGGCCAGCGGGCTGTCGCCGGTGAGCAGGTTGCGGTCGCGGGTGGTGGCACCGGACATGTCGTCGTTGCCGATCTCGATGCCGGCCTCCCGCAGTCGCTCACCGAGATTCCACGGCATCTGACCGGGAAGGTATCCGATGTCGATGTTGGCCCCGAGGTCCAGGGAGTCCGGGAAGGCGACGATCCGGTATCCGGCGAACGGATTGGCGTCACGGCCGACGCCGGCCGCCAGCAATGCGGCCGGCCCGTGGCAGAGGGTGATGATGAGCCGGCCGTCGAGGAAGAAGTCCAGCGCATCACGCACATCGGTGTGCGCCGGGATGGTGTTCATCGCGCCGTGGCCACCGGGGATGAAGATCGCTGCGTAGTCGTCGAGGCCGCCGGCGATGACGTCGGCGAGTCGCCTGGGGGACCTGAAGGCATTGCGGGTGGCGTCCAGGGCGGTGCGCGTCGCGGCATCGTCCTTCGGATACGCCCACCACTCGAACTTGCCGGGACCGCCGCTGACGGTCGCGACATCGATACCGTAGCCGGCCTGCGCGATGTGGTGGATGGGTAGCAGTGTCTCCACCGGATGGTTGCCGGTGGAGAAGAAACGGCCGTTCCGCATCAGCATGTAGCGCTCGTCGGTCGCGATCACCAGCACCTTCCACCGGCTGCCGGTGTAGCGGTCTTGAGTTGCCAGACCATCGAAATCGGTTTTGTCGGAGGTGTATTGGGACAACGATTACGGCGAGGGGAAGTATGCGTTCTCCTCTGCCGGATCCGGTGTCGGGTTGCGGTCCTGCGTGTCCTGAGCCATCGGAACTTCCTCTCTGACGGTGGTGATGTCCAGATGCTCGCCGAGTCAGGCCTTCTCCCGAACATAGGAGCCGTCGCCGGGCAGCGCAAGGTGCCGGCGGTGGGGAAGTCGTCGAGAGTGTGGCGTACTCAGATGTCCTCATCGGCGAGCAGTGCGCGGATCTCGGCATAGCGCAACAGGAACCGCTTCTCGTCGAGCTTCTTGCGGCGCATCCAGCCGGTCACCTCGGCATTGCATTTACCGGCATTGCACGACCGGCAGCACGGCACCACGTTGGTCACGGTGTAGCGGCCGCCCCGGGAGATCGCGAGTACACAATCCTTTTGCAGGGCAGCGTCTTCGGCGCCGCAGTAGGCGCACCCCGCCCACAGGCTGCGCAGGCGGTCCCACTGCAGATCGGTGAGATCGTTGTCGGCGGCGGCCACCCGCTTGCGACGGCGACGGGCATAGCGGTTGGCGCGGGAACGGTTCGGGGTGGCCACCCGACCGACGCTATCGTCTGCGGCGGCGATGACCGGGGGTGACGCGCCGGGGGTGGGCCGGTGAGGGATCTGACACCATGACCGCCATGACCACCTCGGGAAAGGCGCCCACCTCGGCCGTGGGAACGTGCGCTGTGGGAATGGGCACGTTCTCGATCCTGACGGCGCTCTACTTCGCGCAGGGACTCCCGTTCGGCTTCTTCACCCAGGCGCTGCCGGTGGTGTTGCGCGACTCGGGGTTCTCGTTGTTCGCGATCTCGGCGACCGGCATCCTGTTCGCCCCGTGGGCCCTGAAATTCCTGTGGGCGCCCGTCGTCGACAGATACGGCACCCGCCGTCGGTGGCTGCTGACCCTGCAACTGTCTTCGTCGGCGCTGGCCCTGGGCATGGCCTGCCTCGACCTCGAATCGACGCTGCGGTGGCTGTTCGTCGGGATCGCGATGATGAACGTGCTGTCGGCGGACGTCGCGACCGACGGCCTCGCCGTCGAACGCCTCGGGCCCCGGCAACGCGGCCCGGGCAACGCAATCCAGGTGGGCGCCTACCGCGTCGGCATGATCGCCGGTGGCGGGGGACTGCTGTATCTGTTCTCGATCGCGGGCTGGCGTGGACTGTTCGTTGCGATGGCGATCGCCTTGCTGGCGTGCACGATCCCGGTGTGGTGGCTGCCGCGCACCGGCGAATCGAGAGCGCCGCGCCCGGCGGCGTCACCGGCGACGACGGCGGTCGCGTGGTGGAGCAGGCTCCGCCGGCCCGGGATCGTGGCGCTGATCCTGCTGATCGGCGCATACAAGTTCGGCGATTCGATGGGGTCGTCGCTGATCGGGCCGTTCCTGACCGACTCGGGGTTGAGTCTGTCGCAGATCGCCCTGGTCAAGGGTGTGCTCTCGTCACTCGGCGCGCTGGCCGGGGCCGCCGCCGGAGGCTGGGTGGCCTACCGGTACGGCCGCCGTTCGGCGCTGCTGATCGGCGGGATCTGGCAGACGGCGAGCCTGGGGCTGTACCTCGCGTCGTCGATGGAGATCGGCGGCTTCGGGCTGATCGTCACCGCATGTCTGGCCGAGCATGTCTTCGGCGGTGTCGCCACCGTCGCGGTGTTCACCGTGATGATGGATGCCGCCGAGATCGCGCACGCCGGAAGCGATTACACGCTCCTGGCCTGTTCGATCGTGGTGGTGCAGGGGGTCGCGGGTCTCGCGGCCGGGCTGATCGGCGATCTCGCGGGTTACCCGATGCTGTTCGCCACGAGTGTGGTGGCGTCGGCGATCGGCTGCGCGGTGATGGTCATCGCGCTCGATCGGGGTGTGGGCCCGGCCGGGGTGCATGCGACGCTGCGTGCCACCAGCGCCACCTGAGCACCATCACCTGCGCACGGCCATCACCTGTGCGCGACTACCAGATGACCGCGACTGCCGTGGCCGCCGCCGACAGCACTGCCGCGATCGTGACCCAGACCGGTCCGACGGGCTTTCCGTCGCGCTTCTGGAAGGCGCTGCCCATGCCCAGGACGCCACCGAGGATCACCAGCAGGACCAGCTTGACCGCGATCTTGGGGTAGTTGGGCTCGAAGCCGCCCCACGGCGCGGCCAGGGCGAGTCCGGTGATCAGGGAGACGACGATGCCGTAGTCCATGATCCGGGTGAACTCGAACCTGCGCGACGCCGCGGCGGCCACGAGGGCGCCGAACGTCACGCCGAACCCGAGGATGTGGACGAGAACTATTACGCTGCGTAGTAGATCCATACCCGCAGCGTACCGCGTCGGTACGCTGCGGGTGGGTGCCTGATATGTCCGAGATCACGCACTGAGGACGGCCGGGGTGTCGGTCACCGCGGCGGTGAATCGTTCGCGATGGATGTTGCGGGCCGACATGCGACGGCGCTTGCACACCTTGACCCCCGCGTCCACCATCGCCGGCGGACCGCAGAGGTAGGCCGTGAAGCCGCGCAGCGACGCGAAGTCCTCGGCGACCGCGTCGCCGACGTAGCCGTGGCGATCACCGCCGTCGGACCGGCTCAGGCACCGGATGTAGCTCACCCCCGGATGGGCGCGGGCCAGCTCGGTCCAGAACTCGACGTCGTAGAGATCCGACTCGTGACGCACCCCGTGATAGAGGTGGATCTCCCGGTCCGGGTTGTCGGCGAGTGCTTGCAACGCGATGGATTTCAGCGGGGCCAAGCCGGTACCGCCGGCCAGCAGGAGCAGCGGGCTGGTGCACTCGGCGTAGGTGAAGTCACCCCATGGTCCGCGCAGCGCCACCTCGTCGCCGGCGGTGAGATCGGCGAAGATCCAGCGGTCGGTCGCCGCCCCCGACGGCACCCGCCGGATGTGGAACTCCAGCCGCGTCGACGACGCCGGCGGATTGGCCATCGAGTACTGTCGCATCTCGCCGCAATGCGGGATACGCAGCTCCATGTACTGGCCGGCCGAGAAGTCCAGCGGCTCATCGAGTTCCACATGGACGGCCACGGTGTCGTCGGCGACGCTGCGGATCTCGCCGACCCTGCCCTGCAGGTCCCGCAGGACATGCTGCGGTGCAGCAACTTCGGGGGCGTCGACCTCGATCTGCGTGGGTGAGCACGGGCGGGTCTGGCAGGCGAGGACGTAACCGCGAGCCTGGTCGTCGGCGCCGAGCACCGTCTCCGACACCGGCGGGGCGGCGACGTCACCGGCGGTCAGGCGCACCTTGCAGGTCCCGCACGTGCCCTGGTTGCAGGAGTTCGGCAGGTACACCCCGTTGCGGAGGAAGGCATCGAGCAGGGTCTGGTCGTCGCGGCAGCCGACGGTGGCCGTCGCCGATCCCGACACTTGCACCGGATGCTCGGTGGGAGTGGACATCTCACACCTCCCAGGTGACGTTCAGCGCGGTGGGACCGCGGAAGCCCCACCCCCAGAACTCGACGTCGGTGGTCAGATCGCGCTCGAGGCTCGGGATCGAGTCGAACAACTCCTCCAGTCCGATCCGGCACACGTGATTGGCGAAGTAGATCCCGGCGCACGCGTGCTTGCCCGCACCGAAGGCCAGATGCGGCAACGGCGGCCGGGAGATGTCGTACTCCGACGGCGCGGCGTAAGTGGCGGTGTCGTGGTTGGCCGAGCCGTACGACAGCAGCACCACGGTGCCCTTGGGCAAGGCCACCCCGGCCACCTCGACGTCGGCGGTGGAGATGCGGGCGGTCGCCGACCAGATCGGCGAGGTCCACCGCATGCCCTCGGAGATCGCCCGCGGGATCAGCTGCGGCTCGTCGACCACCTGCTCCATCTGGTCCGGGCGGGTGAACAGACCCACCAGCGTCGACGCCATCGCATGTCCCGGCTCCTGCATCGCGCCCAGCAGATACACGTAGAGCGTGGGGTAGATGTACTCGCGGTCGCGGGTCTGGCCCGCCGGCATACCGTCGTGCAGCCAGTGCGAGATGGCGGTGTCGTCGGGGTGCTCGATCCAGTGGTCGATCTTGGGGTCGACGATGGCCCGGATCTCCGCCTTGGCCTCGTCGCCTTCGCGGAAACCGTCGGGATTGGTGAACTCGCCGTTCTCGTCCACGCCGGCATTGGTGAACGAGCGTGACAGCTTGTGGAACCAGTCGCGCAGGGTGTCGGAGTCGACGTCGGCGAGTCCCAGCAGATCGCCGAGTGCGCGGACGCTGACCGGCTCGCAGTACTGCGAGACCAGTTCGACGTTCCCATCGTCCCCGAAGGTCTCCAGGAACCGGCGGGCGATCGGTCGCACCAGGTCGTCGATCCAGCGGTCCACCTCCTGCGGCTGCAGCGCCGGGTCGACCATCGACCGCAGGTCCTCGTGGATCGGTCCGTTCACGCCGATCACCGCGGGATGGCCGAAGGTCCGCCCACCCGCCTTGGTGATCACGGCCTCGAAGTCGTCGCTGGTGGCGATCTCGCGGCAGATGTCGGTGGTGGTCGCCACATACGATCCGAGCACCGGCAGGTAGGCCAGTGGCGACTCGGCGCGCAGCCGCTCGTAGATCGGGTAGGGGTTGCGCTCGAGTTGGCTCATCGTGATCTCGTCGATCCAGCTCAGTGTCGCGGTCATGGCGACCCTTCCTCTCCTCGGTGTGGTGTCGATCGGCGGGGGTGTCGGTGGGTTCCGATGGACTGGTGAGCTGACGGTAGGGCTCGGCGAGGCGGCATTTCGACACCGATTGCGCGACGTCGGGACGTTCTGCGCGGTCGAGATGTGACGGGCGTCGCACTCGGTGTGTCGTGTGAGGTAGACAGGAGATGGCCGACCCAGCCCGTCGGCCCTGACCGACCGAAAGACGCGTACTCGATGTCCACCGAACGCGACTGGGACGGCGCACACCGCGCCGTCGCCGAGGCATACTTCCCGCATGAGCTCACCGGACTCGACGGTTCCGAGGAGCTCGATCTCTCGCTGCGGACCGTCGAGTTGGGGCCGGTCACCATCGGCCGTCTGTCCTGGGGTGCCGATGTGTCGATCGCCTGCGAGTATCCGGGCGCCTACGAGGTCAACATCCCGCTGTCGGGCCGGCTGCACTCGACGGGGGAGGCCGGCGAGATCGTGTCCGTACCGGGCACGGCGACGGTCTTCGCCGCCGGTCGCGCCTCGCTGATCAGCCGGTGGACCGCCGACTGTGAGGTGCTCGGGGTGAAGTTCGACGCCGGCCACCTCGAGCGGGAGGCCGAGCGCATCCATGCCCGGCCCGCTGCCGGCCGGCTGTCCCTGCCCGCGCAGGTCGACGTCGCAGATCCGGCCGGGAAATCGTGGGTGAGTCTCATCGAGGCGCTCACCGCCCGCCGCTGCGAGCCCGGCGAGCCCTCGGATGTGCTGGCGAATCCACTTGTGGGACCGCAGATCGCGAGCGCGGTGACCGTGGCGTTCCTGCTCGCGGTGGACCCCGAACCGGTGGATGCCACCAGGGCGTTGCGGCCTCGTACGGTCAAGCGGGTGCTCGATGCGATCGAGGCGGATCCGACCCGGGCGTGGACCCTGGCCGAGATGGCCGGGCTGGCGCAGACGAGTGTGCGCCGATTGCAGGAGGCCTTCGCCGAGTACGTGGGCGCCAGTCCGACGGCAACCCTGCGCGACATCCGGCTCGCCCGCGCCCATGCCGACATCGAGGCCGGGGTCGCGACGGTCTCGGATGTGGCTGCGCGCTGGGGTTTCAGCAGTGCCAGCCGGTTCGCCGCGGCGTACCGCCGTCGGTACGGCCAGAGTCCGTCGCAGGCGCGGCGTCGCTGATCCGAGGGGTCACCCCTGTCCGATACGTGACCTGTGTCGTACATTGGTGCAGATCATATATTTGATAGATCGGCGCGGGAAGCGATGAGAGGTGGCACGGGATGGACGTGACGTGGTCAGACGAGGACATCGCGTTCCGCGATGAGGTGCGCGCCTTCCTGGACGCCGAACTCACCCCGGAACTGCGGTCGGCGGGACGCCTGCGCACCAGCGTCTACACCGACCACGAGGCATCCATGCAGTGGCAGGCCGTCCTGCACCGCCGGGGCTGGGCCGCACCGGCCTGGCCGGTGGAACACGGCGGCTGCGACTGGACGCTCACCCAGCACTACATCTTCAGCCGCGAATCGGTCCTCGCCGGCGCTCCGGCGTTGTCGCCCATGGGAATCCGGATGGTCGCCCACGCGATCGTGGCGTTCGGCACCCCGGAACAGAAGGCGTTCTTCCTGCCCGGAATCCTCACCGGCGATGTCTTCTTCTGTCAGGGCTATTCGGAACCGGAGTCCGGCTCCGACCTCGCGTCGCTGTCGATGGCCGCCGTCGACGACGGCGACGACCTGGTGTGCACCGGCAGCAAGATCTGGACCACCCATGCGACCGAGGCGAACTGGATGTTCTGCCTGGTCCGCACCTCTCGCACGGGCAAGAAGCAGGAGGGGATCACCTTCCTGCTGATCGACATGACCTCACCGGGGATCGAGGTGCAGCCGCTGGTGATGGCCTCCGGGGAGAAGGTGCAGGCACAGGTCTTCTTCGACGGGGTACGCGTGCCCAAGAAGAACGTGCTCGGGTCGATCGACGACGGCTGGACCGTCGCCAAGTATCTGCTCGTCTTCGAGCGCGGCGGCGGCGCTGCGGCCCCGGCACTGCAGGTGATGGTGGAGAACCTCGCCGAGCATGCCGCGACCGTCACCGGCCCGTCCGGCGCTCCGATGGTCGACGAGCCGGCCTTCGCCGCGAAACTCGCCGACGTCCGGGCCCGGGCCAAGGTGCTCGAGATCCTGGAATACCGTGCCCTGGCCGACATGAACGCCGGCCGCAATGCCGGCGCCATCTCGTCGATGCTCAAGATCCTGTCCACCGAACTGAGCCAGCACATCACCGAACTGGGCGTCGAGGCGGCCGGCCCCCGGGGACGCGTCTACCAGCCGCACGCCACCAAACCCGGCGGGCCGATCGAGGACTACACCCCGCCGGCCGACGGTCATGTCAGCGGCGCCGACTGGCAGGCCGTGGCCCCGCTGCTCTACCTCAACGACAGGGCGGGCTCGATCTACGCCGGCAGCAACGAGATCCAACGCAACATCCTGGCCAAGGCCGCACTCGGCCTGCCCCAGTTCTGATCCCGGCGCCCATCGCCGAAACCTGGTCTCTCCCCGCCTGATCCGCACCGTCCACGACTCGAACAGGACCTCCGATGGATTTCGATCTCACCGCCGAACAGCAACTGCTCGCCGACGGACTCTCCCGTTTTCTGGCCACCCGCTACGGTCTCGAGGAGAGCCGCAAGGCCGCCAAGATCGGTGCCGGGTGGCAGCCCGAGGTGTGGCGTGCCTTCGCCGACGAACTCGGGGTACTCGGCGCCTGCCTGCCCGAATCGGTGGGCGGCGACGCCGGCGGACCCGAGGAACTGATGGTGGTGACCGAGGCGCTCGGCGCGGCGCTGGTCGTCGAACCGTTCGTCGACACCGTCGTCCTCGGGGCGCGCCTGCTGGCCCGCACCGGGCATCCCGGCGCACTCCAGCTCGCCCGCCGCGTCGTCCACGGGGATGCGCTGCTCGCGCTGGCCGCCCTCGAGGACGGTTCCGGCGGTGTGCCGACCCGGGTGACCACCACCGCCACCCGCGCCGACGACGGCTGGGTGCTCGACGGCGCCAAGCCGGTGGTGACCACCGCGCCGCTGGCCTCACACCTCATCGTCGTGGCCCGGTTGGCCGACACCGATGACCTCGGGCTGTTCCTGGTGCCCGCCGGCGACGATGCCCCGGCCGGTCTGGGTATGCAGGTCTTCCGCACCGTCGACGACCGGCGCGCCGCCGATGTGGCCTTCGACGGCGTCCGCGTGGGGGCCGATGCGCTGGTGGTGTCGGGAGAGCAGGCCACCGCACTGCTCGAGCAAGCCTGGGACGAGGGCACCGCGGCCGTGGTGTCCGAGGCGGTCGGACTGATGCGCAAGGTGCTCGCCGACACCGTCGAGTACACCAAGCAGCGCCAGCAGTTCGGACGTCCGCTCGCCGGGTTCCAGGCCCTCGCACACCGCATGGTGGACATGTACATCGAACTCGAACAGGCCGTGGCCGCACAATATCTCGCGGTGCTGAGCCTCGACGCCCCGGCTGCCGAGCGGGCATCGGCGGTGTCGGCGGCCAAGGCCACGATCAGCCGCGCGGCACGGTTCATCGGGCAGAACTCGGTGCAACTGCACGGCGGCATGGGGATGACCGAAGAACTCGCGATCGGCCACTACTTCCGGCGCCTGACCGTCATCGAGAACGAATTCGGTTCGGCGGATGCACATCTGGCACGGTTCGAGCGGCTGGCGCGCGCCTGACGCCGGGGTGCGCTAGTCGGCCGTCGTCGGCAGTGTGCCGCGGCTGAGCATCTCCCGACCCAGGAGCTGCCGGACCGACGGCAGTCGCGAACTGGAGACGGCCAGTACCGACAACAGGATCCAGATGAGGGTGCCGCTGGCGAGCATCAGCAACTGCAACGACCACGACGGTGCGCCGAACCGTTCCGTCGCCGATTCCCGCGCCCAGAGACGCCAGTAGATCATCAGGTTGACCGTCAGGCCGACCCCGTAGGAGATGCCGAACGAGAGCAGGTAGGCCCGCCAGGTGCCGTCGTGCAGGCGGGCGCCGAGCGGCTCGTGCCGCAGCGGGCTGATCACCGACAGCAGATTGCCCACCCCGAGCCAGATGAGCACCATCACCACGAACTGGTCGATGACGGCGATCGTCTCGAGGTCGGTGGTCACCGCGAGCAGGGCGATCACCGGCGCGGCGGCCACCGTCACCAGCCCGCCCATGGTGAGGTTCTTGGCGATCAGGATGCGCCACAACCGTTCCCCGTCGGCGAGCTCGCCGAGCACGCGGTCGGCCTCGAAACACAGGGCATTGGTACACACCACGCTGCCGATCACCGCGCCGAACAGATACAGCGACAGCGAACCGCGTTCGGCGTAGTCGGCCCACCCGGTCAGTCGGTAGAACACGACCAGCGCCAGGCTGGTGGCGAGGGTGATGACCACCCGGATCAGGATCGAATGGGGCCGGTCGCCGAAGACATGACCCACCTCGCTCCCGGTCCGTGCGACCAGCCGTCGGGCGGCCATGCGGGCATGGCCGAGTGGGGAGGTCGGGTCGTCGTCACCGCCGACGACGTCACCGACGGCGTCGAGGGCCTGCGCGAGAACGAGCCGTGTCCGCCGGACCGCGACCACAGCGTCGGCGATCGATGCCGCGGTGAGCGCGGACGGCGCGGCACCGTCGGCCTGGGCGACGGCGGCGCGCAGACGGCCGGCGTCGGCGACGATGTCGTCGGCATCCTCGGACATCGCACGCAACGGGTCGCCGGGGCTGCGCGGCGGGGCGGGACTCATGGACAACACCTAAGCACCCGCCGCGGACGAGTTGCACAGGGCAGGTCTGTTTCTGCGCCCCAACCGATCGCCGGAACAGCGCGATCACCGGGCCGGGCCGGATCAGTGCAGGCCGCGCTGCGGGAGCGTGCTCTGGGGAACGGTGGTCTGCTCGGTGTCCACCACACTGCCCAACGTCACCGTCACGGTGTGCTCGGAGCCGCCGCTGCGCACCGTGAGCGGCACACTCTGGCCGGGCGAGTAGCCCAGCACCGCCGCCATCAGATCGGCGTAGGAGCTGATCCGCTGGTCGCCGACCTTGGTGATCACATCGCCCGACGAGAGCCCCGCCGCAGCGGCCGGACCATTGGCCTGTACGTCGGTGATCTGCGCACCGGAGGTCTGGGTGGTGGCCGCCGCGTTGGTGGCGGCGATCGAACCGGTCACGCCCAGAACGGGTTTGGTGGCCTGCCCGTTGTGCAGCAGTTCGTTGGCCACCCGGCTGGCGGTGTCGATCGGGATGGCGAAGCCCAAGCCGAATGCCTGCACGCCGTCGGAGGCACCCGAACCGGTGTCGACCGCCGAGTTCACCCCGATCACCTGCCCTTGCAGATTGACCAGTGGCCCACCGGAATTGCCGGGATTGATCGGGGTGTCGGTCTGCAGCCCGTTGTAGACGGTGACCTGCGATCCCTGCCCGTCGCCGGCGGTCACCGTCCGCGACAGGGCACTGATGATCCCCGACGTCACCGTGTTGGACAGGCTCTCCGGACTCCCCACCGCCACCACCTGTTCGCCGACCTGGAGATCGGCCGACGAACCGATCGGGGCCGGGGTGAGACCGCTGACCCCGCCGAGCTTGATCACCGCGAGGTCATAGGACGGTGCGGTGCCGACCACGGTGGCCGGATGCGAGTCCTGGTCGGCGGTGGTCGCCGAGATGGTGGCCCCGGAACCGAGCGCGGAGACCACGTGATTGTTGGTGAGGACATATCCGTCCTGGCTCAACACGATCCCGCTACCCACCGCGACTCCCTGGGCGCCGGTCACCTGGATGTCGGCGGTGTACTTCGACGCCGCCTGTGCCGCATAGGTGATCGAGCCCGGCTGTGACGGTGCGGCCGGGGTGGGCGCCGCGGTGGTGAGGGTCGGTGCGGTCGACGACGTGCCGACCGCGGTGTGGTCGAGGACGGCCTGCCCACCGAGGGCGACCGCCCCGCCGAGGAGTCCGGCGATCAGCGCTGTGGCGACGATCGGGGTGGCCGAGCGTCGGCCGGTCCGCTGCGATCCCGGCGGGGGTGTCGGATATCCGGGGATCGGCTGGGTGGCGTTCGGCCGGCCCGGATGTGGTTGCCCCGGATAGGGATGTCCCGGCTGTGGTTGTCCGGGACCAGGCTGTCCGGGACCGGGTTGCCCGGGATGCGGTTGCGCCGCCTGCGGTCCGGGCGCTTTGTGGTCGCCGGGCTGCGGGTCGGGCTGGTCGGGGTTCGGCTGTTGCGGGTGCGGCGGGGGAAACGACGACGGCGGCACCGGGGGAGTGGGATGAGTCACTCCACCACGGTGCCGACGGTCGCTGAGAAGAATCCCGGTGAAGTCCATAGAATCGGCTGACCTTTTCCTGACGACCACCCGCACGGTGGGCAAACCGTGTCGTCGGCGTCGCCGGCCGCCTCACCGTGGCGGCTACTTGACCTCGCTGCGCAGAATCCGCGCGATCCCGAACGTCAGCGGTAGTGCGATCCAGATGATGCCGGAGACGATCAGTTTGGTCCACTCACCACCGGTGGCCCAGTCCTCGGTCTGGAACGCGGCATTGGTGGAACTGACGTCGACCCAGGCGCCGATGTTGCGGCCGAACCACGGCACCAGCTCGGTGGCCAGCGACAATGCCGTCGGGAGCGCGAAGTAGGCGACGATCGCACCCGGTGTGCTCAGGATCAGCGCGGCGAACCCGAACCCGAGCAGCAACCCGAACAGTTGCAGGACAAGGGCATTGACCAGACCGGCACCGGTGAACGTCCACGCGCCGGCGGGGTCGGCGGCGATGATCCCGGCGACCACGTTGGCGACCGCACCGAGCAGCAGGGACAGCGCCACCGCGACGACCGCGGCGATCAGCATCGTCAGCAGCTTGGCGATCACGATGCGCTGTCGGCGGGGTTCCATCGTGAACGTCGTCAGGGCGGTGCGCTGACTCCATTCTCCGGTCACCAGCAGGATCGCCATGACCGGCAGGATGATCCCGGTGGGGATGTTCATCATCCCGAAGAACTGGCCGAAGTACAGGTTGGAGGGGTCGTTGCGGTTGGCGATCAGCATCGCCACCGCCACGACCACCGAGATCACGCCGATGGATGCGGCCAGCCAGAAGCCGGCCCGGGTGTCGGTGAGCTTGCGCAGTTCGACGGTGACCAGGCGGCTCATCGGGATCGCGCCCGCCCGGGATGCCCGCGGTGTGGCGGGCAGATCACGTGTGTTGGTCAGGGTGGTCATCACAGGGCTCCTGCGGTCAGCGGTTGTTCACGTTGGTCGGCTGCGGTGAGGGACAGGAACATCTCCTCCAGGCGGGCGCCGTCACCTGCGCGTAGTTCGGTGAGGGCGATGCCCTGTACGGCGGCGACGGCGCCGACGTCGGCGGGCTGCGCGTCCACGTTGAGCCCTCCGCCGGTCGCGGCCTGTGCCCGGAGTCCGGCGGTGATGAGGGCGGTGGCGAGGGCGGTGTCGTCGGTGGACCGGACGACGGTGCCGGTGCCTGCGAGCAGTTCGGCCTTGGTGCCCTGCGCGACGATCCGGCCGTTGCCGATCACCACGAGGTCGTCGGCGACGATCTCGATCTCGTGCAGCAGATGCGAGGACAGCAGTACCGTTCCGCCGCGGTCGGCGTAGTCGCGGAGCAGACCACGCATCCAGTGGATACCCGCCGGGTCGAGACCGTTGGCCGGTTCGTCGAGGATCAGGATGTGCGGATCGCCCATGAGCGCGTTGGCCAGGCCGAGCCGCTGCCGCATGCCGAGGGAGTAGTTGCGCACACGGCGCCCGGCCTCCTCGGGGGTGAGGCTGACCAGCTCGAGCATGTCGTCGACGCGGCTGCGCGGCACCCCGATCGTCATGGCGCTCAGCCGCAGGATCTCTTCGCCGGTGCGTCCGGCGTGCTGGGCGGAGGCGTCCAGCAGCACGCCCACCTCGGTGGCCGGGTTGTCCAGATCGCGGTAGGTGCGGCCGTCGATGGTGGCCCGGCCGGCGGTGGCGGGGGTCAATCCGGCCATGATGCGCATGGTCGTCGACTTGCCGGCACCGTTCGGCCCGAGGAAGCCGGTGACCTGCCCTGCCCGGCATGCGAACGAGATGTCGTCCACTGCGACGTAGTCGCCGTATCGTTTGGTGAGGTTCTCCACGGTGATCATGGCATTCATGGTTTCGCGGGTGGCCGGTCCACCACATCGGCCACGAGGCTCGAATCGGGATCAGCCGAAAGTCGGATACCACCCCCACCCCTGGGATGAGGCGTATCCGGGGTGACCCCCATTACGGTGAGGGGCATGCGCCCGGAGGACTATCAGCCACCATTGACCAGATGGGGGCATCTCTGGCGGCTGCTGCTGATGCTGGTGATCTCGGCGGTCGCCACCGCCGGTCGGCTCGAGTACCAGATCGAGCATGCACGGTGGTGGTTGGCGATCGACCTCTTGCTCGGGGTCGTCGGTCTGATCGCGGTGTGGTGGCGCCGGGCCCATCCGGTGGTGGTGTGCACCTTCACCGCGCTGGCCAGTGCGGTGTCGATCACGGTGTCGGGGCCGGCCGCGCTGGCGCTGGTGTCGTTGTCGACGCGACGGCGATGGCGAGAGATCGTGCCGCAGGCGGTCATCGGCATCGGCGCGGGCGTGCTGGCCGAGCGGATCGTCCCCGGACCGACGGCGCCGTCGCCGGAACCGATGTTCCTGATCGTGGTGCTGACCGTGGCGATCGTCGGCGCGCTGATCGCCTGGGGCCTCTACATCGGTTCGCGCCGTGAGCTTCTCGCGAGCTGGCAATCGCGGGCGATGCTCGCCGAGCAGGAACAGCAGGCAAAGATCTCGCAGGCGCGGTCGGTGGAGCGGGCCCGCATCGCCCGCGAGATGCACGATGTTCTCGCACATCGGATCTCGACGGTCAGCATGTATGCCGGTGCGCTGGCGTTCCGCGACGACCTGTCGTCGGAGGAGATCGCCCAGACCTCCCGCACCATCGAGGAGAACTCCCGGCTCGCGTTGACCGAGCTGCGAGAGGTACTCGGGGTGTTGCGTGAAGGCCCCGGCGACGCCGATCCCGAAGTCCCGCAGGTTCGTCCGGCCGACATCGATGCGCTGATCGAGGAGAACCGGGATGCCGGTATGCGCGTCGGGTACACCCGATCGGCCGACCTCGACGCGGTGTCGGCGAGTACCGTCCGCACCCTGTATCGCTGCGTCCAGGAGGGCCTGACCAACGCACGCAAACACGCGCCGGCGTCGACGGTGACCGTTCGGATCGAACCGGCCCGCGCATCCGGGATCGACCTGCTGGTGGTCAATCCGCTGCCGATCGGCGACGCGCGGACGTCGTTGCCGCCGTCCGGTCTGGGGTTGATCGGCCTCGGCGAACGGGTCGCGCTGAGCGGTGGCCGGCATTCGGTGACCCGCACCGACGACGCGATGTTCATCCTGCACGTCTGGCTACCGGCGCAGGACTGAGAGGAGAATGCACGCGGTGAGTGCACGCATCATGATCGTCGACGACGACCCGTTGGTCCGTTCCGGACTGAAACTGCTGCTCGGCGGAACCCCCGGCCTGCAGATCGTGGCCGAGGCCGCAGACGGGCGCGCCGCCCTGGAGACACATACCGCCGAACCGGTGGAAATGGTCCTGATGGATCTGCGCATGCCGGTGATGGACGGGATCGCTGCGACCGCTGCCCTGAAGTCAGGGGAGAATCCGCCGGCGGTGATCGTGCTGACCACCTTCGACGCCGACGACTACGTGGTCCGGGCGCTCGCCGTCGGCGCCGACGGCTTCCTGCTCAAGGACACACCGCCCGGCGAGATCGTCGACGCCATCACCGGCGTCCTCGACGGTCGGCCCGCATTGAGTCCCTCGATCACCGCCGCCCTCATCCGGCAGGTGGTCGACGGTGGTGACACCGGCGGGACCGCGGCGGCGCAGGATGCGTTGTCGGCGCTCACCGACCGCGAGCGCGACGTCGCCATCGCCCTGTCCCGCGGCGCGTCCAACGCCGAGATCGCCGCCGACCTGCACCTGTCCGTCGCCACCGTCAAGGCCCACATCTCGCACATCTTCACCAAACTCGACGCCACCAATCGCGTCCAGGTCGCGATCCTCGTCCACGACGCGGGTCTCGTCTGACGTCGGCCGAGTTCTGGCTCGGCCCCTGCTCTGTCTTCGAAAGTGATTGTTGCGTCAGGGTGTTGAGCACGATGTGGAGCGGAGCGACGTGTCGTGTCGAAACCTCCGCCGGTCGAGGTACTCAACCCAACCAACAGGTCGCTGGTTGGTTTCGACATGTCCAACCGGCGGGCCAGGGCACCCTCTCGCTGCCAGGCCGGTCGTCGCTTGGGTTGAGCAATGAGGACGGGGCGGACGTCGAAACCAATCCGGTGAGCTGACGATGTCGGCATCCCAACAGCCCCACAGGTGAACCCGAACCCCCAGGGTGAACAGGTTTCGCAACTTATCCACAAATCTTGTTCTACTTGCCAATTCGGCTGATCATCGCCTATACGTTCGCTACGATGGAATACATGCAGGGGGAGCTGGACACCGTGATCGACATACTCACCAACTGTCGTTTCGATCAGACCGGGCAGATCGTCTTCGCGGACATGCAGAAACTGGTCACCATACGCAACCTCGTCGACTCGCTCACCGCCGCCGGGGCTGGTCATCTCGACCGGCTGGGTTTGGCACAACGGCGCGGCCACAAACCGATCACGTTGCTGATCGAGATGGGACTCGCGCCCGCCGTCGCCGCACGCATGCAGCGGATCGGCACCTCGGCGGTGGTGGAACGCACGCTGAAACATGCTGCTGACGGTGCGATCTCGGGTGAGCATGTGGACGCGATCGTGCGCGGGCTCAACCAGATCGGCTTGCGTGCCGGGGAGGCTCCGACTGCCGAGACCTGGGCCGAGTTCGAGGGCGACCTGTTGGCGCAGGTGTTGTCCGGGGCGAAACCGGCTGAGGTGATGGCACGAGCACATCAGTTGGGGGACCATCACTCGTCGGATACCGAGGGTGGGCGCCCGGCGAACGAGGACCGCAATCTGAATGCCCTGGATATCGGGCGGACCGATGATGGGCGGGTATCGGTATCGGGTTCCCTCGATGTTGTTGTCGGGGAGAAGTTGGCGACGGCGATCGAAAAACTCTCGGCCCCAGTGCCCCAGCCGGATGGTTCGAAGGACCCGCGTGAAGCTCCTCGACGTCGGGCTGACGCGTTGGAGATGGTTTTGGATATGGCCGCTGGTGCGGGGGATCGGTCGGTGACCGCGCTACCTGCGGCGTTGATCAATCTGTCGGTGCCCGCGGATACACCCGACAAGTCGGCGTTGGCGTTTGGTGGGTCGATCACCCACAACACCCTGCTCGAAACGAGCTGTGACGGTGTGGTGGTGATGACCATCGTCGACGGCGAACAC
>NZ_BCNF01000062.1 GCF_001485495.1 Gordonia desulfuricans NBRC 100010 | reverse complement strand
GGGCCGGTTGATCATCGAATACACCACCCCGGAAGGGTTGATCCTGCCCGGACCGGCGGAAACCATGGAAGATTTCTTCCCCGGCCTACGCCGCTACCGGTTCGACGACCCACCACAAGCCCCACCCACCCCACCAGGACCGCCAGGCCCGCCGGGTGCGTATCTGAAACCGGATGGGGAACGAATCCTGGACCGGGAATCCACACTGGCCCGCAAACATCGCCGTCGACGACTCGAGCGGCAACGCAACCGTGCCCGCAACCAGACTCCCGCCACCCAGACGGACTCGCCCGACCCGCCCTTCTGAGGGCGGTCACCTCCGGTCGTAACCCGGATACGAAAAAACCCACCGTTTCCGGTGGGTGATCTCTTGGTGGCCAGGGCCGGGATCGAACCGGCGACCTTCCGCTTTTCAGGCGGACGCTCGTACCAACTGAGCTACCTGGCCGAACGGTGCCGGTCATGAACCGAAACCTTGGCGACCCTGACGGGACTCGAACCCGCGACCTCCGCCGTGACAGGGCGGCGCGCTAACCAACTGCGCCACAGGGCCATATTCATTTATGTCCGAACTCGTGAGAGTTCAGGCGTACCCCCTACGGGATTCGAACCCGCGCTACCGCCTTGAAAGGGCGGCGTCCTAGGCCGCTAGACGAAGGGGGCCGGTTCTCCGGTCGGAGGCGCTCCGTTGGGAGCTGAATCAGATTAGGACACCGCGCGACGAAAACACAAATCGGCAGGTCAGGCATGCATTTTGGTCAATCCGACATACCGGGGGTGGGGGTTGCGTGACCGCGCCGACGGTCGGGGTAAACTCTGTTCGGCTCCGCTCCGGCGGGGCCTGCCTGCCCCTATAGCTCAGTTGGTAGAGCTACGGACTTTTAATCCGCAGGTCCCAGGTTCGAGCCCTGGTGGGGGCACCACGATCCATCGGCATCGCCGTCGGTCATCGACGACACATGCACCGTCGACCACGTCGATACTGCCGTTATGGGCGTCCGTGGTCGCGGTGAGGTCAGAAGCTCTCAGGAAGTGGCGCTACGGTGGCGCCGGCCGGGCAGGTGATGTCCGGCCGTGGTCATGTCATCTCCTGAAGGGAAATCGATGTCCGCGAACAGTCACCGACTCGAGGACGAACCGTCCCGCCGCAAGCGGGCACTCGGTCCTGTGATGCGGAAGCTGTTCGGCGGTGTCCCGCTGTTTCTCACCGTGGTGCTGGTGGGCGTCATCGCCGGTAGTGTCACCTTCCTCGCGGTCGGTCCGGACAAGCATTCGTCCGCCGCGGACCCGTCGACAGAGCAGATCGAGTCGGCCCGCGAGTCGGTGGCGTCGGCCAAGATGATGTTCGGACTGATGACGTCGGCCCTCGGGAGTGCCACCGGCAGCATCAAGAGCATCTCGGAGGGGGCCGACAGTGTCTTCGACGCCGTCGACACCGCCCACACCGCGTCCGGTCAGATCGTGTCGGCATTCGATGCCGCACCCGGCACCTCCGGCGCCGGTGGCGATGTGCGCAGCATGACCGTCGCGATGTCCAACGGCCTCGGCGACCTGCAGTCGC
Organism: Gordonia desulfuricans NBRC 100010; assembly: GCF_001485495.1. GTDB lineage: Bacteria > Actinomycetota > Actinomycetes > Mycobacteriales > Mycobacteriaceae > Gordonia > Gordonia desulfuricans. Next base: position 14,882 of record NZ_BCNF01000062.1, on the reverse strand, counting down.
TGGCCTCCACCGCCGGGCAGCTCGATTCGCTGATCAGCCCCGTCATCACCTTCCTGCAGAAGAACAAGGTTCCCGGCAGCGGCGAGTTGCTCACCAACCTGACCGCGCTGCAGTCGTCGTCGCGGGAGATCTCGAGTCAGCTCGGGAACCTCGACGACCTCAAGAAGGAGATGAAGACGCTCGGCGACGCCGTCGACGAGGCGAGTGGGCACCTCGACGAGGGGGTGGCCCAGGCGCAGCAGGCCGCCCAGCAGCTGAACACCGGACTGGGGCAACTCGCATCGGCCCGCGGCGACACCGTCGCCGCCGCGAACTCGGTCAGCAAGGGCGTCGGCCAGCTCACGACGGTGCTCAACTCGATCTCCAACAACCTCGAATCGGCCGACGACAACCTCACCCCGGCCGGGGAGCAGGGCGTTCTCGCGGCGCCCGTCGTGCAGGTCGACAACTCCGACCGCACGGCGACGGCACTGCTCGTCGGTGGCGGGTCGGCGCTTCTGGTCATGATCCTGATGCTCGTCGTCGGCCGCGTCCTGCGACGGGACGGCCGGCAGCCGGGCGATGAGACCCCCGACGACGAGATCGCCGGCGATGCGACCCCCGATTCCGACGACGCCCCGGAGACCGAGGAGCTCACCGCACTCCCTCGGTGACCGCGTTCGGTATGACCAGAGGGCGATCGGCCCTGGTGTGACCCTGCTCATTCGGTACGCTTTGCAGTGATATCGACGGCAGGGAAGGCGCATGAGGCCAGCACACAATACCGGTGTGGCTCCGGCGTCGGATGGCGAAACCCGATGGACTCGGGCCCGGCGGCGCTACGCCGCGCGGGTCTGGGGCGTCGACGGGGAGCCCGGCGCGCGGGAGTGGGCGGGGCTCGGTGCTGCCGATCGCGGTCGACTGGCCCGGCGCGCCATGGCGGTGGCCGTCGCATCCATCGTGATCAGCAACGCCCTGATCGGCCTGGAGACCTTCCTGCTGGTGCAGTTGTCCTACAACGGCGGCCAGCTCACCGTCGAGGGAACCATCGGCGCCCCGAACTTCCCCGACATCGTCACCGCCGTCGTCGTCTGCATCGTCGTCAACGTGGTTCTCGGGGTGGTGATGCTCCGGCCCCAGGTCCGGTGGTTCGAGCTCGGATCGCCCGCCGATCATGCCAGGCGTGTTGCGGTGCAACATATTCCGGGTCTACAGGTGGTCGGCACCATGATCGCCTGGGCGGCCGCGGTGCTCAGCTACGTCATCCTGTCGGCACGCGATCTCACCACGAGCACCCTGCTGGGCGTCACCGTCGCATTCACCCTCGCGGGGACGTCCTGCGCGTGCCTGACCTATCTGTTCGCCGAGCGGGCGTCGCGACCGCTGATGATGGTGGCCCTCGCCGACGATCCCGCGTCGACCATCGTGCACAGTGTGCGCGGGCGGATGCTGGCGGTGTGGGCGGTCAGTTCGGCCGTGCCGATGATCGGTCTGGTCATCCTCAACACGGGCCGTCACCTCGATCTGCTGCCCCGGGTCACCGGCTCGGTGGACTGGGCGGCACTGGCCCTCGCCGTGGTCGGGCTGGCGTCGGGCGCGCGTGTGGTGGTGCTGGTGGGGCAGTCGCTCAGCGACCCGCTCACCGAACTACGGACCGCCGTGGAGAAGGTGCGCGCCGGAGACTTCGAGGCCCACGTCGACGTGTACGACTCGTCCGAGATCGGCGTGCTGCAGCACGGCTTCAACGAGATGGTGACCGGCCTCGACGAGCGTGAACGCATGCGTGAACTGTTCGCCCGCCACGTCGGCGACACCGTCGCCGAGCTCGCCATCGAGAAGGGGATGGGCCTGCACGGCACCAACGCCGAGGTGGGGGTGCTGCTCGTCGACATCATCGGGTCGACGACGATCGCCCAGGAACGCCGTCCCGAGGACACCGCGGCCCTGCTCAACGAGTTCTTCGAGATCGTCGCCCAGGTGGTCGACCAGCACGCGGGATTCGTCAACAAATTCGAGGGTGACGCGGCGCTCGCGGTGTTCGGGGCGCCGGTCAAGATCGACAACCCGGCCGGCGCCGCACTCGCCGCGGCACGTGAACTCGCCCGCGCGCTCACCGAGGCCCTCGACGTCCAGTGGGGTATCGGGGTGTCGTTCGGGGTGGCCTTCGCCGGCAACATCGGCGCCGAGCGGCGCTACGAGTACACCGTGATCGGCGACCCGGTCAACGAGTGTGCGCGGCTCTCGGAGATGGCCAAGACCAGCCGGGTGTCGGTGCTCGCCAGCGGGGCCGCGATCGCCGACGCCGCCGACGAGGCGGGCGAATGGGCGCTGCTGGGGGAGCGGGTGATGCGGGGCCGGGCCGAGCCGACCGCGATCTACGGGCCCGAGGCGCTGGTGCCGCGCGGCCCGGCATCGGTGGGCGAGATGCTCACCGGGCTGTTGCGCCCGGCACGCTGGCTCGGCACCGCGGGCGTACTGAAGTCGGACTGAATCGAACAACCCGCCCCGGTGCACCGGGGCGGCAACCACAGGGGGAGAGACATGAGCGGATGGTCGACCAAGGACATCCCGGACCAGTCCGGACGGACCTTCGTGGTGACCGGCGCCAACAGCGGCCTCGGGGCCGAGACCGCGCGAGCGCTGGTCGACGCCGGTGCGCGGGTGATCCTCGCCTGCCGCAACACCGTCAAGGCCGATGCGGTGGCACGTGAACTCGGCGAGCGGGCCGAGGTGGCCGCCCTCGACCTCGCCGACCTGGCGTCGGTGCGGTCCTTTGCCGACGGCCTGCCGGGCGTCGACGTCCTGATCAACAATGCCGGCGTGATGGCGGTGCCGCTGGGGCGCACCGCCGACGGATTCGAGATGCAGATGGGCACCAACCATCTCGGGCACTTCGCGCTGACCGCACTGGTGTTGCCGAAGGTCGCCGACCGGGTGGTGACGTTGTCGTCGGGTATGCACCAGCTGGGGCGGATCGATCTCGACGATCTCGGCTGGGAACGGCGCCGATACCGAGCCTGGCAGGCCTACGGCGACTCCAAGATGGCCAACCTGATCTTCGGGCAGGTCCTCGCCGAACGGCTGACCGCCGCCGGTGACAGCAGGAAGTCGCTGATCGCCCATCCCGGCTATGCGGCCACCGGACTGCAGGGACACACCGAGTCGATCATGGACAAGGTGATGGTGGTCGGCAATCTGTTCGCCCAGTCCGCCGCCGACGGCGCGCTGCCCACCCTGTTCGCGGCCACCGCGCCGGACGCGGTGAACGGGACCTTCTACGGGCCGACGAAGCTGTTCGGCATGCGCGGTGCGCCAGGGGAGTCGGGGTTCAGCGGACGGGCCCGCGACGAGCGGATCCGTACCGGCCTGTGGACTGCGTCGGAGAACCTCACCGGGACCTCGATCACGCTGTAACGCAACCGGTCACCACACACCCGGCGGGCGGAACTGCACGCTGATGCGGGGGCCGACACCGGTGCACTTGGGTATCGCGTGCTCCCAGGTGCGTTGACAGCTGCCGCCCATCACCAGCAGGTCGCCCGCCGACAGGAGGAAGCGTATCGACGGTCCACCGCCGTTGGGGCGCAACGCGAGTGGGCGAGGCGAGCCCAGCGAGAGGATCGCGACCATGGTGTCGTCGGTGGCGCCCCGGCCGAACCGGTCACCGTGCCATGCAACCGAATCCGCCCCGTCCCGGTACAGGCACAGCCCCGCGGTGGCGAAGCCCTCGGGCAGTTCGGGGCGGTAGTGGGCGCTCAGCGCGTCCCGCGCGTCGGCGAGCAGCGGATCGGGCAGTGTCGCGGCGGCGGGATACTGGGCGAGCAGCCGGGGGACGTCGACGACGCGGTCGTACATCCGGCGGCGCTCGGCACGCCACGCCGCGTTCTCGTGCAGTGCGTCGAACAGTGCATCCGCGCCGGTGATCCAGCCCGGCCGCAGATCCACCCAGGCGCCGTCGGTGAGTTCGCGCCGGGTCACCGTATGGCCCAGGCGCCCGATCTGCGGTTCGGTGTCGTCGAGATCGAAGATCGAACCCTGCATGCCGACGGACGTCATACCGCCAGGGTAGCGACTGTCGAACGAATGTTCTAGCCCGATCGGAGGCGTGCCCTTGCTCACAGACCGAGGGCGATGGTGGCCGTGCGGGAAAAAGTGGAGTAGAAAGTTCCAAGTGTTAGTCATGCACACTTTGTGCTGACTTCGTGTCCGGCATCTTGCGTCCAGTCGACAGAGGGACCCCCACATGGCTTCAGTGCTCTTCCGGCTCGGCCGGTTCTCGTTCAAACACAAGTGGTGGGTGATCGCCGCGTGGCTGATCGTCCTGATCGGGGTCGGCTCGGCCGTCGCCGGACTCAAACCCACCCTGGCCAAGGACTTCGACCTGCCCGGAACCGACTCCGGCACCGCCACCAGCCAGGTGCAGGAGTACTTCCCGCAGGTCATGGCGCAGCAGGAGCATGCGTCGACCAGTGTGCTCGTCGCCGCCGACGACGGCCTCGCCAACCACACCGACCAGATCGACGCCCTCGTCGCCGACCTCAAGACGCTGCCCGACGTCGTCGACGCGGACTCGATCGCCAACCCGGTGGCCGTGGCCCAGGCGCAACCCGCACTCGCCGCATCGGTACTCGGTGACAACGGCAAGGTGGGTCTGATCCAGGTCCGTCAGAACATCAAGATCATGGACCTCACCGTCGACGAGAAGAAAGAACTCGTCGACATCCTCGAGAAGAACCGCGGCAACGGTCTGCAGGTGGAGGCCACCGGCTCGCTGATGCAGGTCATGGAGGCCGGGGGAACCGCCGAGCTGATCGGTTTCGCGATCGCCTTCGTGGTGATGATCGTCGCCTTCGGTGCACTGGTCGCCGCGTTCATCCCGCTGATCACCGGCATCGTCGGCGTGGCACTGACCATGCTGCTGCTGTACCTCGGTTCGGAGTTCATGACGGTCAACGAGACCGCCACCGGCATCGTCACGATGCTCGGCATCGCCGTCTCGATCGACTACGCACTGTTCATCGTGTCCCGCTACCGCAGCGAGCTGCGCCGGGGCGGTGATCGCGCCGACGCCGCCGGACGGGCCGTGGGCACCGCGGGTACCGCGGTGGTGTTCGCCGGTCTCACCGTGATCATCGCGGTGGTCGCGCTGATGGTGGTCGGCATCCCGCTGATCACCCAGATGGGTGCCGGTGCCGCGGTTGCGGTGGCGGTCGCCGTCCTCAGTGCGTTGACCCTGATCCCGGCGTTGCTCTCGGCCACCGGGCGGTTCACCTTCGCGCCCAGGATCCCGTGGATCAAGCACGCCGAGGAGTCGGCCACCGAGGACACGCTGGGCGTCAAGTTCGGCCGGACCGTCACCCGTCGCCCGATCCCGTTCATCATCGCCGGCCTGGCAGTGCTGATCGTCGCCGCGATCCCGACGTCCAAACTCGATCTGGGCATGGAGCTGACCAGCGACGACGAGGTGGCCGCGCAGAGCCTGCTGCAACGTGGCTTCGGCGAGGGCATCAACGGCCCCCTGCTGGTGGTCCTGCACGACGACGACGGCCAGGTGGCCGGCATCGCCGATGCCGCGGTCGCCCACATCAAGACCCTGCCCGATGTCGCGAATGCGGCGACCCTGACGTGGATCGGCAACGGCCCGTCGCAGCAGAACCCGAATGTCGATGCCAACACCGCGCTGATCATGGTCACGCCGAACGGCGGACCGGCGTCGGCATCCACCCATGACCTCATGGAACACATCCGTGACTACGCCCCCACCGTGGAGAAGGCCGGTGCCGAACTGCACGTCGGTGGCCAGACCGCGATCATGTCCGATCTCTCCGACCGGCTCGACAAGGCGCTGATCCCGTACCTGCTGGTCGTCGTCGGTCTCGCGTTCCTGATCATGATCGGTGTGTTCCGGTCGATCTGGGTTCCGCTGATCGGCACCATCGGCTTCCTGTTCTCGGTGCTCGCGACCTTCGGCGTGACCGTCGCGATCTTCCAGGAGGGCTGGCTGGGTCTGATCGACCACACCAAGCCGATCCTGTCGTTCCTCCCGATCTTCCTGATCGGTGTGGTGTTCGGCCTCGCGATGGACTACCAGGTGTTCCTGGTGACCCGCATGCGCGAGGAGTACATCCACGGCATGTCGGCGAAGGATGCGATCATCGCCGGATACCGGCACGGTGCCCGCGTGGTGACCTCGGCCGCGATCATCATGATCAGCGTGTTCGCCGCGTTCATGCTCGCGCCGGACACCACGTCCAAGATGCTCGGCTTCGCCATGGCGATCGCGGTGTTCTTCGACGCCTTCATCATCCGGATGACGGTGGTCCCGGCGGTGATCGCGCTGCTCGGTGATCGTGCCTGGGGTCTCCCGAAGTGGCTCGACAAGCTGGTCGTCGACTTCGACATCGAGGGCGGTGCGGTCCGCAACCGTGGCGTGCCGTCGGCGGCCGCGGAGTCCGACGGGTCCACCGATGAGCGGGACGCCTCGGCGGAAGCAACCGTGACGAGCTGATAGAGAACTGAGGTCATGACCACGATGTCGGACCGCTGCCGGTCGGGCGATCCGGGGAAGTCCCCGGGTCGCCCGCTGGGCTTGCGCGGTCAACGCAAACAACGCACCCGGGCCGCGATCCGCGAGGCCGCGCTGCGCCTGTTCGAGAGTCAGGGGTACGCGCAGACCACCGTCGAGCAGATCGCCCGCGAGGCCGGGGTCTCGCACACCACTTTCTTCCGGTACTTCGTGTCCAAGGAACAGATGGTGATCGCCGACGACCTCGACGATCTGCGGGAGGAGACCCTCGCGGCGATCCCGCCGGGACTCGGTCGCTTCGATCTGCTGCGCGAGCTGATCCGGGCGTACTACAGACTGGCGATGGCCGACCCCTGGGCGTCCAGTTCGGTACGGGCACGGCTGATCACGAGCGAGCCGACCCTGCGGGTGGCGAATCAGATCGAGGCCGACGCCGCGATCTCACAGGCCACCGAGTTCTTCGCGCGATACCTGGGGGTGGAGGCCGACGACCGGCGGCTGCAGGTGTTCGTCGCCGCGGCCGGGGGAGTGATGTTCCACATCGCGTGCGGTGTGCCCGACATGTCGGATGACGGTGTACTCGACCACCTGCTCGACGCGGTGGACCTGCTCGAGGCCGGACTGCCGATCTGATCCGGTGCCCGGACGCGGCCGGGTCAGGCCAGGCGGCGCAAGCGCCTGGCGGCCTCGGCGATGACGTCGTCACGCTTGGCGAAGGCGAAGCGCACCATGTGATCCCACGGTTCGGTGTGGTCGGCGAAGACACTCACCGGCACCGCCGCGACGCCGATCCGTGCGGGGAGCATCCGGCAGAACTCCGCGCCGTCGGTGTAGCCGAGCGGACGCGGGTCGGCGCATACGAAATACGTTGCCTCGCTGCGATGTACCTCGAATCCGGCGTCGATCAGCGCCGCCGACAGCAGATCTCGCTTGTCCTGGAGCGCGGCGGCATTCGCGAGCACCCAGTCCTGCTCCTGTTCGAGGGCCACGGCGACGGCCGGCTGGAACGGTCCCGACCCCACATAGGTCATGAACTGCTTGGCCGCGCGCGCCGCCGCCACCAGCTCGGCCGGGCCGCTGATCCAGCCGACCTTCCAGCCGGTGCAGTTGAATGTCTTGGCCGCACTCGAGATCCGTAGCGTGCGCTCCCGCATCCCGGGGAATGTCGCCAGCGGCCGGTGGGTACGTCCGTCGAACAGCAGATGCTCGTACACCTCGTCGGTGACGGCGACGACGTCGTGTTCGATACACAGCCGGGCGATCTCGGCGAGGTCGTCGTCGGACAGCACCGTGCCGGTGGGATTGTGCGGCGTGTTCACCAGCACCAGCGCGGTCTGCGGGCCGAATGCCGCGGCCAGCGCATCCCGGTCGAGCCGGAACCCGTCGCCGTCGCCGACCAGCGGAACCGTGCGCCGCACCCCGCCGGCCATCGCCACCGTCGCCGCATACGAGTCGTAGTACGGCTCGATCATCACCACCTCGCGACCGGGCTCGGTCAGGCCCACCACCGCACCGGCGATCGCCTCGGTGGCGCCGACGGTGATCAGCACCTCGGTGTCGGGGTCGTAGTCGAGGCCGTGCCGGGCGCGCTGGTCGTCGGCCACCGCACGCCGCAGCCGCGGGACACCGATCCCGGGCGGGTACTGGTTGTCGCCCGCGGTGATCGCCGCACATGCCGCCGCCAGCATCGACGCCGGACCGTCGGTGTCGGGGAAACCCTGCCCGAGGTTGACCGCGTCGTGGGTCACCGCCAGCGCCGACATCTCGGCGAAGATCGTGGTGGTGAACGGTTGTAGGCGGGTGACGGTGGCCATGGCTTCAGGCTGTCACACCGCTTCCATGGCGATCCCAAGTGTCCCGCAAGCGGCGCACGTGACGCTGTCGGTCCAGACAAACCCGACACGAGAGGACCTGCCATGTCTGCCCCCGAACCGTCTGCCCCCGAACTCTCTACTCCTGAACCGTCCCTGATCCGGCCCGGAGCGCGCCTGGCCTGGCGCGCCGCGGTGATCGTCGGCTGCATGGGCTTCGCACTCCTGGCGGCCTGTTCGGTCAGCGTGGGCACCGACAGCGATGCCGTCAACAAACCGTCGGACATCGCGACCGGCGAATGCCTGACGCTGGGACCCGACGACGATCCCGCCAAGGTCGCGGCCACGAAGGTCGACTGCGACACCGGTGATGCACTGGCCTTCTACGCCGCGTCGACGGTGGCCGCCGGCGACACCTGCAGCGCCGACAACACCTCCACCCTGACCTTCGGCGGCGACGGGGGAGTCTGCCTGACCCCCAACTTCACGGCCGGCAAGTGCTATCAGATCCCGGTCGAGGGCGGGCGTCTGGCCGACTACCGACTGGTCGACTGCGGGGCGAGCGCCGTCGACGCCACCGTGATCGGACAGACGGTCAGCCGCGGTGACGTGTCGGTCGAATGCGATACCGATGCCACCAAGTGGTCATTCACCCAACCGCACCCCGTCGGATACTGCCTGCGTGAGGTCGTGTGACCGCTCCTTGCGCGCGCGTCACCCGGTAATGTTCGAGCCTGAACGCGAGGAGGGGTGACGGTGGTCTACACACCCGGTGAGTCGTTTGCCGGCTACACGATCGAACGGTTGATCGGGCGCGGCGGCATGGGTGAGGTCTACCTGGCCAAACACCCGTCGCTGCCGCGCAAGGAAGCCGTCAAGATCCTGCCGGCCGACCTGTCCCGCGACCCGATGTTCCGTCGCCGCTTCATCCGCGAGGCCGAACTCGCCTCCAGCATCGTGCATCCCTCGATCGTCACCATCTACAACTCGGGGGAACACGACGGCCACCTGTGGCTGGCGATGGAATACATCGACGGTGTGGACGCCGGTGCGCTACTGGGCCGGCGTCCGGGTGGACTCGACCCCGCCATGGTGTCGGCGATCGCCACGTCGGTGGCGTCGGCACTCGATGCGGCCCACGCCCACGGGCTGCTGCACCGGGACGTGAAGCCGGCCAACATCCTCGTCGAGGAGGCCGCCGGGGCGGTCCCGGTGACCGCCCCGCGGGTGTTGCTCGCCGACTTCGGGATCGCCAAGTCCCAGCAGGACGTCAGCAACCTGACGTCGGCGAACGTCTTCCTCGGGACCGTCGCCTATGTGGCCCCGGAACAACTGCTGGGCACCGAGATCGACGGTCGCGCCGACCAGTACTCGCTGGCCGCGACGTTGTTCCAGTTGCTGTGCGGCCGGCCACCGTTCGAGGGCAACACCCAGACCAATGTGGTGGCCGCGCACCTGAACAGTGCGCCGCCGGTGCTGTCGTCGGTGCGGTCGGGGACCTCGCCGGCTGTGGACGCGGTGTTCGAGCGGGCGCTGCGGAAATCCCCCGACGAGCGATACCGATCCTGTGGCGATCTCGCCGCCGACCTCGTACGTGCGCTCGGGCAGCCGAGCGCACCCGGTGCCGGGATCGCCGGGCCGGGCCCCACCGAGGTCATCCCGACCGCGCCGACGTCGGCGGGACGGGGGACGCCGGTGTATCCGTACCCGCAGGCACCCTATGGTCAGGCGTCATATGGTCAGGCGCCGTACCCGCAGGCACCGTACGTGCCGTCGGGCCATCCGGGCGCCTCCAACCCGAACGGGCCGATTCCGCCCGGGTCGATTCCGCCGGGGCCGATGTCCGCGCCGTTCGGCGCCACCGGCCCCTACGGGCAACCGATCCCGGTGCCGCCGAAGAAGTCCTCCAAGATGCCGCTGATCGTGGTCGCCGTGGTGGTGGCGCTCGTGGTGGTCGTGGGTGCCGGCATCCTCGTCGCCAACGCGCTGTCCGGATCCGACGACGACACGACCGCCGGCGGGGCCACCACCACGTCGCCGACGGGCGCCGGCACCAGCCCCGCCACCCCGCAGTCCACCCCGTTCACCCGGCCGCCGGTGACCCAGCAGGCCACACCGGTGTCGAGCCCGGACCAGTTGTCGGTGGGTGACTGCGTGCAGTTCGGCCGGCAGCGTGACTCCTCCGGCAACGTGCCGACCGAGCGGGTCGACTGTGCCACTCCCGCACTGACCTTCTATGCGGCCCGCTTCGTCTCGGCCGCTGCGGACTGTCCCAACGAGCGCAATGCCAGCCTCACCTTCGACGGGTCGTCCCAGAAACTCTGCCTGACACCGAATTTCGTTCCCGACGAGTGCTATCAGATCCCGCGGACGGGTGGGTCGCTGGCCGACTACCACGAGATCGGCTGCAGTGCTTCACCATTGGCGAACACCGTCGTGGTCCGGGTCACCGGGCGCTCGACCAGCCAGGTGACCTGCTCGTCGAGCGAGACCCGGTGGACCTTCGAGATCCCGGAGTCGCTCGGCTACTGCCTCGAGCAGATCGCCTGAGGGTTTCCGCTGCGGCGGGGCTCACTCCTGCGGGGTGCCCTCGCCGATGGTCGGGCCGAGCAGATCGTCGGCGTCGGTGATCCGGTAGGCGTAGCCCTGCTCGGCGAGGAACCGCTGACGGTGCGCGGCGTAGTCGGCGTCGAGGGTGTCCCGCGAGACCACCGAGTAGAAGTGGGCCTGCCCGCCGTCGGCCTTCGGGCGCAACAGCCGGCCCAGCCGCTGGGCCTCCTCCTGCCGGGACCCGAAGGTGCCCGACACCTGCACCGCGACCGATGCCTCGGGCAGGTCGATGGAGAAGTTCGCCACCTTCGACACCACCAGAGTCTGGAGTTCACCGGACCGGAACCGGTCGAACAGGGCCTCGCGGTCCTTGTTCTTGGTCGACCCCTGGATCACCGGGGCGTCGAGTTCGCGGCCGAGTTCTTCGAGCTGGTCGATGTAGGCCCCGATCACCAGGGTCTGCGACTCGGCATGGCGGGCCAGGATCGAGCGCACCACGTTGACCTTGGTGTGGGCGGTGGAGCACAGCTTGTACTTCTCGTCGGCCTCGGCGACCGCATACTGCAGGCGTTCCTCGTCGGTCAGCGTCACCCGCACCTCGATGCACTCGGCGGGTGCGATCCAGCCCTGCGCCTCGATGTCCTTCCACGGGGCGTCGTAGCGCTTGGGGCCGATCAGGCTGAACACGTCGCCCTCGCGGCCGTCCTCGCGCACCAGGGTGGCGGTGAGTCCGAGCCGGCGCCGCGACTGCAGGTCGGCGGTCATCCGGAACACCGGTGCGGGCAGCAGGTGCACCTCGTCGTAGATGATCAGACCCCAGTCGCGGGAGTCGAACAGATCCAGGTTCTTGTACTCGCCCTTGGACTTACGGGTCATCACCTGATAGGTGGCGATGGTGACCGGACGGATCTCCTTGCGCTCGCCGGAGTACTCGCCGATCTCCTCCTCGGTGAGCGAGGTACGGGCGATCAGCTCGCGCTTCCACTGCCGCCCGGCGACGGTGTTGGTGACCAGGATCAGGGTGGTGGCCTGCGCCTTGGCCATCGCGGCCGCACCGACCATCGTCTTGCCCGCACCGCAGGGCAGGACCACGACGCCCGAGCCGCCCGCCCAGAACGAGTCGGCGGCCATCTCCTGGTAGTCGCGCAGATGCCAGGCATCCTGCTTGAGGGTGATCGGATGCGCCTCGCCGTCGACGTACCCGGCGAGGTCCTCGGCCGGCCAGCCGACCTTGAGCAGGATCTGCTTGAGCCGGCCACGCTCGGACGGATGGACGACCACGGTGTCGTCGTCGAGTCGCGCCCCGAGCATCGGTGCGACCTTCTTGTTGCGCATGATCTCCTCGAGAACCGCGCGATCGAGGCTCACCAGGGTCAGGCCGTGCGCCGGGTTCTTGACCAGCTGCAACCGGCCGAAACGGCCCATGGTGTCGACGATGTCCATCAGCAGCGGCTGCGGTACCGCGTACCGGCTGAAGGTGACCAGCGCGTCCACCACCTGCTCGGCGTCGTGGCCGGCCGCGCGGGCGTTCCACAGCGCCAGCGGCGTCACCCGGTAGGTGTGCACGTGTTCGGGTGCGCGTTCGAGTTCGGCGAAGGGTGCGATCGCGGCCCGCGCCGACGCCGCGTCGGGGTGATCCACCTCGAGCAGCAGCGTCTTGTCGGATTGAACGATCAGGGGTCCATCACTCACTCGATCCATTGTCCAGATGGGTGCAAGTCCCGTCGAGTCCGGAAAAAGTTCTTAGGGTTACCTAATTACGCTGGTGGCGTGGGGCCATGTCGAAACTCGCACCGTCTCCGCTCGATCCCGTCTCCCGCGATGTCGTCGAACCGCTTCATCGGCAGAGCAAAAGGCAACTGATCTCGGCGGTGGCGCCGATGGCGGTACGCGCGGTCACCGGGCGCATCCGGGAGGGCACCTGGGACCCCTCCCGAACCGAGTCCGGCAAGCGGTGGCTGGCCGACAAGATGGTCGCACTCGACCCGCAGAAGGCCGCGCTGTGTCACCTGCTGTGCCGGTCGATCGGCGCCCGCCGCGTGGTCGAGGCCGGGACCTCCTACGGTGTCTCGACGATCTACCTCGCCGCCGCCGTCCGGGACAATCTGGCGGCCGACGGGGCCGGGCCATCCGACGGGACCGCCGGGCCCGTGGTGATCGGCACCGAACACGAACCCGGCAAGGTGGCCGCCGCGCAGGCCAACATCGCCAGGGCCGGACTCGCCGGCCTCGTCGACATCCGCGAAGGTGACCTGCGCGAGACCCTCGTCGACGTCGACGGGCCGATCGACTTCATGCTCGTCGACATCTGGATCCCGATGGCGCTCCCGGCGCTGGAACTCGTCACGCCGCGGCTACGGCCGGGAGCGCTCGTCGTCTGCGACAACGTGGTCAGCGGGGCCCGCGAGTACCGCGACTACCTGGCCTTCGTCCGGGACCCGGACGGGCCGTTCACCTCGGTGACCATCCCGGGGCAGGGCGGTCTGGAGATCTCGATGAAACGCTGAACCCCTCACCCCTTGACGCAGACCACCTGACGCAGGTGGGCCACCACCTCGACGAGATCGGTCTGCGCCGCGATCACCGCATCGATGTCCTTGTAGGCCGCCGGGATCTCGTCCACCACGCCGGCGTCCTTGCGTGACTCGACACCTGCGGTCTGGGCCACCAGATCGTCGGCGGTGTAGGTCTTGCGTGCCCGCGTCCGGCTCATCCGGCGTCCCGCACCGTGCGATGCCGAGTAGAACGACTCCGCCGAGCCCAGTCCGCGCACCACATACGATCCGGTGCCCATCGATCCCGGGATCAGCCCCAGGTCGCCTGCGCCCGCCCGGATCGCACCCTTACGGGTCACCAGCAACTCCAGGCCGTCGATGTGCTCGGTGGCAACGTAGTTGTGGTGGCAGCTGATCGGCTCGTCGAAGGCGACCGCCCGCCCCGCGAAGGTCTCGCGGACCGCCTCGCACACCAACGCCAGCATCACCCGACGGTTGCGTGCCGCATACTCCTGAGCCCACTCCAGGTCATGGCGATAGGCATCCATCTCCGGTGTGCCGGAGAGGAAGACGGCCAGATCACGGTCGGGCAGGTCGGCGTTGTGTGGCAGCTTCGCCGCCACCGACATATGCCGCTCGGCGAGTTCCTTGCCGATGTTGCGCGACCCCGAATGCAGCATGATCCACACCTGCTGCTCGTCGTCGACACAGACCTCGATGAAATGGTTTCCGCCGCCGAGTGTTCCCAGCTGCCGCCGGGCCCGGTCGTCGAGTTGACGCACCCCACGGTGCAATTCACCGAAGCGGTCCCAGAACCCGGCCCAACCGCCGCCCAGCCGATGCCGGACGACGTCCACCGGCTCCCGGTGCCGCTCGAATCCCACCGGCACCTTCGCCTCGATGGCCGACCGCAGACCCGACAGGTCGTCGGGGAGGTCGGCGGCCACCAGGTCGGTTCGCACCGCGGCCATGCCGCAACCGATGTCGACGCCGACCGCCGCCGGACAGACCGCATCGCGCATCGCGATCACCGAACCGACGGTGGCACCCTTGCCCACGTGGACGTCGGGCATCACCCGGACGCCGTACACCCACGGCAGCGTCGACACCCGGCGCAGCTGATTGCGTGCCTGATGCTCGATCGATTCCTCGTCGGCCCACAACAGGGTCGACGCGGCTGCGCCCGAAAGGGGTACGGGGAACTGGCTGTTCATGATTCTTCCATTGTTCGTGTCGGTGTGCCGACGATTGTCGGCGTGCACACGCTACGGTGCGCCGGTGGCCCAAGTCCAGTGGTTTTCGGACGATCGCCCGAGATCGCGCGGTGGCGGCGTGCGGGCTGGCGGCTCCGTCCCGGCTCAACCATCGAATGTTATTGGGGTGTAGCGTGCTTGGTGGTTGAGCCCGGGAGGAGCGTAGCGACGAGGCGTGTCGAAACCTCTGTCGGCTGGTGCCGGGTGGTGGCCACGTCGGGGTTGTGGTTGCCCGGCTCGACCATCCAATGGGGTTGGGGTGGAGTGT